>JBGATE010000127.1:0-8279 GCA_044229375.1 Chitinophagaceae bacterium
CATTCAGCAATTCATTAAGAGCTGCCGGTGAATAGAGTTCATCCCAACGAATGAGATAGGCATAATTGGAACGGCCGCCCAGTACGCTTGCTTTAGGTATACGAAGGGTTTCCGTTTTGGATCCAATATTGATCGCCGTAGTAAGTTCTTTGTAGGGCAGACCAAATGCAAGGGGCATGGTCCAGGAGGTGATATCATAGAACAGGCTATCCTTATAATCGAATGTCTTTTCAAAGATGGCGCGGATCAGGCTATGCTGGGGTTGGTTCAGCGAGACCATATAGGAAGATTCCTTATCAAATGCGGCATCGTTCCAGTTATCGGGCAGGTTATTGATCTCGATACTGTGACGCTTCAGCATTTCTGCGAAATAGAAGGTCTTTGCCTGGTCGTTCTTATCCCCGAACACATAGCCCTTCACATTGTAAGCGGCGGCGCGGGCGGATGCCTGTTTGTAAAAATCATGCTGGTACTGCAGCAATTCCTTGCGCAAGGATTTTGCAGCTTCGAGTGTGGAAAGGGCCGTGACGAACTGGTTGCGGATAGTAAAGGGAAAACTCAGCAGGCCGTTGCTGGTTTGCTGCAGGTGGCCGCGGGAGGAAGCCTGTTCGAAGAGGATACCGATACATCCCTGTACGTCGGGGTAGGTAGAGCCTTTGCCGTAATAAAAATCATCGTATCCCTCCTTGGTGTAATAGAGCGAACCGATCCTGTCGAGAAAGGCCGCGTGAAATTTCCCGATCTTATCCGTGAGCTCCTGGTTCTTTGCCGGTGTGAGCGGGTTAACCCTGGAGGACACCCCGGGCTGAAAGAAAAATGTTGCATTGCTTCCCATTTCGTGGTGATCGGTGAGGATATTGGGTTTCCATTTCTGGAACCATACCAACCTGTTCTGGCTTTCCACATGCACGGCAGGCAGCCAGTCGCGGTTGAGATCGAACCAGTAATGATTGAACCGCCCGCCGGGCCAGACCTCGTTGAACTCCCTTGAATTGGGATCGCTCACCAGGTTCTTGCTCTTATGCTGGTTGGCCCAGGTGGAGAAACGCTGCAGGCCATCGGGGTTAAAGGAAGGATCAAAAAGGATCACCACATTCTCCAGCAATTCGTCAATCTGTCTGCCCTGTGCCGCGGCAAGGTAATAAGCCGTAAGGAGGCTGGCATTGGCCCCGCTGGCTTCGTTGCCATGGATGGAGTGGCCGATCCATACTACGGAAGGCATGTTTTCAAAGGATGTGTTTGTAAGATTCAAATGCTGTTGCCGGATCTCCTCCAACCGTTGGTGGTTTCCGGGAGATGTAATGATCAGCAGCACCTGAGGCCGGCCCTCATAGCTAAAACCCATGGTTTCCAGTTTCATTCGCTTGGGAGCTGCAGCCGCCACGGCCAGCATATAATTCACCAGCCGGTCGTGGGTAACATGCCACTCTCCCACTTCATGATAGATAATGTCCCTGGGTTTGGGAATGGCGGGATCATAACTAACGGAATCGGGCAGGTAGTAGTTGAGATCCTGGGCGAAAAGTGAATGGTGAATGGTGAATAGTGAAAAGGCGAGCAGGAGTTTTCTCATACCGGGGTTTTAGGTGGGGGAAATTACTGAATAACGTGGAAAGACATGGAAATGATGTTGTCGAAGAATGAAGCTACAAAGGCAATGAAGGCACTTATTCAAAGTTCAGGAATCAAGATACATACCTCAAGTGTACAAACCGGTTGAGCAATAATCCTTTCCCCGAATTTACCGTTCCCGAAAGTCACCTCACGCCCCTTTTTCGTACCTTTGTAATTCGTCCACCTTCGCTAAAGCTATGGTGGACAAGCCCGCCGAAGCTTTAGCGAAGGCTGGGTTTTTTAATTTATGCAGATGAGCAAAAAAGGTAAAGTTTTAGTGGCCATGAGCGGCGGTATCGACAGCACCGTTACGGCGCTGATGCTGCATGACGAAGGTTATGAGGTAGTGGGGATCACTATGAAAACCTGGGACTATGCGGCCAGCGGCGGCGGCAAAAAAGAAACCGGTTGCTGCAACCTGGATTCCTTCAATGATGCAAGGCAGGCGGCGGTGGAACATGGCTTTGCGCATTATATCCTCGATATCCGCGAGGAGTTCGGCGATTTTGTGATCGAGAATTTTGTTGATGAATACCTGGCGGGGAGAACACCTAACCCCTGCGTGCTCTGCAATACCCATATCAAATGGCGGGCGCTGTTGAAAAGGGCGGATGCACTGGGTTGCGAATTTATCGCCACGGGTCACTATGCCAAAATAAGACAGCATGATAACGGCCGCTTCGTGGTGAGCAAGGCCATGGATGATACCAAGGACCAGAGTTATGTGTTGTGGGGTTTGCAACAGGACCTCTTAAGCAGGACCATTCTACCACTTGGCCCCTACCGGAAAACGCAGATCCGGCAGATGGCGCATGATTACGGCTACCCCGAACTGGCCAAAAAAAGCGAGAGCTACGAGATCTGTTTTGTTCCCGATAACGACTACCGCGGTTTCCTGAAAAGAAAAGTGGAAGGACTGGAAGAAAGAGTGGCGGGCGGAAATTTCATTGACAAAAACGGAAAGATCCTCGGTCAGCATAAAGGCTATCCCTTTTACACCATCGGCCAGCGGAAAGGTCTTGAAATTGCCATGGGCCGCCCGGTATTCGTCACGAAGATCGACCCCGATACCAATACCGTCGTGCTGGGCGATGAAGCGGACCTCGATCAAAATGAAATGACCGTCGGCAAATTGAATTGGATCAAATACGATTCCATCACGCCTGGTATGGAGGCCGTGACCAGGATCCGGTATAAAGACAAGGGCGCATTGTCGAATTTATATCCCGTGGGGTCGGGGCATGCCCCGACCGTAGAGACAAGGCATGCCTTGTCTCTACGGGTGCGATTTTATGAAAATGTCAAAGGTATCGCCCCCGGCCAGAGCGCTGTGTTCTATGAAGGGGACGATGTTATTGGAGGTGGGATCATTCAGTCGGGATTTCTGAGTTCATAAATCAGTCAGGAGTTCAGAGTTCATAGTTCAGAGTCAGAGCCTGGATTATTTGATAATGCATATTAAAAGCAAGAGTCCGCATCCCGGAGTATTTAAAAGACCTATGTAAATAAACGACCCGGCTCTGAACTCTAAACTCACAACAATAAACCCCACAGAATCACCGTTTTACCTCAGGGGTTCCATTTCCCCGATTTAGTTTGTAGCTTTAGAAGTCCAACATTGCCTTTAAATGCTATGTTGGAATGGTCCAAATACCCTGACAAACAATAGTTAACCAACATTTTGTCCCTGAAAGCAGAAAAACCACTTATGAGAATCCTGAGCATTTCCCGCATTTTTTTATTGGCCCTTGTCAGCAGCTTTTTCATCTCCTGTAATGAGAAGGAAGAACTGGCATCTGATCAGTTGTCGGACTATATGCCGCTGGCGGTGGGCAAGTTTATCACATACCGGATCGACTCGCTGGTGTTCCCCAATTTCGGGAGAAACACGGAGGTCCATAAATACCAGGTCAAACACCAGGTAGAGGCGCTGACCAATGATAATGTCGGCAACCCGATGTACAAGGTATATCGTTACCTGCGTGACTCTGCGGGCACACAGCCCTGGCAGCCTGCCGGCTCCTATTTCATTACCCCGCTGGGCGACCAGGTGGAGACTGCCGAAGACAACCTGCGGGTGATCAAACTGCACCTGCCGATTAAAGACGGGTTTAGCTGGAAAGGGAACCGCTACCTGCCCACCGATCCATTCGGACCGATTTATAATTTCAGCAACGACGATAATATGGCGGATTGGGATTTCTTTTACGATGGCAACGCCGCTTCGTTCAGCTACGGAGGTCAGAACTATTCCAATGTCTTTTCGGTTGAACAGGTGGATGAATCCTTCAATGTACCGATCACCAGCCCCGGCTCCTACGCGGCACAATCCAGGTCCGTTGAACGCTATGCAAAAAACATCGGGATGGTGTTCCGCCAGTTTGAGATCTGGGAATACCAGCCAAATACCGGGGGCTCCGGTGGTCCCTATAAAACCGGGTTTGGTATAACCATGTGGATGATCGATCATAATTGACCACGGGAATAATAAATTTGTGTAACCGATCACATGAAAAAAATTGTACTCCTTATTTTACTGGCAAGTGTTACCGGTCTTGAAATGCAGGCGCAGTTCAGCCGTTACGTAGTGAAGCTCCGGAACAAGAACGGCACGCCTTTTTCCCTTTCCGCTCCCAATGCCTATCTCTCGCAACGGGCCGTCAACCGTCGCCTGGCGTATAATATTCCACTCGACAGTACCGATCTCCCGGTGAACCCGGCGTATGTGAACCAGATAAAAGCGGTGGCCAATGTAACGGTACTCAACGTTTCCAAATGGCTGAATGCCGTAACGATTCAGACTACGGATGCCAATGCCATCAGCACGATCAATGGTTTTCCTTTTGTGCAACTGGTCGTGGGTGTGGCCGCAAGGGAGAGCACCGGCGGCCGCGGACCGGATGATAAGTTTGAACGAATCGGTGACGACCCGCCCGTTACCAACGGCGCGGAACGTGTCTCCGCCGATTATTTTAATTACGGAACAAATTCCTTTAACGAGATCCATTTACATAACGGGGAGTTCCTGCACAATATCGGCATGCGCGGTCAGGGTATGCAGATAGCCATGCTCGACAACGGTTTTAATAATTATACCACGCTGAAAGCATTTGACAGTGTGAATGCCGAAGGACGGGTGCTGGGTACCTGGGACTTTGTTGCCAGGGAGCAAAATGTGGCCAACGACGGCAGTCATGGCATGAATTGCATGTCCACCATTGCCGCGAATATTCCCGGCCAGTTCGTCGGGAAAGCGCCCAAGGCCAGTTTCTGGTTGTACCAGACGGAAGATAACGCCAGCGAGTACCCGATCGAGGAATTCAACTGGTCCTGCGGGGCGGAACGTTCGGACAGTTCCGGCGCCGATGTGATTTCCACTTCGCTGGGATACGGGTATGGTTTTGACGGCGGGATACCGGATTATCCTTATACCTGGCTGGACGGCAATACAACTATGGCGGCGATCGCCGCCGACCTGGCCGCGAAAAAAGGGATCCTTGTATTTGCCGCGGCCGGCAATGCCGGAACGCTCCCCTGGCATTTTATCATCACTCCTTCCGATGGCGACAGTGTGGTGGCCGTGGGTGCCGTTAGCGCCGCGGGTGCGGTGGGAAGTTTTTCAAGTTATGGCCCTTCGGGTGACGGGCAAATAAAACCTGATATGGCTTCCGTTGGGGTTGCCGCGTTGGTTCAAACAACGGCCAATACCGTAGGCACCAGTAACGGAACTTCCTTTGCCTGCCCGAATATGGCTGGACTGGGCACCTGTCTCTGGCAGGCTTTCCCTGAATACAACAATATGAAAATTGTGAACGCGTTGCGGCAGGCGGGGCATAAGGCCTCCAACCCCGATGACCGTGTGGGATTTGGCATCCCCAATATGAAACTGGCTTTTTCCAACCTGCTGACGGAATATGCTATCTCCAATTCTTCGCTCACCGGCTGCCGTATCACGGTGGGCTGGAACAGCAAGGATATGGGTGCGATGCGATACGAGATCGAGAGAAAAGCTCCCGGTGAAACGAGTTTTTCAAAGATCGCTGATGTCAGCGCGCAGGCAGGCGCTATCCTGGCCAACAGAACCTACCAGTATAACAATGATCTTACCAGCGGTTCTTCCGGCACATATTCCTACCGGATCAGGCAGATCATTGATACAGCCACGGCAAGTTTCACCGCCGTTTATATTGATACTACTATTATCAATGTCCCCACGCCCTGCGTAGTAACCGGTGTTGGTAACACGGGCGGTTCGGCAACCCTGGTGAGCATACGGCCCAATCCCGTTTCGGGCAATTCGGTAACGCTGATCGTGGAAACGCCCGGCGCCATCAGCGATATGCCCATTGCGATCTTCGACGGCAAGGGAAGAATGATGATGCAGCTGAAAGAAACCAAGGGCAGCGGCCGGAAGACGATCGAGATCCCGGTGGGCGGGTTTGCAAAGGGAAAATATTATATCCGGGTGATGGATGGCGGGAAACCGCTTGGAACGGCGGAGCTGATCCGTCTTTAGATTTTTTTTCCTCGGAGTTTTTCATAGAGAGTACAGAAATTTGTCGCTGCTGAATTTTTCCTGTGCACGGGAAAAGCGGGAACGGGAATCGCTGCGCGATTTTTCAAACTCTTCCCCTTTTATCTTATTCCTTTGTCCGATGAATATTAAACCCGAAAAGGGTAATCAGCGCTTAGTCTTACTGTCTTTGCGCTAATCCATTTATAAGGATTTTTCCATCAGCGCAGCAAACATCGTATCCGCTTTCAGGTCATACCCTTTGATTAGTCCGGTTTTCACGGGTTGAAGCTGAAATTTTTTCAGCAGGAAATCTACTGCCCCCTCATTCTCCTTTTTAAATACAGAGCAGGTGATATACAACAAATGTCCACCAGGTTTCAGGCTGTCAACGATATTGGACAAGATCTCTAGCTGCAGGGAAGCATACTCCGCAATTTTTTCTTCCTTAAAATAGAATAACTGTTCCGGTGTACGTGACCAGGTACCGCTGCCGGTGCAGGGAACGTCGGCGATGATGAGATCGTAATTTGGAGACTGGAGTTGGGAGTCGGGAGTTCGGCGTGAAATGTCTGAATGAGCAAGGTTTCTAACAAAGCTTTTATAATTTTTGATGCCTGCTGCGGCAAAACGTTTTTTAAGATTGTGGAGGATCGATTCGCGGGTATCCCGCCGCTGGCGGCGCAACAATCCCAGACGAAAGCAGGAGTTTTCAGCCGTTGTAACAGTTCGCCTGTCTTTTGAGAGCTTAGATCCTGAATAACAGCTTCAAAATCCAACTGCAGGATCGTGTCAATTTTAGAAGTATTGGGTAATGCAAGACAGGTTTTGCTTAGTTCCGTAAAAGGAATGCCGGCCTCCTGTAATTTATTTCTTACCGTTTCTTCCCTGCCGGGGCGCAGCCGGAGAAAAAGATCAGGTTGCACAAGGAAAGATGCGGCGAACTTTTCAGTGTCAATTCCTTCACTTAATTCCCCCAGCCAAGGGATTAATTTGATTATGGAGAATTGAGCATTGAGCATTGAGCATTTTTCTTCCCAACCAGCGGTGATTTTCTCATTCCAATCCGGGCGAAGCTGCAACAACAATTCATTCGGTCCAGTGGAACACAGGAAATAACTTTTCAGGATCTTTTCCTCCATCGTATCGTTTTCAAAGAGCCTGGCAGCCCGGAAATAAGCATAGCAGAGGGCGGCGATCTCTTTCCGGTCGCGGGACCCGTGTTTTTTATTTTCTGCGAAATATTTCTTTACGATTACGGCAAAGGGAACCTCTCCATTATAAGCAGTCAGAATAGCAACTGCGGTATTGAGGTATGAATGAAAACGGCTCACGTGCAAATCAGGCTAAGAGGTTAAAAGAGATAAGATATATAAAGAGTAGTGTGCTTAGCCCTGCGATTCCATTCCTTTAACTCCTTTACCTCTTTGCCAATATAGGTAATGTTTCACTGAAAAAATCAGGCGCAGGATTACATCGCAATAGCAGGAACCACTCTCCTCCTCTTTTTACTCCTTTATCCCCGTAACCAATTTTACTGGTAAAAGTATCTGGAAGCAGTCATAGTTCCCCCCGGTGAGCGGGTACTGTAGAGGGAATCGGGTGTGTTGCTGCTGTTATAGATATACACATTGTCCAGCGTAAAATCATTACCGGGTGAGATAGTATTGGACACCACTGTTTTCGTTGGGTTATTGGAGCTGTACAGACCCGTACGGTTCAGGAGGATGGCCTCATTCACAATAACCAGCGGACTGAGCTTCGCATCATACGTGTATTTCTGCGAAGCAACAGGGGAAAGCGGTCCGCCCGGTGCGCTCACGGCCTCCTGCATCACCGAATCCAGTTTGGCGCCATTGGAAGAATAGTAATAATTGTTCTTGAGCGCCAATACGGGTGGAAGGGGTATCGGCAATCCGGTTGTTTGCAGGTAATGCGCGTCACTGCTGATCCTTCCGCCGGCATCATAAGAATATACCGCGCTGTCGTTAACGGTAAAGCCCATAATAGTTGTGGCAAAGACCGAAGAAGTGTACCTGGACGTACCGCTGTTAAAATTAAACCGGGTGACAATGCTGTCAACCCCGAGCAGAACCAGCGCGGCGGATTTCTGAACGGATGAAACTATTACGCCGGTTGAGTTACGGTTGAT
>JBGATE010000128.1:0-7967 GCA_044229375.1 Chitinophagaceae bacterium
GGCAATTACAATGTTTACAAAGTCGTGGACCTGATTGGCGAAGGAAATACGCTGGTGGAGATCGGTTCCTGGACAGTAATGAATCCTGCCGGGACCGAGGTTGATAAAGGGCATTATATGTCCCTTTTTCAGAAAAGAGACGGCAAGTACATTTGTATCCGTGATATGAATGTTACTTCTACTCCGGCTAAAAAGTAATATAGCGCTTCCTGCGATCCAATAGGATCCGAAAAAAGAGTCTGCAGGTTGCAGGCTCTTTTTTTATTTCATGTCACTGTCAACCGGATGCGTACCTCTTATTTTACGGGGAGGTAAAGTCTTACTGTTCCTTTTTTTAACAGGAATTCATCGACATGGCCCATTTTTGACCTGTCTGCCGTTATAAGGTGCAGGTAAGTGTCGTGATGGGTGAAAACAGACTGATGTTGTGTGGAAAAAAAGCCAATAATCTCTGCCGCTTCATTCACCAGTTCAACATTCACCTTTCCCTTATGTGCATCGTCAGGGGAAATGACTTTTGTTCCGGGAGGGAGGTTTACAACATGAAGGGCCGCTTTCTCCATTATCCCGGTTAGTTTGAATGCAAAAGGTTCCTTTTTGTTTTTCGTAACAAGGATAAGATACGATTCGAATTGCCGGAGATCCCGGATGCTGTCCGGAAGGGGTGATTCATTCCATTCAGATACATTGGCATAAACAAAAACAGGGCGATCCGGCCGGATGAGTTTGCCGTCAGCCAGTTTTTGCGATTCCCTTTCCGGCACTTACTTTATCTTAGCGCCAAAACTCATTGCATGCCAATCATTGAATGCGTCCCCAATTTCAGCGAAGGGCGGGATATGAATATCATCGGGCAGATCACCGGTGAAATCGAATCGGTGGAAGGAGTGCGGCTGCTGAATGTGGACCCCGGAAAGGCTACCAACCGGACGGTGGTAACTTTTGTGGGAAACCCGCAGGCTGTAATACAGGCAGCCTTCCTTGCCATCAAAAAAGCCGGGGAACTTATCGATATGAGCAAACACAAGGGCGAACATCCGCGGATGGGCGCCACCGATGTTTGCCCGCTGATACCGGTTGCCGGCATCAGTATGGAAGAAACGGCAATATTCGCGCAGCAACTGGCAGAGAGGGTAGGGAAGGAATTACAGCTACCTGTTTATTTGTATGAGGCCGCGCAACCGGATAAACAACGCAGTAATTTATCGGTGATCAGGGCGGGTGAGTACGAAGGCTTTTTTAAAAAGATCAAACAGGCGGAATGGAAACCGGATTATGGACCTGCCGAATTCGATGCCAAAAGGGGAGGCACCGTGATCGGAGCCAGGGATTTCCTCGTGGCCTATAATATCAACCTCAATACAACATCCACGCGGAGGGCCAATGCCATTGCCTTTGATGTGCGGGAAGCGGGAAGGAATGTGGAAGAGAAAGGGGTGAAAGTGAACAAACCTGGTACGCTGAAATCGGTTAAAGCCATTGGCTGGTATATTGAAGAATACGGCGTGGCACAGATCAGTATGAACCTCACCAATATCAATACCACCCCGGTACATATTGCCTTTGATGAGGTTTGCAGGAAAGCCGAAGCAAGGGGTATCCGGGTTACGGGCAGCGAACTGGTGGGACTGGTTCCGCTGAAAGCCATGACCGATGCAGGCAAATATTTTTTACGTAAACAACAACGTTCAGTTGGGGTATCGGAAAAAGAACTGATCAAGATCGCGGTAAAGTCCATGGGCCTGGATGAACTGGGCCCCTTTAAACCCGAAGATAGGATCATAGAATACCTGTTGCGCAATCCGGCAGACAGCCGGCTGGTGAATATGACCCTTACTGATTTCGCCAACGAAGCGGCGGGTGAAAGCCCGGCACCCGGTGGGGGTTCTGTATCCGCCTATGTGGGTGCACTGGGTGTGTCGCTGGCTGCCATGGTAGCCAATCTTTCCTCCCATAAACGGGGCTGGGATGAACGTTGGGAAGAATTCAGCGACCAGGCGGAAAAAGCGGAACAGTTAAAAAGCGAATTGCTGCGGCTGGTAGATGCCGACACCCGGGCCTTTAACCTGATCATGACGGCATTCGGGCTGCCGAAATCAACCCCGGAGGAAAAAGCTGCACGGTCAAGGGCGATACAGGAAGCGACAAAAGTGGCGATCGATGTTCCCTTTACGGTAATGGAAAAAGCTTTTGAAAGCATGACGGTGATCCAATCCATGGTAGAGACAGGAAACCCGAACTCAATGACCGATGCCGGGGTTGGGGCGCTTTGTGCCCGCAGCGCCGTGATCGGGGCCTTTATGAATGTGCGGATCAACGCGACCGGGTATGATGACAAAGCCTATGTAACGGAACTCATCCGCAAAGGGCGTGAAATTGAAAACAATACAATAGCTTTAGAGGCGGCAATCTTAAAATTCATCGATGGAAAGATCGGAAACTAAAAGCACGGCTACAGAGGCAAAACCTAACGGTATGCAACACCTGAAAATTTACAATAAGCAGGATATCCTGTCCCTGACAAAGATCCGCCGCTTTGAGACCAAGGTGGGAGAAAGGGTGCAGGTGGTAAAAGACCCCGCCGACCTGGCCGGATCCATTGCCTCCTCCGCTGCGGAATATGTGTTGCTGGGCATCCCGGAGGACCTGGGCGCCAAGGGAAACCAGGGAATCGGCGGTTCGGATACGCTATGGATCCCCTTCCTGCAATCCTTCCTGAATGTGCAGAGCAACGATTTTTTTGACGGGGGAAATATACTCCTGCTCGGGCATTTTGATTTCGGCGATATACAATACCTGATAGATACCACGGCCAAGAGCGAAGATGAAAAGATCGAAGCCTACCGGCATGCGGTGATCACCATCGATGACGAAGTGGAACACCTGGCCAAGCTGATCACCGAAGCAAAGAAGATCCCCATCGTGATCGGAGGCGGGCATAACAATTCCTACCCGCTGATCAAGGGCACCGCCAAAGGCTGGCACAAGGCCGGTATGCTGCAACTGGCGCAGATCAATTGTATCAATCTCGACGCGCATGCGGATTACCGTCCGCTGGAAGGACGTCATAGCGGCAATGCATTCCGCTACGCGGAAGAAGACGGTTACCTGCAGAAGTACTGCATCGTAGGGTTACACGAGAACTACCTCCCGCAGAATGTATGGATCGATATCGTGAACAACCCCTTTATCGACTGCATCACCTTTGAAGACATTTTTGTACATGATAAAAGAACGTTCATGCAGGCGGTATCACATGCAACGGGTTTTACGGAGGATACGCTTACCGGTATCGATATTGACCTGGACGGGATCCAGAATACGCTCAGCAGCGCCATGACTCCGGTGGGAATAACCCCGGTTCATGCCCGTCAATATGTTTCCTTTGCCGCGGCCGATACCAAGGCCGCTTACCTGCATATCTGTGAAGGCGCCACCCGGCTGAACGATGGCCGTACCGATGCCACCAGCGGGAAACTGGCCAGCTACCTGGTAACTGATTTTGTAAAAGCGAGAACACCTGATCCTGCCTGAGTGGTTAGACCGAGTCATTAAAAGACCGCGGCGCTGATCCTTACATCGGCTTTGCTGAATGCTTTATTGTAACGGGTCATGACCCGGGCCGCTTCCGCCTTCTTTCTTTCCATTTTCAATGCCTGTGAGATCCCGTAAAGCGACCAGCCATTCTCCTGGTTGTTTTGCAGGTCTTTTTCAAATATCTCCCTGGCTTCTCTTGCCCTTCCTGCCAGCAGAAACGCATTTCCCAGGTAATGCTTGGGATTTAACATCCAGTCACGTGGTTCATTGTACACCATATTCTCTTCCGTCACCACCGCCTCTTCAAAAGCGGCAACCGCATCACTGAACCTTTTTTCCTTCAGCGCGATCGTCCCGATCAGGAGATTCTCGGCGACCACCGCTCCATCGAGGGCGGGGGAAAAAGGCGTAAGCGGAATTGCCAGACTGGTATCTTTCATCAGTTCCTGGAGTGCCGAGAGTTCCAGTTTGGCATCTGCCTGCCTGGATTGTGCCGACAGGGCCATGCCTCTTCCGAAATGATAGAGAATGCGGGCATAGCTGAGCGATGGGGCCGGCTCTGAAACCTTCAGTAATTCATTCCATTTTCCAAAACGCACATAAACCAGCACCGGCGTCATGTGAACGTATTGCACCAGGCTGCCCATCGGCGGCGGAAAAGAAAGATAATCCGGGAGCACACTGTTTTGCGTTTCAATTGCGGCAGCGATGGAAGTTTTATAATTCCCGGTCATCATCGCATTATTGGTCTTCATGTGCAGGTTATGAATGATGTATAAAAAATCATTCCCGGTAACCGGCGCAAACAGGGGAATCGTTTTTTTATAACTGTTCACCGCGCTCACATTCACATCCACTCCTTTCTGGTAATAACCGGTACGCAAATAAATATGCGAGGGCATATGCACAACATGCGAAAGACCCGGGTTCGTTTTCCCAAGTATTTCAGCGCTGGGCAATGCCTTAGCGGCAAAAGGAGAGGGTTCCATCACGTGGATATAATAATGATTACCGCCGGGGTGCTCCGGGTATTGTGCCAGCAACTTCTCCAGCACTTCACGGATCAGGGGTGTCCAGGGTTTGGGACTTCCCTCAATGGTCCAAAGGTCCCAGGGGTGCTGTAGCATCATGGCATCGGCGTAAAGCGCCTGTATATCAGGGTTAGAAGGATTATTATCATACAGCATCTTCATCCGGTCCGTGTAATCCTGGTTCAGGGATGAACGTGAAACATCCGCCGAGTCAGCCGTATAGCGAACGGCCATGGCCCCGATCAGTTCTTTTTCCAGGGGGGAGGCCGTGGCTTCCAGTTCCCTGGCTTTTTTTACAGCCGCCAGCGCTTCCGGTGATGCCCGGTAACCAAGATCATTGATATTGGGACCGTATCCCAGTGCCTGGGCCCAGAAAAGCATGGCACAACCGGGATCGAACCTTGCCGCTTTTTTAAATGAGGCCATCGCTTCAATCAGGTGAAAACTATAATACATATTGATCCCCTGGTTGAAATAGAATTGCGCGCTGTCACTGGTCGTACTGATCTTCCAGGTGTGCTTTCCCGCACCGGGAATGGGAGGGATATCAGACTCTTCCAGCCAATCCTTCCATTCGTTCCAATCGGGTGAACAGCTGATGATCGTTCTTTCTTTGATTGGTTTGCCTTTGGTAATCTGGATAAGGGTTGCTTGCTGATCAGCGTGACGGAAGGCCAGCAGCAATGCCACGATAAATGCGGCTGACACCATTAGCAGTTTTTGTTTCATGTGAACACCGGTTTAAGAAGATAAAAGTTACGAAAAAAAATAACCGGCGGGTGCTACTGTTTTTCTTCCAGTTCCATTATTTTTTCAAACAGCTGTTCATACTGTTTGTTAAGCCGTGATAGTTCTTCGTCAGCCGTCTTATAGGCTGTTTCAGTTTCGAGAAACCTGGCTTTATCGGAATAGGTGGCGGGGTCGGAAAGGGAAGCTTCCAGATCCGATCTTTTCTTATTCAAACCCGCGATCCTTTCTTCCAGTTGCTGAAATTGCCGCTGGACCTTCTGGAGTTCTTTCTTGTGTTCCTTGTTGATGGCGGCTGAATTCGGAAGACGGAGGTCGGAAGTCTGAGCTGCGTGCTTCTTATGGTTTGAGCTGGTAAGTTCTCCAGCATCTTTAGAGAGCTTTGTTTTATCAGGTTCTTCTGATCTCTTACTTCCGGCCTCTGACTTCCGGCTTCCGGCTTCTGACTTCTGACTTCCGGCCTCTGACTTCCGGCTTCCGGCTTCTGACTTCTGACTTCCGGCCTCTGACTTCCGGCTTCCTGCCTCTGCCTTCTGCCGTTCCGCTTGCTGTTTCGCCATTCTTTCCTTCCACTGTACCCATTCTTCATAACCGCCCTTGAACTCCTTGATCTCCTGGTCCACGATCTCCCAGATCTTATTGGCGGTGCGTGCAATGAAATACCGGTCGTGACTCACCAGTATCATGCTGCCCTGGTATTTGTTCAAGGCATCGATGAGAAGGTCGCAACTGTGCATATCCAGGTGGTTGGTCGGTTCATCCAGCATCAGGAAATTGGCCTTACTGATGATCACTTTCGCCAGCGCCACCCGCGCTTTCTCACCACCGCTTAGAATTTTTATTCGCTTGTCCGCATCATCCCCGCTGAACAGGAAGCAACCGAGCAGCCCCCTGAGTTCGAGTTCGGTCATCTGGCTCCCGCATTCCTTCATTTCTTCGATGATGGTATGGTTCACATTCAGCGCTTCCAACTGGTGCTGGGCGTAAAAACTTTCCTCCACATTATGACCCCATTTGCGTTCGCCCTGGCAAGGTTCCGTTCCGGCAATGATCCGCAGGAGGGTGGACTTTCCCTTTCCGTTGGCGCCGATCAGGGCTATTTTATCCCCGCGATCTATTTCAACGGATGAATTTTTGATGATCACATTATCGCCAAATGCCTTGCTGATATGTTTCAGTTCCACCAATACCTTACCCGGTGTTTTATCCACCCTGAAATTGATGCGGATATTGGGCCGCTCGAGCTCGGCATCCTCAATCCTTTCCAGCCGGTCGAGTTTCTTGATCAAACTCTGCGCCATCGCCGCCTTGCTGGCCTTGGCACGGAAACGGTCGATCAGCCTTTCCTGCTGACGGATAAAATCCTGTTGGTTCTCAAACGCTTTTTGCTGCTGTTCGATCCGGAGGGCTTTTTCCCTTTCATAATAATCGAAATTCCCGGTATAGATATGCAACTGCTGCTGGTACAGCTCCACGATCTTGGTCACCATCCGGTTCAGGAAATATTTATCGTGGCTCACGATCACCACCGCGCCGGGATAATGCAGCAGGTATTTCTCCAGCCATTCAATGGAGGGCAGGTCAAGGTGGTTGGTAGGCTCATCCAGCAGTAACAGGTCGGGTTGTTGCAGGATCATTTTTGCCAGCAATACCCGCATTCTCCAGCCACCGCTGAATTCGCGGTAGGGCCGCTGCAGGTCGGAATTGGAAAACCCAAGTCCCTGGAGCACTTCTTCCGTTTTATGGTGAATATTGTACCCTCCCAATGTTTCCATCTCATGCAACCGGTCGGTGTATTCATGCAGGGTCTTTTCGTCGCCGGTCTTTTCCAGTTCCTTGCCCAGTTCCTCGATCTCCTGCTCCAGTTGCAGCACCCTTTCAAATGCTCCCAGCCCAACCTGTAAAATGGAATCATTCGTGTCAAAACTGAGCAGGTCCTGGTGAAGGTAACCGATAGTGGTGCTGCGGCTTCTTTCCACCGTTCCTTTGGAAGGCTGGAATTCGCCTACCAGTAATTTGAGCAGCGTGGATTTACCGGTACCGTTATAACCGATCAGGCCGATCCTTTCCCCCGGCTGTATATGCCAGGTGGCATCTTCCACAATGGTTCTCGCGCCAAATTCGAATGTTACGTTTTGTAATCCTGCCAGCATAGTAGTGAATGGTCAATGGTGAATGGTGAATGCTTGCCCGCCGAAGCTTTTGCGTAGGCGGGGTCAATGGTGAATAGTTTGCAAAAATAACATAATGCGGCAGATCATCCCCCATACTGCGGCTATCTTTGCAAATCTTACTATAATGAGGTCAACAAAAAACCGGTCTGCCTGTTACAGATATATGCAAAAACCTGCCTTTGTGCTGCTGCTCCTTTTATTGGCAAATTCTGCTTTTTCGCAGAACCCGCCTGCTCACGAACGGTATGTGCTGAACGGTTATGTACGGGACAGTCTTTCCGGTGAAACGATCATCGGCGCCACCATCAGCGTGAACGGGCAGTCGAAAGGAGTGGCCAGTAACCAGTATGGCTTCTATTCGATCACGCTTGCCAAAGGCAATTACACCATCCATGTTTCCCATGTTTCCTATACCGGAAGATCCTATGCGATCGCGCTCGACAGCAGCCTGACGCTTAACGCCGACCTGGTTTCCAAA
>JBGATE010000128.1:7977-8256 GCA_044229375.1 Chitinophagaceae bacterium
CGGATATCAGCGAGGTGGTGGTGTACAGCAAGCGGAGGGATGGCAATATCAAGAATGTGCAAATGGGTAAGATCGACCTTACCATGAACCAGATCAGGAATATCCCTGCTTTTATGGGAGAGATCGACCTGCTCAAAGCCCTCCAGTTGCTTCCCGGCGTACGAAATGTCGGGGAAGGGAACTCCGGTTTTTATGTAAGGGGCGGGGGTCCCGACCAAAACCTGATCATCCTCGACGATGCGGTGGTGTATAATCCGGGTCACCTCTTTGGATTCTTTT
>JBGATE010000129.1:0-8253 GCA_044229375.1 Chitinophagaceae bacterium
AAAAATTAACGGAAGAGAGATATATAGTTTAGAAACAGTTGTCATACACAGCGGATCAATTGCGGATGATCCAAGTTATGGCAAGGAAAAACTACCTCTTGTGACCCCCGTCATTGACCGGAGTGAGTTGGCTCAGGGGCATAAAAAAGCCTCTCCGTGGGAAAGGCTTTTTGTATAGGGGAAAAGCGATTAGTCTTTGAACTTGGAGAGTAAACGCAGGATCTCCAGGTACAACCATACAATGGTCACCAGTAAACCGAAGCTGCAGTACCATTCCATGTATTTCGGGGCCCTTGCCTCAACGCCTTTCTCGATCGTGTCGAAATTCAACAAAAGGTTAAAGGAGGCCAGCGCCACCATCAGGATGGAGAACCCGATACTGAGCGGGGTATTGGAACTCGTAAAGGAAGAGGCAATGGCGGTTCCGGTGAAGGCATAGGTCATCCACTGGATCAGGTAGAACAGCATAACAGCGGAAGTGGCGACCACGATCACCGTCCGCAATTTGCCGGTTACTTTTATAATACGGTAACGGTAAATAAGGAAAAAGACAAGGGTCACCAGCATCGTAAGGGCCACGGCCTGTACGGGCAGACCCGGGTAAACATAATTGTACATCGCTGAAACGGAACCCACGAACAACCCTTCCAGGATCGCGAAGGCGGGGGCGAGGTAAGCGGCCCATTTCATTTTGAAAGCCATCACAAGGGCCAGGGCCATACCGCCGAACACACCGATCATCATCATAGGTTTAGGGTCGCCTCCCTTATAAAACTGGGACCATGCAAAAAGGGTGGAAGCCAGCATCAGCATGATCAGCACGCCGAACTTGTTCATCGTGCCCTTCATGGTCATCTCCTCACCGGTGCTGATGCCTTCAAGAATTGTTCCCGAGAATGTTTTTTCCTGCATGACAGGATTGCTGGATTTGAAAAATGCCATGTTTTTAAATTTAATTTTAAAGATAAATGATTGGGGGAAAAGAACCAAGAAACAAGAACCGAAGAAACAAATAAGCTCCAAATCAAAAGTTAAAAACGGCGTGCTTTTGCAGGTGTTCTCAGGTAAATCGCTAAATCATTAAGTAAACTATTGAATCTCAGACCCTGTTTTTTATTTTTCTTTTTTAGTTTATTTGGTTCTTGTTTCTTCGGTTCTTGTATCTCGTATCTTGTATCTTGTTTTTTTCTCTCAATACTGCCATCTCACAAACGCTTCCATCGCCGCATAATGCGTCAATCCCAGTTCGGCATACAAATTCGCCGTTGCGGCATTCCGTTCTTCCGCCCGTTGCCAGAATTCCCTTGAATCGCTGCCCTGGAAAGGCACCATGTCTTTTTGCGACTGGTGAATAAAGATGCCAAATCGTTTTTTAAGCACCTGGTCGGGGCTCATGGGAATGGCCATTTCAATTTCCTCAATGTTCCATTCCTGCCAGGCGCCTTTGTAGATCCAGAGCCAGCAATCTTGGATCCATCGATCACCGGCGGCTTTGATCCTTTTCAGGGATTCGAGTACCACGTTGAAACAAACGATATGGGTGCCGTGCGGGTCGGCAAAATCACCGGCGCAATAAACCTGTTGCGGTTGTACCTGGCGGAGAAGTTCCATGGTGATCCTGATATCCTTTTCACTCATGGGTTTTTTTTCGATCGCTCCCGTCTCATAAAAGGGTAGGTTCTGGAAATGTATATTCTTTTCGGGAATGCCCACATACCGGCAGGTGGCCCTTGCTTCTCCCTGCCGGATCAAACCTTTTATTGAACGGATGACGGGTGTATCCACCTGGTTGGATCTTTTCCGGGCCATGAATTTCCGGGCATTCTCCAGTATCTGATTGGATTTGCGTGTATCGATCCCCGCGATCTTCTCAAAACCCACGGCGAAATCGAGGAAGCGGGTCACAAATTCATCTGTCACCGCAATGTTCCCGCTCGTCTGGTAAGCCACATGCACATCATGACCCTGGTCGTGCAACCGCTGGAAGGTGCCGCCCATACTGATGATATCGTCATCGGGGTGAGGGGAGAAGAGGATGACCTTCTTGGGATGCGGTGCGGGTCTTTCCGGGTGACCGGGAATAACGGAGTTGGGTTTGCCACCGGGCCAGCCGGTAATGGAATCCCGCAGCATATAATAGACTTCCAGGTTGATCTCATAGGCATCGCCTTTCTCTACGAGCAGGTCGCTCAGGCCGTATTCATTATAGTCGGTATTGGTGAGACTCAATACCGGTTTTTTCAGTTTCAACGCCATGTTCACCACGGCTTTCTTCATCATCTTTGGCGTCCAGTCGCAATCGCCCGTCAGCCAGGGTGATTTGAAGCGGGTCAGTTCCGATGCCGCCGCTTCATCCACCACGAATGTTACATCATCATGGTTTTGCAGGAGTGAGGCGGGTACATGTTCGCTGTCCTCATCTTCCACGGCTTTTTTAATGACCGGGGCCTTGGAACTGCTCCAGGCGAGGAGGATGATCTTTTTTGAACGCAGGATCGTGCTGATACCCATGGTGAGGGCCAGTCGCGGCACCTGCGAGATATTGGCAAATTCATACGAGTTGGCCAGCCGCGTCGAATTATCCAGGTTGATCAGCCTTGTCTTTGAATAGATGCCCGAACCGGGTTCGTTGAAACCGATATGTCCGTTATTACCGATACCGAGAATCTGCAGGTCGATACCGCCGGCATTCTCTATCATTTTTTCATACTGCCGGCAATGTTCCTTGATATTTTCTTTTTTTATTTCCCCGTTGGGGATATGGATATTCTTTGGGTTGATATCGATATGATCAAAGAGATGGTTCTTCATGAAGCGGTTATAACTCTGCAGGGCGTTGTTGTCGATCGGGTAGTATTCATCCAGGTTAAAGGTGACAACGTTCTTAAAACTCAGTTTCTCTTCCTTATGCAACCGTACCAGTTCTGCATAAAGCGATTTCGGCGTGGAACCGGTGGCCAGTCCCAGCACGCATTTCTCTTTCCTTGCCTGCTTTTCACGGATGAAATCAGCCACCTGCCTGGCTACAAAAGCGGAACCATCTTTAGGAGTAGGGAAGATCTTTACGGGTATCTTTTCAAAACTGTCGGAGAGATCGATCGAAGCAGCTTTTTTGGCCATTGTGTTGGGTTGAGCAGTAAAGATAAAAATTAAGGGTGAAGGTTTTTGCGGGTTTTTGCGGGGGTTTGCGGTGGTAGGCGTCAGGCCGCGGGTAGAAGGCGTCAGGCCGCTCGTATTGAAACTAAGATCTTTATTACCCCAACAGCGGCCAGACGCTTCTACCACACGCTTCTACCAAATCCCCTTAATAATCTCCTCATCGATCTTAAAGACTTTTGCTATTGAAAGATCTGATTGGGTTAAGCCGATTCTTTGCATGGCCAGTTCCCTGTTACAAATTTTTCCATCCCTGAATCCATGGTAATCGGGCCAGGAAGAATAGGGCCAATCTGCCAGTCGTTTTACAATTCTTGCTTTTTTCGGGTTATAATGGATATACCAAAAACAGTTTTTAGGATAATCGCCGTTTTCCTGATCCTTTACATCCAATCCGGGATCAGTGAGCCATTTAGACTTTGTCTTTTTCTGAAAAAGATTTCCAATCGTGTTATTCTGAATATTGATCGCCTGGGTGTAAGAACTTAAGGTTTTGCCGATAGTACGGGAAAGCAGTTGAAGATGAGTTGGCTGGTTCTTCTGTAAAACAGTATGGCAGCCCTCCTCATTTGGTTGCAGCATAAAATGAAAATGATTAGGCATCAGGCAATAGCAGAATATATCGCAATAGCGTCGCCATTCTTTTAAAACCTTTCGCAGGAGGTACAGGTAATTCTCCTGGTTGAAGAAGATCCTGATCCTATTATTCCCCCTGTTATACACATGATAGATATGACCCGGTTCGAAATGCATGGAAGCAATTTCGGAGAAGAGATGAAAGATCCAAGGGGAAAAAGACGGTGGTGGCGGGGGGTTTTAGCGTCAGGCCGCTGGTTCGATGCGTCTGGCCGCTAGTAGTGATACTTAGACCTTTATTTCTCTACCAGCGGCCTGACGCATCGAACCCCCTACCAGCGGCCTGGCGCTTCGAACCCCCTACCTTACCTCGATCTCATCCACAAACAACCACGCATTACTCCCCGAGCCGGGATTACCGGCCGGGATCTTTCCGAAATTGGCCGCATGGATCCTGACATACCTGGCATTGGCCGGTTGCAGGAAATTACATACCGCTTCGTTATTGGCAATGGAAGGATCGGATACTGCAACGGTGGTAAAATTGATCCCGTCGCCTGAAACGGAAACAATGACCGAAGATGGCTGATGGATCCAGCTTCCCGGATGATGGAGGTAATGCAGTTTTACGACGGAAATATTTTCTTCCTTACCCAGGTCGATCATGGCAATGCAATCGGCCCCGTTGAATCCCAGAAACTCTTTGGTCCTCGACATCCCCTTTTCATTCTGCACCCCGTTTACCAGGGTAAAAGGTCCGTCGCCGGGATATTTATTATCCGCTGGTTTTTCGAGTGTGATCTTTTTCCCGGTGGCTTTGGAAAAAATGAATTTTTGGGTAACGGTATTGCCGGGGCATTCACCTTCCATTGCTCATAGCGTTTGAACTGGGTCAGCAGCCGGGGCTCGAAATCCTTCCAGTCGCGGTTTTCTTTTGCACTCCACAATACTTCGCTCAGCGCCGCCATACGGGGGAAGATCATGTACTCTGCTTTCTGTATGTTCTTAATATACTCCGCCCACAGGTTGGCCTGGGCGCCCAGGATGTATTTTGCTTCAACTTCATTTAATTCTTTGGGCACCGGGTCCCAGGCATAAACCTTTTCGATGGGATTGAAACCGCCGATGGTCACCGAGTCTTCGTTCTCACTTTGGGAATGATCGAAATAAACCGGGTTGCCGGGGGTCATGATCACCTTATGCTTCTGTTTCGCCGCTTCGATCCCGCCTTTCTCACCCCTCCAGCTCATCACCACCGCATTGGGGGCCAGCCCGCCTTCCAGTATCTCATCCCATCCGATCAGGGTCCTGCCTTTCTTATTCAGGTATTTTTCCATTCGCTGTATGAAATAGCTCTGTAACTCATGCTCATCCTTCAAACCCTGCTCCTTAATTCTTTTCTGGCAGTTCGGGCAGCGCTTCCAGTTGTCTTTCGGGCTTTCATCACCGCCCACATGAATATATTCGGAGGGAAAGAGCGTCAGCACTTCATCCATCACCTTTTCCAAAAAGGTAAAGGTGTTTTCCTTCCCGGCGCAAAACACATCTTCAAAAACCCCCCATGTCTGCTGTACCTGTTTGCCCTTTCTGTCGCCGTACCAGGTGCAGGTCTTCGGGAAAAAATTGATCGTGGGTTCATCGGGGAAGCAACTGAGTTCGGGATAGGCCGCAATGGCGGCGGAAGAATGCCCGGGCATCTCGATCTCCGGGATCACGCGAATAAAACGTTCCTTCGCGTATTGCACCACTTCCTTTATTTCTTCCTGTGTATAATACCCGCCGTAGCGGATACTGTCATTCCCCTTGCCGGGAAAACGGCCAATGATGGTCCCGTTGCGCCATCCTCCTACGGAAGTGAGCTCCGGGTATTTTTTGATCTCGATCCGCCAGCCCTGGTCGTCGGTGAGGTGCCAGTGAAAAGTGTTCAGTTTATGATAGGCGAGGTAATCAATATATTTTTTAATGAATGATACCGGGAAAAGATGCCGGCACACATCCAGGTGCATGCCGCGGTAATCAAAGCGGGCATGATCAAAGATCTCCACGAAGGGTATCTCTTTTTTGGCTGCCGGGTCAACGGGTAACAGCTGAAACAGGGTCTGCATAGCATTGAATGCCGGCTCGGCAAAATTGCTGTTGATGAAAATCCCCTTCCCGTTTACCTCCAGGGTATAGGCCGGTTTGCCGCCGGTGGGCATCCGTTTCATAAAGAAATCGATATCGCCATTTTTGCCCTTTACAGCTTCGGTGACCGTGATCCCGAACTGCTTCTTCATTTCATCCCTGAAATACCGGAACAGTCCCGGCCATTCATGACCGGGCAGGGCATTGGAGACAGTGACAGTATTCTTCAAAAGGTAAATTCCTGTTGACTGTTTCACCGAGAGGGGCCGGGGTACCAGGGCAAGAGGCTTTTCCTGTGCGATAACTGATGCGGTTGCCAAAAGTGTACAGAACAGGAGTGTGTTGATTCGCATAAAAATAGTTAACGTAAAATGGGTAATTCGATCGAAGACGGGTTTGTGGCATCATGGTAGATCCGTATGGTCGCTTTCTTATAATCGCTTTCCTTCGCCTCATAGATGTTCAGAAACTGCTGGGGGTTGCGGTCGGCCAGCGGAAACCAGCTGCTTTGCACCTGGATCATCAGCCGGTGTCCCTTTTTAAAGGTATGGGCGATATCGGGCAGTTCAAATTTCACGGTCTCAATTTTCCCGGGTTTGAAAGGAACAGGATTTTCAAAACTGTTCCTGAATTTTCCCCGCATGATCTCACCGCGCACCAGCATCTGGTAGCCCTGCATCGGATAGGCACGGCCTCCTGCAGAAACTGCCGGGGAAGTACTTTCATACGTAAAATCATCCGGGAAAACATCGATTACTTTTACCACAAAGTCCGCATCGGTTCCGGTTATACTTAGTTTCAGATTGGCGATCACGGGTCCGGCCAGGGTAAGATCTTGTTCCAGCGGATCGGTTTGGAAGGAAAGAACATCGGGTCGCCTCGAGGCGAATCGCTGATCATCAGTCATGTATTCCCTTGTTCTGCCGAAGTGTACATCTTCCGTATAAGGTACAGGATGCGCAGGGTCACTGATATACTCTGTATAAATTTCGTCTTTTACATACGTAGGCAGGTTCCAGGAAAGCGAACCGCCGGGCGCCAGGTAAATGGGCCGGGGCCGGTATTCTTTCGGCGGCCACTGGTCCAGTTTCCGCCATTGGTTCTCACCCGTAAAAAAGATAGTGGCTTCCGGTAACTGCGGATCCCTGCCTTTTCCTTTAAGATAATAATTGAAGAAAGGGATCTCGATATTGTTCTGGTACCAGATGGCCGTGTTGCTGCTGAACCTGACATTCCCCAGCGAACCGCCGTCCCTTGTACTCCATTGGCCATGTGACCAGGGCCCCATCACTATCTTATTATGGATACCGGGGTTTTGTTTTTCGATGGCCTTATACAGGTTCCATGCACCATAACAGTCTTCCGCGTCAAAAAGTCCGCCCACCACCAGCATGGCAGGTTTCACATTGTACATGGCCGTGCGGGCATCCCTTGCCTTCCACCAATCATCATAGTTGGGGTGGGCATACATTTCTTTGAAGAAAGCCACGCTGTCCTTCATGAGTTCCAGCAGCTTTGCCGGGTTATTTTCCAGGTAGAATTTATAGTTATCGCGAATGGGAAAATCAAAGCCTCGTGAACCGATGCTGGTGGGTTTTGGTCTTGGTTTCCCAAAACCGGAATAAAAACTAAAAGCGTCCATCTGGAAAAATGCGCCATTGTGATGAAAGTCATCGCCCATGAACCATTCGGTAACCGGGGCCTGGGGACTGACCGCTTTTAATGCGGGATGACCGGATGCCGCCGCCATCGTGGAATAAAAGCCGGGATAGGAGATCCCGAATACCCCCACATTGCCATTATTGCCGGGAATATTTTTTACCAGCCAGTCGATCGCGTCATAGGTATCGCTGGCCTCGTCAATTGCATTTCCCTGTTTATTTTTATAGAAAGGACGTACGTCCATAAATTCCCCTTCGCTCATCCACCTCCCGCGCACATCCTGTATGACGATGATATAATTCTCGCGGGCATAATATTTCCAGTGCCGTTCCCAGAGCCGCGCACTAAAATCTTTCCCGTATGGGGCGCAGGAATAAGGGGTGCGGGTCATCAGGATGGGATGCTTCTCGGTATTGTCATTCGGCAGGTATACGGTGGTGAATAACCGGATACCGTCACGCATACTGATCGTTATTTCCTGTTTGGAATAATTATCTTTTATCCATGCCGAGTCCTGGTCCGTTTGCGCGGCCGCAACCGTAACCAGTAAGAACAGCAGGAAGGAGGAGATTAATTTTCGCATAGAAGTGATTTTGATGGGTTAAATTTACTGATTCCCGGTCCACTTCAACCTGATTTTATGCAAACGAATGCGGATATTATCACGAAGTTCTATACTGCTTTTCAAAAGCTCGATCATCAGACCATGAACAGCTGTTACAGCGGGGATATCGT
>JBGATE010000012.1:0-31691 GCA_044229375.1 Chitinophagaceae bacterium
GGAAGACATACAGGCGATCGTTGCCAAACTGAAATACAAGAACATCGGTATACTGATCACCGACCATAATGTAACGGAAACCCTTTCCATCTGCGACAGGGCCTACCTGCTGATCGAGGGAAAGATCTATAAACACGGTACCGCCGAAGAACTGGCAGTGGATGAAGAAGTGCGGCGCCTGTACCTGGGCCGGAACTTCGAGCTGAAAAGGAAGGACTGGTTGCATGAAGAAGCCTTTAAGGAAAAGGACGTTTTTCACGGTTAAGCAGCGCATTCCTGCTTTTTTCCCATTAATTTGTCATTTATTTCCTGAACTGAAAATGTGAAAATGGATTACCGCCAGCTTCCCAAGATCGAACTGCACCTGCATCTCGACTGCAGCCTTAGCTATAAAGTGGTGCAGCAACTGAATCCTGCCGTCACGCAGGAAGAATACCAGCGGTCCTTTGTGGCCCCACCCAAATGCACGGACCTCGCCGATTATATCACCCGGGCGATCAAAGGTTTTGAGCTGATGCAAACGCCCGAACAACTAAGGCTGGTCACCCTTGATCTTTTTGAACAACTAAAGGCCGACAATGTCATCTATGCCGAGATCCGCTTTGCGCCCTTTTTGCATGTTGCCGGGGGGCTTACGCCAACGGAAGTGGCGCAGGCCGTCAATGCTGCTACAACGGAGGGCATACGGCTCACAGGTGTCCAGGCCGGGCTGATCCTCTGTACACTCCGGCATTTTACGGAGGAACAAAGCATGGAAACTGTCCGGCTGGTCAAACAATTCAGGGGAACCAACGTACTGGCCTTTGATATTGCCGGCGATGAGGCGGGTTTTCCCATAGACAACCATAAAAAGGCATTCCTCTATGCCAATGAAAATAATATTCACTGCACGGCACATGCCGGTGAGGCCAAAGGCGCTGACAGCGTATGGGAAACGCTAGAATATTTTCATCCTTCCCGCATTGGTCATGGCGTTCGCAGCGCGGAAGATGTAAAACTGCTGGATCATCTGAAAGAAAAAAACATTCACCTCGAGGTCTGCCCCAGCAGCAATGTACAGACCAATGTGATCGGAACGATCGAACATCACCCGGCCGACAAGATCTATGACCATGGCGTTTCCATGAGCATCAATACCGATGCGCGTACGGTTACACCGGTGACATTATCGGGTGAATACGGGTTGATGGAAAGGATCTTTCATTGGGACCCGGCTCATTTTCTTCATTGTAATCTTGAAGCTATCGAACATTCCTTTTGCAGTGCGGGTTTGAAAGCGGAGTTGAAGGAGCGGGTGAAAAAAGCATGGCCCGTTTAAAAGAATCCCCGTACGAATATTTCTTCATAGTGCCTTCGTGTCCTGGCGTCTTGGTGTTTCAATTATTTTTTGAACCACGGAGACACAGAGACACCAGGAAATACACAACATGAGTATCAGGTACAAACAATCACTGTTATACTCCGGTTTTTAGAATGTAACTAATTCATTGGGGAAATCAATTCTCCGTGTCTTTGTGTCTTGGTGACTTTGTGTTTTAAATAAATTGAACCACGGAGACACGGAGATACACGGAGACGCTCTGTGGCTAAAAAAATCCTAAAGGCGAATTCGCAGCGGGCGCTGCAGGAAAAAACCCCTGAAAAGACCTCCGTTTTCTCTTTTAAGCCCAAATACTTTATTTTGGCATCCCGGTGAAGCTTTTATCCCCCGCCATATCGTCCCTTGCCCGTATGCGGTACTGGCGTATCCGGGCCTGGAAGAACAATCCCTTTGACGCCCAGCGGGAAGTGCTGCAGGAGCTTGTCACTTCCGCGCAGTATACCGAGATTGGCAGAAAATATAAATTCTCCAACCTTTTCAACGTACGCGATTTCAAGAATGCCGTTCCGGTTCATGAGTATGACGACATGAAACCGTATATCGATCGTATCATGAGAGGCGAACAGGATATTCTCTGGAACACCCCGATCTACTGGTTCGCCAAGAGCAGCGGTACCACCAGCGACAAGAGCAAGTTTATTCCCATCAGCAATGAAAGTCTCGAGGACTGTCATTATAAGGCTTCCAAGGATGTGCTGACCATGTATTACCAGTTCAAACCCGATTCCGAGCTGCTTACCGGGAAAGGCCTGGTGATCGGCGGCAGTCACAGCATCAATCCCGTGAACAACGAAGCGCACTACGGCGACCTGAGTGCCGTTCTTTTCCAGAATTCACCTTTCTGGGCCCACTGGCTGCGCACACCCGATCTCAGCATCGCGCTGATGGATGAATGGGAAAGCAAGATCGAAAAGATCGCCGAAGCCACGATAAAGGAAGGCGTTACGTCCGTATCCGGGGTGCCCACCTGGACCCTCGTACTGTTCAAACGGATACTGGAGATCACCGGCAAAAAAAGTATCAGCGAGGTATGGCCAACCCTGGAACTGTATATGCACGGGGGCGTTTCCTTTACACCTTACCGGGAGCAGTTCCAAAAACTGATCGGCAAGGACATCAATTACCTGGAGATGTACAATGCCAGCGAAGGTTTTTTCGCGGCACAGGAGCAGCCCGGCGATGACGGCCTCCTGTTATTTACGGATCATGGCATCTTTTATGAATTCATGCCCGTGAACGAATACGGGAAAAAAGATCCGCTGACACTGGGGTTGCAACAGGTGGAGTTGGGGAAAAACTATGCCCCGATCATCAGTACCAACGGAGGATTATGGAGATACCTGCTGGGCGATACGGTCCAGTTCACTTCTTTGAATCCCTTCCGGATAAAAGTGAGCGGCCGGCTTAAACATTATATCAATGCCTTTGGCGAAGAAGTGATCGTTGACAATTCGGATAAGGCCATTGCCATTGCATGCGAAAAAACGGGTATGGTTGTGAATGATTATACAGCCGCCCCCCTTTATTTTTCCGAGAATGCCAACGGTACGCATGAATGGCTGATCGAATTTGAAACGCCACCCGGGAACCCGGCCGCATTCATAACAGAACTGGACAGTGCCCTGAAAAGCATCAACAGCGATTACGAAGCCAAACGTTACAGGAATATTGCCCTTCAGATGCCGGTTATGCATATCATGAAAAAAGGCGTTTTCAAGGAATGGCTGCGTCAAAAAGGAAAGCTGGGCGGGCAGCACAAAGTGCCCCGGCTTTCCAACGACCGGTTATTCCTGGAAGAAGTACTGCAATTGAATACCACTACATTTACCCAAAAATAAAAAACAATGAAGTTAGTAGAAGGAAAAGTCGCCATTGTTACCGGTGCCGCCCGTGGGATCGGGGAAGGGATCGCACTGAAATTTGCCGAACAGGGGGCATCCGTTGCTTTCACCTATGTGAGTGACAGCAGCGCGGAGAAAGCGGCTGCACTGGAAAGCAGGCTAACCGCAATGGGCGTGAAAGCAAAAGCGTACAGGAGCAATGCCGGGGATTTTGCCCAGTGCGAAGCCTTTGTGAATGATGTACTGAAAGAATTCGGTACCGTGGATATCTGCGTGAACAATGCCGGCATCTCGAAAGACAACCTGCTCCTTCGCATGACACCGGAACAGTGGAATGATGTGATACAGGTGAACCTGAACAGCGTCTTCTATATGACCAAGCAGGTGATCCGGCCAATGATGAAAGCGAAATCCGGTTCGATCATCAATATGAGTTCCATTATCGGGGAGATCGGGAATGCCGGGCAAAGCAGCTATGCCGCCAGCAAGGCAGGCATCATCGGTTTTACCAAATCAATCGCGAAAGAATTAGGCAGCCGGAATATCCGCTGCAATGCCATCGCCCCCGGTTTTGTGGAAACAGACATGACCAGTTATCTCAAAGAAGGTGAAGCGGCCGATAAATACAAAGCAGGCATCCCACTCGGAAAATTTGCGACCGCGGAAGATATTGCCAACACCGCATTGTTCCTGGCCAGTGATATGGGAAGTTATATCACCGGGCAAACTATCAGTGTGTGCGGGGGGTTGAATATTTAGCTAAGAGGATAAAAGAGCAGAAGGAGGAAAAGAGGGAGGCTGACATTTAGCTAAGAGGATAAAAGAGTAGAAGGAGGAAAAGAGGGAGGCTGACATTTTGGGGACCCACTGCTTTATTCTTAACTCCTTTATTACCCAGTTTTTTAATTACACTAAGAGATTAAAAGAGAAAAGGAGGAAAAGAGGGGCTAAAAGATAAATTAAACGTTTAAAAATAATGTAGAGGATAAAAAAGATATAAATTTATTTAGAAATAAAAATGTGAAGGAGGGGCAGAAGTGGGAGTGATCAGACCAGTTCCAATTAATGAACTGACAAGTGTGGTAATTGGGTTGTGTATTAAAATACATTCTAAAATAGGCCCGGGTTGTTTTGAAAGGGTTTATGAAGAGCTATTGTATTACGAACTGACCAGGCTAGGTTATAAAGTGTTGCGCCAGCTTCTTCTCCCGATCACCTATGAAACGCTGTACATTAAGAACGCCTTCAAAGTTGACCTTTTGGTCGAGGACAAATTAGTTATCGAACTGAAATCGAATTTTCCCCTGCCGCCCGTTTTTTTCAACCAGGTACATACTCATATTTCGCTTCTTAATCTGAAGCATGGAATGTTAATAAATTTCAAAGTACCCATGATGAGAGAAGGAATAAACAGGGTTTTCAATAATTTTGGCAGGGAAGAATTAGAAACACCGCTTTAAGCGTCAATATTCCATTTATATTAATCGCTTTTCTCTTTTCCTCCTTTTCTCTTTTCCTCCTTTTCTCTTTTAATCTCTTAGCTTAATTCCCCTCTTTTTTATATACGCATGCCACAATATCATAGAAGCGATCGTTCGGTAAGGCCTCCAGGGCTCGGCGATCCGCAGCATTTCCTCCTTGCTGGTATCCTTCGGTAACCGTTTAATTTCTTTCAGACTGTTCACCAGTGCAATATCTCCCAGCGGGAAAAGATCGGTTCGTTGCAAAGCATGCATCAGGAAAACGTCCACGGTCCAGTCGCCGATACCTTTTATTTTTTTCATTTCGGTACGGATCTCCTCTTCTTGCAGATGGGCCAGCTTCTTTAATACCAGTTTTTTACTGCTGATCATGGTGGCCAGTTCCCTCGCATAAACTATTTTCTGCCGGCTGAAATAACAGGCCCGGAGTTCCGCATCGGGAAGAGAAAGTATTTTTGAAGGAGTGACATAACCGATCCTATCCTTTAGCTTTCGAAAGGCCGCATAGGCGGACGCCAGCGATACCTGCTGTTCCAGTATGGTCAGGATCAGTGTCTGGAATGTAGCGGGTCTTGTCCACATGGGAGGATAACCATGCTCCTTAATGATAGCCGCTAGTTCAGCGTCCTTCTTTGCCAGCTTCCTGCATAGCTTTTCGAAATTCACTTTATTAAATACAGCGTGCGATGACGGCATTCAAATTATTGTTTAACTTTAGCTTCCCCCAAACCTTTAGCTATGAGAAAATTAGTCCTTCCTGTTCTGTTCTTCCTTGTTGCCTGTGCTGAAAAAAAGGAAGAAGAAAAACCTGTCCCAAAAAATGAAAATACAGATTATCTGGTCACCCTGGATGGGATCGGACCTATTCAAACAGGAATGTCGCAGGAGGAACTGGAAAAACTACTGAACAAGAAACTGCCGCTTACCAACCTAACCGATACAATTAGTGGTTCGTGGATGGATTCCGCCCGGATTCAATACAAAAACGCTGATATTAAATTATCATTTGTAAGGACCCAGACAATGACAATTGACAGTTATTATTTACGAATCAACCGGATGGAAACCAGTAACCGCATGTGGAAAACAAAAGAGGGGGTCGGGATCGGCTCCGGTAAACAGCAGATCATCGACGCTTTTTTTGACAACTATGTATTGTTCATGGGACCCGATTATGCGGATACCACCTACACTACCAGGAGCAAAACCCATTATACAGTAAGAGTCAGAGAGGACCGGGAAGGAAAAGAGATCGTTTTTTACCTGAAAGACAACAAGGTTTACGCCATTGAAGTGGGGGCTTTTTATGATGATGAAGAGTAAAACCCGTTCTGCATCGGGTGAAATCTGTATCCCAGGTTCAATGGAATATTTTAATACCTTCAGGATAACCTTTACCAACAATTATTATATGAAAAATTCTTTTATCGTGCTTGCAGCCGTATTGTTCTTTGCAGCTTGTAAAAACAAGGACAATCAAAAATCCACTTCGCAAACAGACAAGAACCCTGCCAGTTCAGCATACACGATCACGAAAGACGGCATTGGCGATATCAAGATCGGCATGTTACAGTCCGACATAGAGAACCTGTTGAAGCAATCGTTGGTCATGAAGCATGCTAAGGATACCGGGGAGGTTTGGTCAGACACCGCCACCGTAACGTATAACAAAATGGAGATCACCCTTTATTTTCAAAAATCATATGTTGAAGAACATGCGGACAAAATGGAGCTTTTCGGGCTTCAAACCAGGAGCCCGCTTTGCAGGACCCCAACCGGCCTGGGTGTAGGAGATGACAGGGACGCTGTTCTTGCTGCCTATGAAGACAATCCTATTACCATGGGGCCTGAGAACATTATGCTGAATGATACTACCTGGGGTTTTAGCAAAACAAATTATTATATCAATGTGAGCGATGAAAAATGGGACAGGCAACTCACTTTCACACTGGTCAATAAAAAGATAACTGCGATCGAAGCAGTATTACAGATAGGAGATTAGAAGGGATCAGCGAGTCTTGAATTTTGCTATTGCATCTTTTGTAAAGTCGCTCAATACCAGCCTGCCGCTGATGGCAGCTCTTTCCGGCAAAAGTTTGTCCCAGTGTTCCGTTCCCTGCCAGAATATTTTTTTCATTTCGGTCATGGCCTGCGGACTTGCATGCGACAGCACGCTGGCCAGGCGGCTCACCGATTCATCCATTTCCCCGATGGTCGCGTGGACCTCGGCAAACAACCCGTTTCTTCTTGCCCAATCCGCCGTTCGCCACATTCCGGCATCAATGGCCAGTTGTGAAAAAGCCGATAGTCCCATCTTTCTTTCCACTGCCGGGCCCACCACAAAGGGCCCGATACCCACGGCCAGCTCACTTAATTTAACTTCCGCAGCCTCCGTGGCAATGGCATAATCTGTAGCGGCCGCCAAACCAACACCCCCGCCGACACAACGGCCCTGGATACGGCCGATGATCATTTTGGGGCAGGTACGCATGGCATTGATGACCTGGGCGAAACCGCTGAAGAACTGCAACCCTTCCGCCTCATTCGTGATCCCGATCAGTTCATCAAAGGAAGCGCCGGCGCAAAAGGTTTTTTCTCCTGCCGAACGGAGGACGATCACTATCGTTCCGGGGTTCTCGCCTGCATGTGTAATGGCCGTTGCCAGTTCATACAAAATTCTTCCCGGCAGTGAATTGCCCTGGGGGTGAAAGAATTCGATCGTTTGAACACCCTTGTGCCATTCACTTTTTACATAGGCCTCTGTCATGGTAATCGTTTTAGGATTTTTTTTTCTTTGCCACCATCGTAAGTATCGTAGCCAGCCCAATCAGGGGCTCTTCCGTGGTATCCAGCATTTCCACCAGCCATTTCACGATGCCCTTGTCAATATCATCGCCGCGCCTGAGGTCCTCGGGATTTTCCACCACCCGCTTGTCACTCGGCAGTTTTTCCTTGCAGGTGAAACGGATAAAGACCTCCGTGCCGGGATAGACCGGTTTGGTGAACCGAAGCTCATCGATCCCGTAATTCAGCAGCACGGGGTTCTTTTCATAACTGTCCACAAATAATCCCGCGGCCACGCTCATCATCAGGTAACCATGCGCCACCTGTTGTTCGAACATGGTGCCCGTAAAATCCGTGGTCCTGATATGCGCGTAAAAATGATCCCCGCTCAGGTCGGCGAAACGGTCTATGTCATCTGCGGTGATCGTTCTTTTCTCCGTGATGATCTGGTCGCCGATCTGCAGTTCTTCAAAATATTTTTGGAAAGGGTGTTTCCCCGGGTCCTTCCCTTTGGCATATGCCTGGTACACCTGTGTAACAGCGGTGATCATGGATGGAGATCCCTGCAGGGCCGTCCGTTGCAGGTAATGTTTTACTCCCCTGATCCCGCCCATCTCTTCGCCGCCACCCGCACGCCCGGGTCCGCCATGCACCAGCATCGGCAATGGGGAACCATGACCCGTATTTTCTTTGGCGCATTCATTGTTTAAAATAAGTATCCGCCCGTGGTGGGTGGCCGCGCCGATCACATAGGCCCTTGCCTCAGCCTGGTCATCTGTTACGATCGTGGTAACAAGACTGCCCTTTCCGAGTTTGCTCAATGCGATGGCATCCTCCCTATCCCGGTAGGGCATAAGGGTACTGACGGGACCAAATGCTTCAATGGTATGCGGTTCAGCAGACTGGTGAGGCGTTTCATTCATCAATAATACGGGTGACATGAACGCTCCTTTCTCTGCGTCTGCGTCCACCACTTCCACGCTGTCAAGAGATCCGTATACGATCTGCGAGGAAGCCAGTAGTTTCTGCACCTGTGCTCTCACTTCATTCCGCTGCGTTTCTCCCGCGAGCGACCCCATCCGCACTTTTTCATTCAGCGGGTTACCGATCACGGTTTGTGATAAAGAAGTACCGATCGCTTTCCAAATATCTTCCATCTTATTTGCCGGGACAAAAATGCGGCGGATACCCGTGCAGCGTTGTCCTGCCTTGAGGGTCATTTCTTTCCTGATCTCTTTGATGAACAGGTCCCACTCCGGTTTGCCCGGTGTCACATTTTCCCCCAGTACAATGCAGTTCAGGCTGTCGGCTTCCATTGTAAAAGGGACATTGTTGGAAAGTATGGCGGGTGTTTTCTTCAGCATATGCCCGGTTGACGCGCTGCCCGTGAAGGTCACCACATCCTGTGAGGTAACATGATCCAGGATATCACCGGCGCTGCCGCAGATGAGCTGCAACGCCCCTTCGGGAAGTATGCCGGAAGCGATTATTTCTTTTACGACCGCCTCCGTGAGATAAGAGGTAACAGTAGCGGGTTTTACAACGGCAGGCATACCGGCCAGCAGGTTCACCGCGATCTTCTCCAGCATTCCCCAAACCGGGAAATTGAAGGCATTGATATGAATGGCCACTCCTTCCCTGGGGACAAGGATATGCGTACCCATGAAGGTATTGTTCTTTCCCAGGTTATGACCCTCCCCGTCGATACAGATCACGTCATCCGGGAATTTTCTTCGCAACGATGCGTTGGCAAAGAGATTCCCGATACCGCCCTCGATATCCACCCAGCTATCGGCCCTGGTGGCGCCGGTGCGGTAACTGATCGCATAAAATGTATCCAGGTGATTCCGCAAGTGCAGGGCCAGCGCTTTCAGCATATTGCCCCGCTGGTGAAAGGTCATTTTCCGGAGGGCCGGGTTACCCGTGTTCCTCCCGTAATCAAGAATGGCTTTAAAATCAAGGCCCTTTGTAGAGGCTGTGGCAACCGGTTCACCGGTAACTGCGTTAAACAGGATTTGACCCTCCCCCCCGCCTTTTATCCAACGGCCTGTGATATAGTTTTCAAGCTTATTCATATAACGATCCTGTTTACTACGAAATTACCCGAAAATAAAAGACTGTTTTCAATTGATTTTTATCATTGCCGGTGCAGCAGGGCCGGTATAGATTTGCGGCTTAAAATAAGTATATGAAAAAACCCGTATTGCTTGCCCTGTTCTTTGCAGCCTTTGCTTTCGCCATTCCTGCCACGGCCCAGGAAAAGGCCAAATGGAAAGAAATGGAAAACTTCCATGGTGTAATGAGTACCACGTTCCACCCTGCGGAAGAGGGAAAATTTGAACCGATCCGGACCCGCAGCGGCGAAATGGTCGAAAAAGCCATCGCCTGGAAGAACTCCACCGCCCCGGAAGGCTTTAACCAGGAGGCCGTGCAAAAAATTCTGGTGAAACTGGTGAAAGCTGCTAAAAAAGTAAATAATCTTGTACAGAAATCCGCATCGGATGCCGACCTGAAAGAGCAGTTGACAGCGCTGCATGATATCTTTCATGAAATAGCGGAAAAATGTCAGCACTAATAATAAAACCCGGAAATGTCAAAGTTGAAACTCACGATTGCCGTTATGGCCGTACTGGCTTTTATGGCCTGTAACAATGAAAAGAAAGAGGACCAAAATGGTCAAGGAAAGAATGAGCCCAAATCACAGGCCGACAGCCTGATGGCCGATGTGATGGACGGGCACGATGTGGGAATGGCCAAATACGGAAAGCTGAAGGCCATGGAGAAAAAGGTGAAGGCGAGTATGGATTCCATTTCCGCACTCCCCGCTAAAGCAAAAGAAGCCCTTGCACCCTATAAGGCTCAGCTCGACAGCGCGTCCGCTGATCTGAATAATGCCATTGCCGCAATGGACAAATGGATGGAGGAGTTCAATATGGATTCAGCGCAGGATGATATGGAAAAAAGGGTCCGGTACCTCCTGGATGAAAAAATGAAAGTGGGGAAAGTGAAGGACGCCATCCTGAACAGCCTGGGCAAGGCCGATTCATTACTGAAAGTAAAACTTTAGGCGTAGAGCGGTCCCACCCCGAATTGTTTGAGGTGATGGAGGGCATGTTTGTGCAGCAACTGCACATTCTGTTCAAAATTCAGGTCTCCGAAAAAGGGATTCCGGGTAATGAGTTGCGGATCCTTTTCAAAAGTCTCGAAGAAAAAGATCAGTTCCTGCTGTAAGGCGCCAATGGCAGCCTGGATCGTTTTATACCGTATGGGAGCCGGTTCCTCCTTCATCAGCGGATTTTTGGTATTCTCCCGGAAAGGTTTATCGCTAAACATGAATTCCCGCATAGATTGCAATTTTTCCGGGGGCGTCAGGATGGTTTCAAATTTCAGCCGTCCGCTGGCATTGCGTAACGCGTCACCGCCAAAATGTTCGATCATCTGCTGCAGGCTCATTTTGCCCCATCGCGGCGGAGTGGCGGGATCGATCCTTTGCAGGAGAGGTACCAGTTTGGTCCGCAGGAAATTTTCCTTCTCTATGGTCATGAACGGGAAAGATTAATATTGGCCGGAAGGATCCGGGAACCCGGCACTATTCCTGCTCTTTGGGCAGTTTTTTATTGATTACCTCGCAAAGCCGGTCAAATATCTCTTCAACCGTACCGGTTCCTTTTACAGACTGGAACTTTCTTGACTTCCTGTAATGATCGGCAACCGGTGAGGTCTCATTCACATATACGCTGAACCGTTTCCGGATCACGGATTCATCGGAATCATCGCTGCGCCCGGAGGTCTTGCCGCGGTTGAGCAGTCTTTTCACCAGTTCATCCTCGTCCACATCCAGGGCCAGCACGGAAGCGATGCCGGTTTTTTTGAGCTCCAGCAGCTTATCCAGGGCCTTTGCCTGGGCCACGGTACGGGGGAACCCGTCGAAAAGAAAACCCCTGGCATCCTTATTCTGATCAAAATAAGAATCCACCATCCCGATCACCACTTCATCCGGCACTAACTGGCCTTTATCGATAAAGCTCCTGGCTTCCAGGCCAAGGGGTGTTTTTTCGGCGATCTCAGCCCTTAGCAGGTTACCGGTTGAGAGATGCAGCAACCCGTATTTTTCCACTAATCGTTCAGATTGAGTCCCTTTTCCGCTTCCGGGAGGGCCAAAAAGTATCAAATTAAACATAAGCACAACTGTTGTGGTTAGCTAACAAATATAATATACGGGGCTTACATTACCGGTATCCCGCTAATATTAAAATCTGGCCCTGAAAAGAGGAAATGTTAAAGCATGTTGCCTAACAGCTTGCGGTCGTTCCGGCCAAACAAGACTGTCGTAAATTTGTTATATGAACCAAATGATGCCCTTTTTTAAGATACTGCTGCTGGTGGCACTTACCTCACTCCTTCAGCAATGCAGTTATTCTCAAAATAATCCTTCAGCCAATAAATCATCCAGGATGGACACTACAAAAAAAAACAATCCCGTTTATTCCAATAGCGATACCAGCCGGGTAACGATGAGTGACGAGGAGTGGAAAAAGATCCTTCCGGCCGATGTATTTTATATCGCCCGCCAAAAAGGGACGGAAAGACCCTGGACCAGCAAGTTTGAAAATTTCAGCGAAACCGGTACGTATTACTGCGCCGCCTGTGGCAATCCCCTTTTTAAAAGCAATACCAAATTTGACAGCGGGTGCGGCTGGCCCAGTTTTTATGAACCTATCAGCAAAGGCAGTATCATCTATACCCCTGATAATACGCACGGAATGAGCCGTACGGAGACCCAGTGCGGACGCTGCAAGGCTCACCTGGGGCATGTGTTCGACGACGGGCCTCCCCCCACCGGGCTGCGCTATTGCATCAATGGTGTTGTACTTGATTTTCAGAAAGCAAAAGAAGCGGAAAAAAAATACAATGATTCCGCGGCTGGTTCGGGCCAAAAACCCGGAGAATAAGCATTTATCCATCTGTATTCCCAGTCTCCCTTCCGACCAAAGGGAGTTTTTTATTTCCCAAAACAACCCTATTCAGATAAATTTACGTTCCCAAAAGAAAGTGTATGATGCTGGTTAAAAAGTATGGCTGTTTCCTGCTGTTGCTGTGTGCGACCCTGACTGTTTCGGCCCAGATCAACCCGGGACAGGAAATGCCTGTGGACCCGAAGGTTAGGATCGGGCGCCTGCCTAACGGCCTGACCTATTATATCCGCCACAACGGGTTGCCGGAGAAAAGAGTGGAAATGCGCCTGGTAGTCAATACGGGTTCGGTGCTGGAAGATGATGACCAGCTGGGTCTCGCGCATTTCATGGAGCATATGAACTTTAACGGCACCAAACGTTTCCCCAAGAATGAGCTCGTGAGTTATTTACAGAGTATCGGTGTGCAGTTCGGGGCCGACCTGAATGCCTATACAGGTTTTGATGAGACCGTATATATTCTCCCGGTGCCCACCGACAAACCCGGCCTGGTGGACAAGGGTTTGCAGATCCTGGAAGACTGGGCGCATAATGCCCTGCTCGACTCAACGGAGATCGAAAAAGAAAGAGGTGTTGTGATCGAGGAATGGCGGCTCAGCCGGGGCGCCGACGAGCGGATGATGAAGCAAACCTTGCCGGTACAGTACAGGGGATCCAAATACGCCGAACGGCTTCCGATCGGCACAAAGGAATCGCTTGAAAATTTTACCCATGAAGCGCTGCGGCGTTTTTACCGCGACTGGTACCGCCCCGACCTGCAGGCCATCGTGGTAGTTGGTGATATTGATGTAAACGAGATCGAACAAAAGATAAAAGAAACGTTCAGTGATATTCCCGCGCCGGTTACTCCCCGCAAAAGAGAGCTGTTCAATGTTCCCGATCACGCGGAGATCCTGTCGGTGGTGGCCAAGGATAAGGAGACCGCCTTCCCATCCGTGCAGGTGATGTACAAAAAAGAGCTGATGCCCCAGCATACCATCGGGGATTATTGCCGTTATATCAACGCCCGTCTTTTCACCGGGATGCTAAACAGCCGTTTCCGCGAACTGACCCTGAAAGCCAACCCGCCCTTTGTTGGGGCCGGCGCCTTCTACGGGAACAGTTATGCCCGCAGCAAGGATGTGTACCAGCTTTATGCCAACAGCAGCGATACCGGGATGGCCAGTTCTCTCGGGGCCCTGCTGCTGGAGAACAGGCGGGTGCTGGAGCATGGTTTCACCGCGGCCGAATTCGACTTGCAGAAAAAACAAATGCAGAGCTTTTACGACCGCATTTTCAACGAAAGGGAAAAAGAAGAATCCTACAAGTATGCCGATGAGTATATCAACAATTTCCTGATCAATGAGCCGATCCCCGGGATCGAATGGGAATACGATTTCGTTAAGCAGTATTTCAATACGGTAAAACTAGAAGAGATCAATGCCCTTGCGCCGAAATGGATCACCGGTAACAATATGGTGGTAACGATGAACGCCCCCGACAAGGAGGGCGTGAAGATCCCTTCTTCCAAAGAGGTGAACAATATCATCAGCGCCGTACAACTGGCCTCCGTGGAACCGTACAGGCAAAAAGTGCTGGCCGCTTCCCTGATGGACGGTAATAAATTAATTCCCGGCAGGATCAGCAGTTCCAAAACCGATGAGGAACTGGGCACCACCACCTTCAAACTTTCCAACGGGGCGACCGTGATACTCAAACCCACCAATTTCAAGAATGACGAGATCCTGTTCCGCGCTTTCAGCAAAGGGGGACATTCGCTGGCAAAAGATGCCGATTATTATTCCGCGAGTTATGCTTCCGCCATTGTCAGCCAGAGTGGTGCCGGGAATTTCTCCGCCACCGATCTTTCCAATATGCTGAAGGGCAAATACACCACGGTATCACCCTTTATCGCCACGTACAGCGAAGGAATGGACGGCAGCACCATTCCAAAGGAAACAGAGACCCTGCTGCAGCTGGTGCATCTTTATTTTACATCGCCGCGGAAGGATAAGGACGCGTTTGAATCCTTTAAAACAAGGCAAAAACAATTGTATGGTAATCTCGGCGCCGACCCGCAGATCTATTTCAATGTTGAGTTCCAGAAACTGATGACCCGGAATCATCCCCGCGGCGGAGGGATCCCGAAGGTGGAAGATTTTGACAAGATCAGCCTTGACCGCAGCATACAGTTGTACAAAGAACGATTTGCCAACGCGGGTGATTTCACTTTTATGTTTATCGGCGCCATTGATGAAAAGACCATCCGGCCCCTGCTGGAGAAATATATCGGCAGCCTTCCCGGAAAATCAATAAAGGAAAACTACCGGGACCTCGGTATCCGTCCCCCGTCTTCAATGATCGATACGGTGGTCTTTAAGGGAACCGAGCCAAAGAGCATGGTACGTATGGTATTCACCGCTCCTGCCGTTTATAACGCCGCGGATCAGTATGCCCTGGTCAGTCTCGGGGAATTGATGACCATGAAACTGGTGGAGAAACTCCGGGAAGAGAAAGGCGGGGTATATGGAGTTGGGGCATATGGTAATATGGGTAAGATCCCTTATTCCAGCGCTTCTTTCACCATCACTTTTCCCTGCGCCCCTGAAAACGCTGACACACTCAGCGCAACCGCCCTGGAGGAACTGAAGAAGATCATGGCCTCCGGCGTTTCCGATGAGGATCTCGAAAAGATCAAAGAGCAGCAAAAACGAAAACTGGAAGTGGAGATAAAACAGAATATTTTCTGGAAGAACAGTCTTTACGATGCCTATTATTCCGGCAATGACCCGGCCGCCATCCTGAAGAAGCAACAGCAGATTGACGGGCTTAGTTCAGCCATGATCCGGGATGCCGCTAAAAAATACATCGACCTCAGCAAGTGTATCCGGGCTGTACTCAAACCCGGCAAAGCGGATGAGAAGACATTGAAACCATTCTAGGAGGGACTAAGAACCAAGATACAAGAACCAAGATCCAAATAAATTAAAAATTGAAAATTAAAAACAGCGTCCTGAATTCATAAAAAGTTATACGTTGAATGCGGAGTCCTTTTTTGATTTTTGATTTGGAGCTTATTTGGATCTTGGATCTTGTTTCTTGGTTCTTTCCCCAGTCCCTATGTTAACTTCAATTTAAATACGCACAGTTATGATGAAAATGAACACAGGCGGCTGGATCGGTGTCATTGGCGGTATCGTTGGCTTGCTGGTGGGTATAGGCGCCGTTATCATGACGGCTGGTGATACGGGTATTTATATCGGGCTGGGCATGCTCCTGTTATTTGGCGGTATGTTTTTCCTGTTTTACCGGCTCTTTTTTAAGTCGCTGATCAATGCCGGACGTTTGCAAAAGACCGGCATACCGGGCAGGGCGCGGATACTGGAAGTAAAAGATACCGGCGTAACCATCAACAACAATCCGCAGGTAAAACTGATACTGGAAGTTAAAAACAGTTTGGGGCTGAAATATACCACCTCCTGTAAAATTGTGGTATCGAGAATAAATCCCGGCGCTTATTCAGCCGGTATGGAAGTGCCGGTGAGGATCGATCCTAAAAACGAGTTGAATGTAACGCTGGATTTCACCACTACTGCTACATCAACCCGGCAACAAACTTCCGTTTCCACTACAGATGCCCTGAAAGCGGAGCTGGAAAAAATGCAGTCGGAAAACAATGCCATTGCCTTATCGGGCAGACTTGCAAGGGCGATCATTAAAAAATATACCTGGCTGGGCGCCTATGTGAACGGTAATAATCCCTACGCCGAACTGGAACTGGAGGTATTGCCGGAAAACGCGCCTTCTTTCAGTGGAACGGCAAAAGGAGTGATCGCCGAAGCATCTGTGCACAAATACCAGCCCGGGCAGGAAATAGTTGTGAAATATGACCTCTACGACAACAGCAAAGTGGTGATCGATCACTCCTGATCACGCTTTCATCAACCCCATTTCCTTACTTTTGCCGCATAGCAGGGGCATGGATCATCCGCGGTCTTTTTCATTTGCAAAAGGTGAAAATACATCGCGGCAAGAAACATCAGACCTTATTACTCAACTAATAATTCACTGATGAAGCTATCGCATCTTTCTGAAACGCTGATTGGTTCCGAGATCGTGAAACTGGGTGGTGAGATCCGGGAAAAGATCCGCCAGGGTGAACGTATCTACAATTTTACGGTGGGCGATTTTGACCCCTCCATCTTCCCGATACCAAAAGAGCTGGAAGATGCGATCGTGGAGGCTTACCGCAAACATTTCACCAATTACCCGGCGGCGGAGGGAAATCTCGATCTGCGGGAAGCGCTTCATTCCTTTATCAAAGACGAAGAAGGCCTGGACTATGGCACCAGCGAGATCCTGGTGGCATCCGGCGGGCGACCACTGATCTATGCCGTGTTCCGCGCATTATGTGATAAAGGGGACAAGATCATTTACGCCGTACCCAGCTGGAACAACAATCACTATTCCCATTTCGTGGGCGGTGAACATATCGTGATCGAGGCAAGGGCGGAAAACAATTTCATGCCCACCGCGGAAGATATCCGCCCGTATATCCGGGAAGCCACGCTGATCTCCCTGTGCTCCCCGCAAAACCCCACCGGTACCACATTCCGCAAGGAAGAACTGGAAGCCATTTGCGACCTGGTGATCGAAGAAAATAAGAGAAGGGGCGATGGAGTGAAAAAACTCTATGTGATGTACGACCAGATGTACTGGCATCTCACCTATGGTGATATCCGGCATCAAAACCCCGTTTCATTGCGACTGGCCATGCGCGAATACACCATTTTCATCGATGCCATCAGCAAGGTATTCGCCGCAACCGGTGTAAGGGTTGGATGGAGCATGGGTCCCGCAGCTGTGATCGCCAAGATGAAGGTGATTCTCACGCATGTAGGAGCCTGGGCGCCCATGGCCGAACAAAAAGCGGTGGCCTACTATCTATCCAACCGGGAGAGCATAAAAAAATACCTTCATCATTTCAAGGCGGAGATCGAAGAAAGACTGCGCAGGATCTATGACGGTTTTGCCGCCTTAAAAAAGGAAGGTTATGCGGTGGATGCCATTGCACCGGAAGCGGCCATCTATCTCACCATCAAATTCGACCTGGCGGGTATGACGACAGCAGAAGGGAAAAAACTGGAAACACAATCTGACGTGACCGCCTATATCCTGAACGCGGCGGGACTGGCCGTTGTTCCCTTTTATGCTTTCGGGGCCGAGCGCAGTTCGGCCTGGTACCGGCTGAGTGTTGGCACCTGTAAAAAAAATGAGATCGGGGAAATGCTGGAAAAGCTCAGGTTGGCACTGCAAAAATTGTCATGATAGCAGGCCCTGGAATTGAAAATGAAAATCTTGTTTTCAAGTGACGGGGCGTAACAAGTGAGCAGTTTCTTAATTCTTATTGATCAGGAAACGAAAGGGCCGCAGCAAGAACCGCTGGGATTCACGCAGTATCCTTTTGGGTTTGGCCGTAATGCGGTTGCGGTCAACCAGTTCATGTGCCTTGCAGAATTCTTCGGGAGTTTCAATGGTTTGTAAAAGCCGGTGCAGACCGGTCAGCTCTTCTTCCGTAATTGTTTCCGTTTTAAGCAACACCATTATGTCACGGTTGGAGCTTATCATACACGAGGATTAGTAGCCCGACATACCTTTTGTGTTCGGGCAGCCGCAATTCTTTCCGCCTTTTCCGGCGCCGGAATAATAATTCTTGTTGCAGGCTGCCAGCACCAGCATGATGACCAGGGCAAGGGCTATTTTATTAAAGGTTTTCATATCTGCTTATTGGTCTCCTTGCGGAGGAATTCCAAATTAAAACTATTTTACAAACAAATTAGTATCCTGCCGGCTGAAAAGCCCCAAAAATTAACATGAATCAGCATTTCCCGGAAAAAATGACAGGAAAAACCCGCTTGTCCGGCAGGCAGGCACGGATCCTGGTGGCCCCCCTCGACTGGGGACTGGGTCATGCCACCCGCTGTATCCCGGTGATCCGGGAGCTTATCGCACAGGGCGCCCAGGTATGGCTGGCCGGGGAAGGAGCGCAGGAAAAACTGCTGAAAGAGGAATTCCCGGATCTCCCCTTCCTCCCGTTGCAGGGGTACCGAATCCGCTATGCCGGTTCGGCCTCCGGCCTTGTATGGAATATGTTCCGGCAGTTGCCAAAGATGAAAAAGGCCATTGAGTATGAAAACAACTGGCTGAAAAAAGTGGTCCGCGAATACCGGCCGGACGCCGTCATCAGTGATAACCGGTACGGGCTTTATCATCCGGACATACCATCGGTCATCATCACGCACCAGTTGCTTATCAAAACCGGCTGGGGAAAATGGTCGGAAAGGATATTGCAATTGCGTAATTACGCTTACCTCAACCGGTTCAATCATTGCTGGATCCCCGATGAGGAAGGAAAGGGAAACCTTGCCGGGGAACTGTCGCACCCCGATAAAAAACCAATCCCGCCGGTCCGTTATATCGGATTCCTGTCAAGATTCAGCAAACTGCAACTTCCGGAAAGAAAAGATCATTTGCTGTTGTTGTTGTCAGGGCCGGAACCGCAACGCAGTCTCCTGGAAAACTTACTGATCGCCGGACTCGGGGACCATAACGGTACGGCAACTGTTGTGCGGGGTCTGCCCGGTGAACATTCACTGATCCCTTCCACCAACCGTGTACAGTTTTACAACCACCTTCAAGCCACCGCGCTCAATAAGGAAATGCAGGAGGCATCCCTGATCATCTGCCGCAGCGGTTACAGCAGCATTATGGACGCGTTGGCCTTGGAGAAAAAATGTATCCTGGTGCCCACACCCGGGCAAACGGAACAGGAATACCTGGGAAGCACATTGATGGAAAGAGGGATCGCGGTGACGGTCGCGCAAAAAGAATTTTCACTTAAAAAAGCGCTGGCACTTGCCGCTGCTTTCAACTACACTTTCCCGCCTGCCGGAAACGGTTCCGGTCTTTCAGAGGCCGTCAAAACTTTATTGCATCAGGTTGCAGGGGCAGCCTTGGGGTAGTCGAAAAAAGCGAATTCTTTTTTGGCTTCCCTGAAACCCTTCCAGGAATCCGTTTCGATGGTAAGGGCGAAGACCCCGCAGGTGGGGATATTATCGATCCTCGCGGGAGTAAGCTGGTTGGCAAATTCGGTGATGCCTTCATTATGGGAGAACAATGCAGCGGTATCCGCGTCATCATCCAATCCTTGTACCACTTCATAAAAAACGGAAGGGGGAGCGAGATAAAGTTCTTCCTTATAGACCAGCTGTTTTTTCTTTGCCCCGAATTCCTCCGCAAAGAACTTCGCGGTGCGCGCGGCCCTTTTAGCCGGGCTGCTGACGAAAAGGTCGATCTTTATTTTTTTATCCCGAAGCCTTCGTGCCATGACGGGCGCATCTCTTTTCCCTCTTTCATTCAGGGGGCGGTCGATGTCATCGAGACCGGGATTGCCCCAGTCGCTTTTGGCATGCCGGACTAATAGGAGGGTCTTCATTTCTTTTATCTTAAATTTTACCTGAAAATTTCAGGAAACAAGATACGTTGATAAATAAGTACCAAGAAACAAGATACGTTGATAAATAAGTACCAAGAAACAAGATACAAGAACCAAATAAATTAAAAATTCAAATTATAAATCAAAAAGGACTCCGTGCGCAGTGAATGTTTTTACGGTAACACGGACCCTTTTTTGATTTTTAATTTGATGCTTATTTGGATCTTGTTTCTTCGGTTCTTGGAATTTCTCTCTAGTATCCTCTCACATTCTTCCCCTCCATATAATTCATAAACGCCTTATTCACCACTTTGTTCCCCCCGGGGGTGGGATAGTTGCCGGTAAAATACCAGTCGCCGAGGTTGTTCGGGCAGGAGCGGTGCAGGTCCTCAATACTCTGGAAGATCACATCCACCGGTATGTCAATACCGGGCGGAGTGATCAGTTGCGCGATCTTCGTGGAGATCTCTTCGGTGCTGAACATTTTGTACACCTGTTTCACCACATTCTCCGTTTGCAGTTTATCACTTCGCTGGAGCTCTTTACATCTTTCATGCAATTCCTTCAGCACCCCCTCCTTCCCTTTTTCCCTTGCCAGTTCCACGGCCGCGTTAAACGCGATGAAATCGCCCATCTTGCTCATGTCGATCCCGTAACAATCGGGGTAGCGTATCTGCGGTGAGGAAGAAACGATGACGATCCGCTTCGGTTTCAGCCGGGAAAGCATCCGGATGATACTTTCTCTCAGTGTCGTTCCCCGTACAATGGAATCATCGATCACCACGAGCGTATCCTCCCCCGGCCGTACCGTGCCGTAGGTGATATCGTACACGTGCTGTACCATTTCGTTGCGACCCGTATCCTCGGTAATAAAGGTCCGCATCTTCACATCCTTGATGGCGATCTTTTCGACACGGATGCGGCGTTGTATCATCTCGCTCAGTTTCTCCGCGTCAAACCCGATAGCTATCGGGTCCTTATCCCAGTTCAGTATCCGTTCGATCTTGATCTTATTCAGGTAATCTTCCATCCCTTTCAGCATGCCGTAAAAAGCCGTTTCGGCCGTATTGGGGATAAAGGAGAAGATGGTGTTCTTCAGGTCGTGGTTGATGGAATGCAGCACCTGTTCGCTGAGGTTGTAACCCAGCGATTTCCTTTCGCGGTAGATCTTTTCATCACTGCCGCGGGAAAAATAGATGCGTTCAAAACTGCAGGCCTTTCGTTCTTTGGGCTCCAGCACCTGGGCTATTTCGATCTCCCCTTTTTCATTCACGATGAGTGCCTGTCCGGGCAACAGTTCCTGCACTTCATTTTCTCCTACATTGAACGTGGTGCGGATAGCTGCCCTTTCGGAGGCGGCCACCACCACTTCATCATTGATGTAATAATAGGAAGGGCGGATGCCGTGCGCATCCCGGAACACAAACCCGATACCGTTGCCGGTGATGCCGCCCACATGGAAACCACCATCGAGAAGAGGCAGCGTTTTCTTCAGCACTTTTTTGATATCCATGTGCTGCGGCGATGTTTCATCTTCCTTGCAGAGAAAAGTATGCATGAGTTCGATCATGGCAGCGAGGTCGCTGAAACGTACGGTATCATGCGGTTCCTTACCGATCAGGGCAAAGAGTTCATCGGAGTTCACGATATTAAAATTGCCGGCCAGTGCCAGGTTGCGTGCGGGAATGGTATCGCGGTTGATAAAGGGATGGCAGTATTCCAGTTTATTCTTTCCCTGCGTTCCGTAACGAAGATGACCCAGCAGCAGTTCCCCCAGGAAATTCACATGGCCCTTCATCAGGCCCGGGTGACTCCTGATATCGGGATGATATTTTTCCAGCTCGCTGATCTCCCCGTTGATGCGATGGAAGATATCGGCAATGGCCTGCGGCGCGTTGCTGCGCATCCGGTTCATGAAGGGATAACCGGGTTCCACATTCAGCTTTACGGTGGCCACACCCGCGCCGTCCTGGCCGCGGTTATGCTGCTTTTCCATGAGCAGGTACAGCTTGTTAAGCCCCCACAGCACGGTGCCATACTGCTGTTGATAATAAGAAAAGGGTTTCCTTAAACGGATGAATGCAAGTCCGCATTCATGTTTTATCGGGTCGCTCATGCAGGGCGCAAAGGTACGCCATTATCTTTTTTCAAGTGCATAATTCATGCACCGGTGATCCCCGGTAGCGGGAGGGTCACCGTTACGGCACATCCCTTTCCCGATGTGGCATTGATTTCCAAACTGCCTCCCAAATGGCCGTTCCGGAAACGATACTAAAATGATCCGTTTCTTTTTATATCGCTGAGGGTCAAAGTACTGACTGTCAAACGCCCGGCCATAAAAAAAACCCTTACGGGGTAAGGGTTCCTGAATAATTTCAAAAAAATCAGAATGCTTTTTTCTCTTCGGTGAACTTTTGCAAAGACGGGCATTCGGTCACGGTCGCTCCATCGATCATCACATAATAGGTTGGGATTTTATCCTTTATCCACTTTTCCAGCACTTTGGATTTTTTTTCCTCGAGTGCGAAATTGGAGATCTTGCTGTAATCATCCTGCATATTCATACGGTGCGGTTCCGAGCGGGATTTAAGATATACGATACGCACCCCTTTTTTCCCCTGCTCCGCTTCAAAGGGAGTGGGCTGGGAGATATCGCCGATCTTCATCTTGCTGAGCATGCCCACCATTTCTTTGTCGAGCTGGTCGATCGTAACATAGGTGGAACCATCCCTGCCCATGATAAAGGGGCCGGCAAATTTGGCGGCCTCATCATCGCTGTACCTGGCAGCGGCGGCGTTGAATGTCATGGTGCCGGCGATCACTTTGGAACGTACGGTATCGAGCTTGACCCTCGCCAGTTTGATCTCGTCATCCGTAATGGGGGGTATGCGGAGAATATGCCGAACATCCGCTTCATCGCCGTTACGGTGCACCATCTGGATCAGGTGATAACCGAATTTTGATTTTACCGGCGCGGAGATCTCCCCTTCCTTCAGGCGGAAAGCGGTGGAAAGAAATACGGGATCCCAGGTCTTTTCGTTACGGTTCACCTGGTACTGTCCGCAGCGGTCCTTGCTCCCGGGATCTTCCGATACGGTTTTGGCCAACTGGCAAAAGTCAGCCATTTTACTTTCCAGCTGCCGCTTATAATTATTCATCTCCCCGATGATGTACTGCTCGATTTCACGGGACGCTTTCGGAAAAACGATGATCTGGCCGATCTCCAGTTCCGATTCGTAATACGGGAGACTGTCTTTTGGTATCTTATCAAAAAAGGCCTTTACTTCCGTGGGTGTGATGCGGACATTGTCCACGATCTTGCGCTGCATGGAAGCGGCGAGTTTCTGTTCCTTTACCGAGGCGCGGGCATCATCCTTGATCTGGTAGATCGTTTTTCCCGCCACTTCTTCCAGTGCGGCCTGGCTGCCGAGCTGGTTGATATAATAACGGACCTTCTGATCCAGTTCCGCTTCCACTTCGTCATCGGTAACGGGAAGGGAGTCCTTTTCCGCCTGCAGCATCAGGATCTTGGAAACAACGGCCTGTTCCATCAACAGGCAAGCGCCGTTTTCCGGTACGGTTCCGCCCTGGCGAATGATGTCGGCCAGCGAATTCTGAATATCCGAGTAGAGGATAATGCGGTCACCCACCACGGCCGTGATCTTGTCGGCCACCACTTTCTGCGGTTGGGCATTTGCCACAGCGGCAAATACCATCAGTCCTAAACAGAGAGTCAACGTTCTTTTCATGATATGCATACGTTCAAAAATACTTTGTCGCTTAAGATTGGACGAACAAACGTGGGCTATTTAACAAAAGATTCTAAAGGGACAAGAATCAAACTTCGTAGTGCCTTGTACCTTGTGCCTTGCACCTTGTACCTTGTGCCTTGTACCTTGTACCTTGTGCCTTGTACCTTGCACCTTTACAGTGTTCTCTTTACTTCTTCCTCCTCGTACGCTTCCACCACATCCCCCACTTTGTAATCACTGAAATTCTTGATGGTCAGACCGCATTCCATACCGGCCTGCACGTCTTTGGCGTCATCCTTAAACCTTTTCAGGGAGCCGAGTTCCGCCACATTACCCGCAGAGGGATAGACAACGATACCGTCCCGGATCAGCCGGATCTTGGAGTCGCGCTTGATCCTGCCTTCCAGCACATAACAACCGGCTACGGTCGCCTTATCGAATTTGAATACTTCCCTGATCTCCACGTTGGCAACGATCTTCTCTTGCACCTTGGGTTCCAGCATACCCTCCATCGCGCTCTTCACCTCTTCGATAGCGTTATAAATGATGGAATACATCTTTATTTCGATACCGGCATTCTCCGCCAGGCGGGAGGCCTGCAGGGAAGGACGCACATTAAAGGCGATCACGATCGCATCCGATGCTTCGGCCAGTACAATATCGCTTTCATTGATCTGTCCCACTCCTTTATGGATCACGCTCACAATGATCTCATCCGTTGAAAGTTTCTGCAGTGAGTCGCTCAGGGCCTCCACGGAACCGTCCACGTCACCCTTGATGATCACTTTCAGTTCTTTGAAGCTTCCCAGCGCCAAACGACGGCCGATCTCATCGAGCGTGATGTGTTTCTTGGTACGGATACCCTGTTCCCGCAGGATCTGCGCACGGCGGTAAGCGATCTCTTTTGCTTCCGCCTCATCCTCGTACACTTTGAACTTTTCACCCGCCTGCGGGGCGCCGTTCAATCCCAGTACCACGGCCGGTGCGGAAGGACCGGCTTTATCTTCTTTCTTATTCCTTTCATTGAACATGGCTTTCACCCTTCCGAAGTACTGACCGCTCACGATCAGGTCGCCGGGATGCAGGGTTCCGTTCTCCACGAGTAACGTGGCTACATAACCGCGGCCTTTGTCAAGGGTGGCCTCGATAATGGTACCGGTTGCTTCCCGGTCGGGATTGGCCTTGAGATCCAGTATCTCGGCTTCGAGCAATATTTTTTCCAGCAGCTTGTCAACATTCAAACCTTTCTTGGCGGATATTTCCTGGCTCTGGTATTTACCGCCCCATTCTTCCACCAGCAGGTTCATTTGTGAGAGCTGCTCATAGATCTTTTGCGAGTTGGCCCCGTCCTTATCGATCTTGTTGATGGCAAAGACCATGGGCACGCCGGCTGCCTGCGCATGGCTGATGGCCTCGCGGGTCTGCGGCATCACGGCATCATCGGCGGCGATCACGATCACCGCGATATCGGTGACCTTGGCACCCCTTGCCCGCATCGCCGTAAAGGCTTCGTGACCGGGGGTATCCAGGAAGGTGATCTCTTTTCCATTGGCCAGTTCCACCTGGTAGGCGCCAATGTGCTGGGTGATACCACCCGCTTCACCGGCCACTACATTGGCATTGCGGATATAGTCGAGCAGGGAGGTCTTACCGTGATCCACGTGACCCATGATGGTCACGATGGGTGAGCGGTGTACCCGTTCCTCATCATTGTCATCCTCACCGTCCCCCTCTTCCATTTCCATTTGCTTCTCCATATCGATGAACTCCACGTCATAGCCGAATTCACTGGCCACCAGTTCGATCACTTCGGCGTCGAGACGCTGGTTGATCGACACCATGATCCCGAGGCTCATACATTTGCTGATCACTTCGGCAAAGCTTACGTCCATCAGGTTGGCCAGTTCGCTTACGCTGATGAATTCCGTTACCTGCAGTTTGTTATCATCCGCCACATCTCCCTGCGCATCGGCCATCTCCTGTCTTTTCTCCCGGCGCATTTTGGCTTTCAGGCTCTTTCCGCGTCCGCCCGCACCGGCCAGTTTGGCCTGTGTTTCCCGGATCTTTTCCTGTATCTCCTTTTCATCAATCAGTTTGTCTTCCTTCCTGCCGCGTGTATCCCGCCGCCCGGCACCGGTGCGTCCTCGACCCTGGTCGCGGTTGAAACCACCCGGTTTTTTATCCGCGTCTTTATTGATGAAGATCTCCCGCTTGACATCTTTCTTCTCGATCGGGATACGTTTTCTTTTCTTTTTTTCATCCTTTACGGGACGGGTATCGCTGTCAACAGGCAGGTCTATCTTACCAAGTATCTTGGGACCGGTCAGCTTTTCCACCTCGATATTCTCGATCACGGGCGGAAGTTCTTCTTCCGGTACGGGAGCTGCCGGTGTTTCTGCTTTGGCAACAACTTCTTCGGCCGCTTCTTCCTTTTTTGTTTTTTTAGCCTTCCCTTTGGCCGGTTTTTCTTCGGCTGCCGGCTCTTCTGCTTTCTTCGCCTTTGCACCTTTCTTTGGGCGGGTGGAGGAGTCGATCGCGGAGAGGTCTATTTTCTTTACCACTTTGGGGCCTTCCAGCTCGGGCACATCAGCCTTCACTATTTCTTCCGCTGCGGCAGCTTTCTCAATTACCGCTTCTTCCTTTTTGGGCTCCTCGGCCTTTGGCTCTTCTTTTTTCGCTTTGGCCGCCGGCTTCTCTTCCTTCTTAAAAAGGATCTCTTCTTCTTCCTTTTTCTTCTTCACTTCAGCCGTGCTGCCCTTTGGCAGTTCCAGCTGGTCACTTTTTTGTTTTGCTGCTTTGTCGCTCGAGAATTCAAGCTGCAGTGCCCGGTACATCTCCTCCGTAAGCTTGGAGGTGGGCTTCAGCTCGTCCTTGGGAAACCCCTTGCCGATCAAAAAGGCAATAAGGGTATCCTGGCCAATGTTGAATTCTTTGGCCGCGGCTAATAATCTCGGAAGTTTTAATTCTGCCATTCAGATATTTTATGGTCAATGGGCAATGGTGAATGGTCAATGGGTTTTCCTAAAGTACCGGGAGGTTATAAGGTAACCCGGCAATTACTGAGGGTCGTGGAAAATGCTACGCATTCACCATTCCCCATTCACCACTCACGTTATTATTCTTTTTCAAATTCTTCTTTCAGTACTTTTCTCAGTTCGGCGATCGTTTCCTTCTCAAGGTCGGTCCTTCTTTCCAATTCTTCCGCCGTAAGATCGAGTACGCTGCGGGCCGTATCGCAACCCACTCTTTTCAGTTCATCAATGACCCAGGTGTCGATCTCATCGCTGAACTCGTCGAGGTCGATATCAAATCCTTCCACTTCCCCTTCATTATCGCGATAAACATCCAGTTCGTACCCTGTCAGTTCGCAGGCCAGCTTGATGTTCACCCCGCGGCGGCCGATGGCCAGGGATACCTGGTCGGGTTTGAGGTAAACATTGGCGTGTTTGCTTTCGTTGTCCAGTTCCATACTGGTGATCTTGGCCGGCGTCAGCGAGCGCTGGATCAGTAACTGGATATTGCTGGTCCAGTTGATGACGTCGATATTCTCATTCTTCAGTTCCCGTACGATACCATGGATACGGCTTCCCTTCATACCCACGCAGGCGCCCACGGGGTCGATACGGTCGTCGTAGGACTCCACGGCCACTTTGGCCCTTTCTCCGGGATCGCGAACGATCTTCTTGATCACGATAAGGCCGTCGAATATTTCGGGGACTTCAATTTCCAGGAGTTTGGCAAGGAATTCAGGCGATGTGCGGGAAAGGATGATCACGGGGCTGTTGTTCTTCATATCCACTTTCTTCACCACGGCCCGGATGCTTTCTCCTTTTTTGAAATAGTCCTGCGGGATCTGCTCGCTTTTCGGGAGGATCAGTTCATTGCCCTCTTCGTCCAGCAGCAGGATCTCCTTTTTCCACACCTGGTACACTTCGGCGCTGATGATCTCACCGATCCTGTCGCCGTATTTTTTAGCCAGCGCGTTTTTCTTCAGGTCGCTGATCCGGCTCGCCAGGGTTTGCTTGGCGGCGAGGATGGCACGACGGCCAAAATCGTAGAGGTCAATTTCCTGGTAGAGCTCTTCCCCTACTTCGAAATCGGGTTCGATTTTGGTGGCATCGGTGTAAGCGATCTGGGAGAGCGGATCCTCGACCTGCCCGTCTTCCACGATCATCCGGCGGCGGATGATCTCCAGGTCACCTTTTTCCGCGTTTACGATCACGTCGAAGTTATCATCACTCCCGTATTTTTTGCGCAGTAATGTCTTAAAGACGTCCTCCACCACTTTCATCATCGTGGGACGGTCGATATTTTCCGCTTCTTTGAAATCCCGGAAGGCCTCGATCAGGTTAATACTTGCCATAACACTTTTGTTTAGTTTCGAGTTGTGAGTAGTGAGCCCCGAGTCGGTGTTCCTGAAAGTACAGGGTTCCTTCTCGCAGCTCTTCGCCCGCGGCTCGTAGCTTAGAACTTAATCTGAATTTTTGTTGTTTTAATTGTATCAAAAGGAACGGTATGTTGTACCGTTTCCATCTTTTTTCCTTTGCCTTTCGTTTCTTCCAGCAGGATCCCTGATTCCGTCACCCCCACCAGTTTTCCTTCCTTCCGCATCCCTTCCATGTCCGTAACCTCAGCGTACCGGCCGATATTCTTCCGGTACTGGCGGTGCAGTTTCAGCGGCTCATCCAGTCCCGGTGAGGAGACTTCCAGCGAAAAATCACCATTGGGGAAGATCGCGCCTTCTTCTAACTCCTTGTAAAGCTTCCGGTTAAGTTGCACCAGCCGTTCGATGCTAACCCCCTGATCCCCATCTATAAAGACCTTGATATTGTTGGTGGGTTTTATCCTCACGTCCACCAGGAAGAGGTCCGTCTCGGCCTGGATCAGCGCCTTCACCTTGCTTTCAATGACCTGTATGTAAGCTTCGCCGTTCATGTTATATAAAAGAAGAAGGGAACGGCCTCGTTCCCTTCTTACTGCTATTTCCAATGCAAATTTAGTGAAAAGGAGCCATACCAACCAAAAAACTGTTGCAGGATCGTCCTTCTTAATAAAATAGTAAACCACGGAGTCACGGATTTACTCTGTGCTCCTCCGTGTCTCCGTGGTTCAACATCCATGAAAATAATGCTCTACACAAACCCGATGGTTACCAGCAGTAATCAGCCGTTAAAAAATCGGTAAACAGGCCCAAAACTCCCCCGGACTGCCCGCTCACTGCCTTATCTTTGAACCGTGAAATTCGTATTATACGCTATCCTGATTTTTCTCGCTTACCGGCTCATCTTCAAGCTGGTGATTCCCGTTTACCTGGCCAGTAAGAAGATCAAACAGGGGTTCCGTGAAATGCAGGAAAAAATGCAGGAGCAAGCCCGGCAACAGCAGGGTTTTAACCCTCAGCCCACAGCGCCGAAAAAGGAGTCCAGGGTAAACAATGATGATTATATTGAGTTTGAGGAAGTGAAGTGAGTTCGGAGTTATAAGTTCAGAGTTCAGAGTTCAGAACCGTATGACCTTACTATTGCTTACTGGCACATTGACTCACAGCTCAGCGCCCATAGCTTTACCTCTCTTTTCCCCAAATAATTTAATACATTTGCTCCCGCCTTAAAGGCAGGACCCTTAGCTCAGACGGTTAGAGCACCTGACTCATAATCAGGTGGTCGTTGGTTCGATCCCAACAGGGTCCACAGATTTCGAGGGTCGTCCCGGCTGAGCCGGTACAGGTTTCACAAAATGCCCCGCATTTCGGGGCTTTATTATTCAAAACCAGGAGGTTCTTTAACCTTTTGTTAACCGGTACAAAAATACTTTTGCCGATACTAATTTAATTATGAAGAAAATTCTCCCCCTGCTTGGATTCGTGATCATGACAGCCACGGCTGTTGCGCAGGACAAACCGAACCCCGAAAAGAAAAAGAAACAGCCCATCGATATGAGCAACCGGGCCAACGACCATTTCATGATCCAGTTTGGTTATGCCGGATGGGCGGGTATTCCCGATACCATCAACAAGAGTGGTTTCTCCAAAAGTTTCAACGTTTATTTCCTTTTTGATTTCCCTTTTAAGAACAACCCCAGCCTGAGCTTTGCCTTTGGCCCCGGGATCGCCACCGACCATATCCTATTTGCCAATACACATGTGGGGATCAAGGACCCGACCAACCAGATCCATTTCACCAACGTATCCGACACGAACCACTATAAAAAGACTAAACTGGCCACCAGTTACCTGGAAGCGCCGATCGAGTTCCGCTTTTCCGCAGACCCCTTGCACGGTAAAGGTTTCAAAGCCGCCATCGGGTTAAAAGTGGGTACCATGATCAACGCCCATACCCGTAATACCAAATACGAGGATAAAAGCGGCAACAGCCTGAACGAACATGTTCAGAAGGAATCCAGCAAGCAATTCTTCAATAAGAACCGGCTCAGCGCCATGGCCCGTATCGGCTACAGCCATTTTACGTTGTTTGGAAGTTACCAGTTAACCCCTTTGTTCACGGACGGGGAAGGACCGGTGGTCAAGCCCTTTTCGATCGGCATTACGCTTAGCGGACTGTAATGCCCTCCGGGTGAATATTGAGTGTTGAACATTGAGCATTGAGCATTTCATATCTTTAAATTATCAATGCTCAACGCTCAATGTTCAATGTTCATTTCCAACCAGCACCATGCTTGATAAGAAGAAAAAAATACAACAATCAGAAAAAGCCATCCTCGTGGGGCTTGTCCATAAGGACCAGACCGAGCCACAACTCCAGGAATACCTGGATGAGCTGGCCTTTTTGGCTGAAACGGCCGGTGCCGTGGCGGTTAAACGTTTTACCCAGAAACTGGCCCATCCCGACAGCCGTCATTTTGTGGGTAAGGGTAAACTGGAAGAGATCCGCCAGTACATACAGGGCAAGGATATCCGTGTGGTGATATTCGATGATGAGCTGACCGGGGCGCAGATCAACAATATTGAAAAAGCGCTGGAGGTAAAGACCATTGACCGCAGCGACCTGATCCTCGACATATTTGCCAGTCGCGCCAAGACCGCGCAGGCAAAGGCGCAGGTGGAGCTGGCGCAGTACCAGTATATTTTACCGCGACTTCGGGGAATGTGGAAACACCTGGAACGATTGGGCGGTGGTATCGGGACAAGGGGTCCCGGTGAAACAGAGATCGAGACCGACCGGCGTATCGTACGGGATAAGATCTCCCTGCTGCGAAAAAAGCTCGCGGAGATCGACCGGCAATCCATGACGCAGCGGAAAGAGAGAGGAGAATTCATTCGCGTGGCGCTGGTAGGTTATACCAATGTGGGCAAGAGCACCATCATGAACCTGCTCAGCAAGCGGGATGTGTTTGCCGAGAATAAATTATTTGCCACGCTCGATACCACGACCAGCAAAGTGGTATTTGAGAATACGCCTTTCCTGTTAAGCGATACGGTAGGGTTCATTCGTAAATTGCCCCATCACCTGGTAGAAAGTTTCAAGAGCACGCTGGACGAGGTTAGGGAAGCCGATATCCTCCTGCACGTGGTGGATATTTCGCACCCGGGTTACGAAGAGCAGATCGCGGTGGTGAATAAAACCCTGCAGGATCTGAATGCAAGTGAAAAGCCCATCCTGACCATCTTCAATAAAATGGATCTTTACGAGACAAGGACCTTTGATGAGTGGCTGGAAGAAAGTACGAAGAAAGAAATTCTCCAGGACCTGTATGACCGCTGGCAGCATGAAACGAACGGGAATGCCGTGTTCATTTCAGCGATTGAAAAAAAGAATATCGACCAGCTAAGGGAAACGATACTGGAGAAAGTGAGAATGATGTATAAGCAGCGGTATCCGTACAAATCAGAATTTCTTTACACCCCCTGTCCCCCTAAAGGGGGAACCTAGGTCCCAAAATCATTCACTTTACTTCGGCATCCCAAAGAATTAGACCCGATACATACCAGGTACTTTCTAAGTTCTACTTTTGACTTTAAACTTTCTCTTCATGCCTTGGCACAAAA
>JBGATE010000130.1:0-8209 GCA_044229375.1 Chitinophagaceae bacterium
TAATATTCTGTCTGTCACCGATGATGATGCGACCCGGGATAAAATGTTGGCTTCCTTTAGCCGGTTTTCCGGTTCGCTCCAGAAAGGTGATTTTGTCTTTCTCCATTTTTCAGGCAGTGGAAATCTCGTACAGGAGATGAATGATTCACTCCGGAAGTATGAAGGGCTGGTGCTTGCCTGCAGGGATGCCAATTATCCCAGGGATACCGGGTTTGTCAATGCCAACTATATTTACCAGTTCCAATTGGCTGAATTTTTCAACACGATTAAGAAAAAAATTGGTAAAACAGGGCAATTGGTTATTTCGATGGATGTCTGTCATTCCGGGCAACTGCTTTCTTACAATGTGGAGGATTCGGTCAGAAATCAACAGGGTGTTATTTCAAGAAGGGGGGAGAGCAATAATGTGCTTTTTAACCTGGTAAAGGATGAATCGGCCCCGGTGATCATTTACACGGCCACCAACAACCATGAATTTGGTTTTGAAATGACAGGAGAAAACGGAAAGTCTTACGGTGCGTATACCCTGGGACTGGTCCGGTTACTGGCTTCGCCTTGGTCGCTGAATTCAGCAGAAATACATGAAGAAATTACCGCTTTCTTAAAAAAGAATTCCAAGCCTCAAACACCGGGTTACCTTGCCAGCGGAACCCAGTATCTTTTTGAAGGGTCGGAGGTAAGTGATGAAGCGGATAAAAATATGGTTAAACTGCCCGTCCTCAAACCGGCAGGCAATGCTTTCCTGCTTTCAGTGGGTAATTCAGATTATTCTGCCCGAAACAAAGAGGAGCTCAGTTTCAAGAATTGCGAAGCCGATGCGAGGGCTTACGCCGGTTTTTTTCAAAAGCAGTTTGAAGAGCTGTTTGGTACCCGTGATAAAAAGATACTGCATTCATCTTTGCTGATCAATAAAGACGCCACCCGGGAAAATATCCTGGCTGCTATTAATAATGCCATATCTAACAGTAAACCCGACGATTATTTCATCTTTAATTTTTCCGGCTACTGCAAGCCGCTACGTGACAGCGCCGGAAAACAGGTGACCTGGTTCGTTCCCTACGGCCTGCATTCGATCAGCGATTCGGCTGAGATCCGGCAAAAAGGCATATCCCTGTCGCAACTGAAGGACCTGCTCCAGATGATCCCCGCCAATAACCAGTTGTTCATTACAGAAGCCGGTTCTACGGATGATTTCCAGAAAGAATTCATCCAGGCCCTGATCGAAACAAGCCCCACGATTGCTTCACTTTCAAACAAGAACAGAATATTCATTGTTCCCAACGGGAGCGGGCTGGATAATTTTTCCTGCAATAACAATAACCAGGAGCATGGTCCCCTTAATTATTTTGTCACCAACCTTACGGAGGAGCTGAATATTTTCGGGCTTTTTGAAGGGGGTGTTTATGCTGATGCGGTGAAGTTCAACCTGGATAAAACGGCTATTGACTGCAACTATTTCCGGACAGCTTATTTTGATGTATTCTTCGAAAGGGATTTTATCAAGGATATCCGCTTTTTCCTCCCGGAAGAGATGATGCAAAGCCGGGGAGCGGGGCTCATTAATAAGGACAAATCCGCGGTAGCGAACGCTATTGCCAAAAAGTATGCGCTGCTGGTAGGTACCAATATCTATTCGGGCAAACCACAATGGACGGACCTGGAAGGAATCCCTGTAACCGATGTTACATCGATCGGGGCCGAATTAAGCAGCAACTACGGGTTTACGGTGATCCCGCTTATTGACAAGCCTTCTGACAGTATCTATGAAAGTATTATACGACTTTCAAAAATGCTGAAACCCAACGACCAGTTGCTGATCTATGTGGCAGGGCACGGTGATTACGATGATCAGCTGTTTGATGACGGGTTTATTGTATGCGCCAATTCCAAACAGGCTAAGGATGACCCTTACCGCAATTCGTATATCCAGTATTCCAAACTTTCCCGGATGATCAATAAACTTCCGGCCAGCCAGGTAATGATGGTGCTGGATGTTTGTTTCGGCGGGTCCTTCGCGGAAAAAGTGGTGCGGTGCAGCAACCGGAGCGGTTATGAGGATCTCAGCTCGGCTGATTATGTTGCCGGCAAACTCAAACTGAAAACCCGGCTCTTTCTCAGTTCGGGTGGCAAGAAGGAAGTGCCTAACGGTTATAAAGGGCGGCTTTCGCCTTTTGCGCAACGTTTCCTTCAATGCCTGCAAACAAAGGGCGGTGACGGTAAGCTGCTGAGCTCTTCGAGTTTTTATGAATTTGTCAAGAAACTTCCATCAGGTCCGGTGATCGGAAGTTTCGGGGATGATGAATGCGGGAGTGAATTTCTTATGTTGTCGAAATAGGGGTGGTGGTATTCATTTTCTTTTTCAATACACCTGCCGCCCGGGTATAGCCGCCGTCGGAACCATCCACGAAGTGAATGTGTTTTTCATGCATGTTGCGCACATAACAGGAAAGTACAGATTCCCGGCTTACAAAAAGCCCGTAGAAGATATCCCCGCTTTTTTCCAGTTCATCGAGAGCGGATTCCAGTTCCTTTCGCTGCTCTGCAGTGCCCGAGATCACGGTGCTGATACGGCCGTCGATCACCAGGGTATCGGATAACTGCACCAGTTGCTGCAGGTAGGTTTGTCCTTTTTTGGTTTTGAAATAAAAGGGCCCCAGGAGGGTTGTCAGTAATTTCTGAACCAGGTAGAGCGGACGGTACCGGCCGTATTTAGCCCTCATCTCGCGGCCTAATTTTTCAATGGTAGCCTTCAGCTTCAATTGCGATACGGTGATAGGTTTTCTTTTTTCAGGGCTGCCATAGATAGTATCCAGCCGGTTCACCACTTTACGGAAAACGGTCGCCTGTTGCTGGTTGTCGCGGGCCACTACCAGCAGGCTTACCACTTCGTCAAAAGTGGCCGGAGGTTTGATCCTGTCCCAGCGGCATTCCATTCCCGTCATATCGAGTTCTTCCTCCGGGTGTTCCGGCGGGGGAAGCATATAATCCTCTGCCTTGATTCGTTTTTCCGCGTAAGAGAGTCCGTCGCCCAGCATAACAGGTATCGAGAACAGGCTGGATGCTTTTAACTTGGTTATTTTCAGGTCATGACCGGATGCATAAACTTCTTCCACAGGAACCTCACCCACGCGGAGAAAGAGGTTGAAATTTTTCTGGCTGTTCTCCTGGTGAAGTACCAGCGCTTTTTTGCAGGCCTCCTGTATGGAAGGAGGAATAACAAAAGTGGCGCCGTCACCGCCGAAGAAGAAGGGTAGTGTAATGTCTGCTTTGAAGGCGATGTTCAGTACGGCAACGATGCTCCCGGTGGCCACCAGGTTCACGGTCTCATGCTGCCCGCCGGCAACGGCGGCCGTTGACCCTTTCACATCGGTGATCACTACCTGCCAGGAGGGCGGTATCCTGTAAAAAAGGTGCTCCTCCATCAGCAGGTCGCCCAGTGGAATATCATTTACCGGTAAACGTGAGTAAAAAAGATCTGTGCCTGCAATAGCCATAGAAGGGGTTTGTACCGGAAAGTTAATTCATTTCAGCCTGCAGGGGAACGGGCACAAACAGGACCGTTCACCCCCTCGGGGGAGAGGATAAACGGTCCGTTGTAAATGATGGGAATTTATAATTCGATAACGCTGTTGGCGCCACCGTAGATATTAGGCGATTCGCTGTCGGCTTCGGGGTCATTGAGCCAGAGGGTCTCGTTTACCCGGTATTTGAATTCATGTCTTGAATCTTTGGGCAGGTTGACATCCGTGCTGAAACTGCCGTCTTTTTTCCGGCTCATTACGATCGATTTTTGCCAGTCGCTGTTAAGCCCCAGTATCTCTACCGTTTCTGCATCCTCTACTTTAAAAGAGAATTTTACTTTGCAATAGTCCTTTGTTTTGTAATACGTCTTCTGTACCATGTGCTTTTGTTGATTTTGAATTAGATATATCAAATTCAATGGCGGGCAGTTCGTTAGGGATCGTAAAATCCCGCAGTTAATACGCGGGAGACCGCAAAAGTAACCCTTATTTGGCTCCTTTTCTTTATCCGCCTGCAATTTACCATTTACGGCTTCGTTGTAAAACTGTCCATCCCGATCTTTTGGTGCCGTAACCTGAAGACCGGGCCAATATCTGAAAAACCAATATCCGCCTGTATGAACCAACCATACTGCAATGACCAGGCCTATGTGGCCGAGTCATTTCAACTTGAAGAAGACTATATCGGCCAGATGGCGCGGTTAGCTCATTTCAAGATCAACTCGTACAAACTCTCTCTGATCAAGGCCTCCTTTTGCAAGACACGTGATGAACTGGTGCAGAATCTTCAGTGCACCCTGCTGAATTACACCAGCCCGGAAATTATCCTCGCCGATCTCGGTTTTTTTGGTTCGGAAACGGAAAATTAGCCTGCCTGACGCTTTGCGGGGAGCCGGATCAATTTTTTCCGGGTCGCCGGAATGCGGCCGGGCTTACCGGTGTGTCGAAAAAGGACAGGAGGGCCCTTCTCCACAGATCATCCTCACGTCCCATTGCAATGATCTCCTGCAGGTACGCGCAGCGCTTCCTGTAATCGGCATGCTGAAGGATGAACTGCAGCGCCAGTTTTTTTCTTTCGTCGTTGGTATGTAGCCGGGTCATTATTCAGCCTTATATACAGTTGTTCAAAAAACTGTGCCACCCTTTTGAAACGTGGATAAAAAGATATGAACAGGGGGTGAATTACCACGGCAAAACAGTGAAGAAAGTTTTAAACCGGACCCGGACATATAACTGAATATTCACATTTCATACTTTGGGCCGGGAGGAGATGCTTCCCGGGTCTTTGCTGTCAAAGTTTTGCTAACTTCGGCCTCCAACTTTAACCATTATGGCCGGACAATCACATCAGCTGGCAGCTATTCTATTTGCCGATATTGTCGGTTATACGGCCATGATGCAGGAGAACGAGGAGATGGCCGTTGAAAAAGTGAACCGTTTCCGCGAAGTGGTGGAACTGGTGGCAGAAGAACTGAACGGAAAGATCATACAATACTACGGCGACGGTTCCCTGCTGCTTTTCCAGAGTTCCACCGATGCCGCTGAATTTGCCAAATTATTACAGGAAGATCTGCATAATGAACCGCAGGTGCCGGTCCGTATCGGTATCCACATGGGAGATGTGCTGGTGCATGCGGGAAATATCTTCGGGGATGTGGTGAATATCGCCTCCCGGATACAAAGCCTGGCACCGGCCGGGGGCATTTATATTTCCGAAGTGGTGTACAGGAATATTGTCAACAAAAAAGAACTGGAATCCGTTTTTGTGCGGACGGAAAAGTTAAAGAACGTGAAGGAACCCGTGCGGATCTACCAGTTGCTTACCGAGAACGCGCCGCTGACCGAGCATCCGGTTCCTGTCGCCGAGCTGCCGTTGCCCGCGGTGAATGCCAACAGCATTGCCGTACTGCCTTTTGCCAATCTCAGCAGCGACCCGCAGCAGGATTATTTCAGCGACGGGCTCACGGAAGATATCATCACCCAGCTTTCCAAGATCAGGGCCTATAAAGTGATCTCGCGGACCTCGGTAATGCAATACAAAAGCAACCCCAAATCCATTAAGGAAATAGGCAAGGAGCTGTCGGTTTCGCTGATACTGGAAGGTAGCGTGCAACTGCACGGTGAGAAAGTGCGGATCACGGCGCAGCTCATCAATGCCATCACGGATGAACATATCTGGGCCGATTCCTACGACCGGCCGCTCCATGATATCTTCAGCATCCAGCGGGAAGTGGCACTGGCCATCGCGGCGGTGCTCAATACCACGCTCACCAAAAGAGAAACACAGGAACTGGATTATATTCCCACGGCCGACCTGCAGGCTTATGATTATTACCTGCGGGGGAGAATGCTTTTGGAAAAAAGAAACAAGACCGACCTGCTCACAGCCCGGGATTATTTCCAGCAGGCGGTTAGCCGCGATAAGACCTTTGCTGTAGCTTTTGCCGGACTGGCAGACAGCTTTCTCCTCTCTTCTTTCCGGGGATACGAGGACCCGGTGCAGATGCTCTGGCAGGCAAAGAAGAACATTGATATCGCTGCCGGCCTGGATTCCTATTCCGGTGAAACGCAGGCTTCGCTCGGGTACTGGTATTTCCAGAATTTCGACTGGCATGCCGCCGAGATCACTTACCAGCGTTCCATCAGCCTGAACGCGAACCAGACCAATGTGTACCTGTGGCTGGCCATACTGCTGCAGGCCAAAGGAGATCATGAAGGGGCTTTGAAGATCTATGACCAGGGGATTGAGGTCAACCCGCTCTGGGATTTCCTGCTGAAGAATAAGATCATGGCCCTCGTGAATATGAACAATATGGAAGGGGCCCTGGAACTGCAGCAGGACCGGATCGCCAAATCGGAGCACGACCCTGTTCAGAAGAGGAAACTTTTTTCAGAACTGGCCCGTTTGCACTGGACCTCCGGGAATAAGGATGATGCGATCGCGTCGGCCAAAAAAGCCGGCGACACGGCCCTGCTGAAATTTTTTACCGACGGAGATTTTTCCTTGTTGCAAAAACCGGTGGATGATCATTACAAACTGCTTGCCAACCGCAGTGAGTATATCTCGCAGTTGTGGATGGGGCTCGATTATGCTCATGCAGGTGCGCGGGAGAAGGCAATTGAATGTTTCAACAATGCGATTGCCTTACGGGAAGCCGCTGTATCCCTGTTGCTGATCCGGGATTTCGAATTCCTCAATATCAAATACCTCAACATGGCTCTCGTGACCCGAAAAGTGAAACAGCTGATCAATTTTTGACCGTGGTATAAGTGAAAAGTGAAGCAGGACCGATTCGACAGCCGCCCGGGAATTCCTACAGGTGCGGCACCATGCATTCCCTGTACAGGGAGACCTCAATATCCTCGACGGATCTCAGTTCTTCCAGCAGACCGGTTGTTTTATTCCCAGGCACCAGGAATTCAAGCACACTGCTGAACAGGCAATTCTCAAAATAAGCCTGGTAAATATTCGGTCTTGGAAATGAAAGACCCGAATAGAAACCGTTATCGGTTTTTTTATGGTTGACAAAGACCATTACACTCACGTCCTTTCTTTTGCCGGGAGCCGATTGCACACAGGCATATCCACCCGCCTGTACCACCCTTACCTGCTGATCCGGGAAATGCACCGAACTCCTTTCTTTCATAAACGAGAAACGGATATTTCCATCCTTATGATCGTGGCGGGAAAGGTATTTAAACCTTCTTTTCATCCCTGTATCCTGCAGTTGCTGAAGCGACATGCCGCCCGGGCGGGAACTGGAATTGCGGGCAAAAGACTCCCATTGCGGTACAAAATCCTCCGGTTCCACAGCCGTGATAAAACCCACAAAGTGTACAATATTATCTTTTTGCATATGTGATAGTTAAATGAATGAACGCACCCTGTAATGTAACCCTAATTCCCGCAGCCGGCAATTATATTATCAGCAACGGGACATTCCTTTCCGCACAGTGAAATAATCAACCTGTTATGAAAATAAAAGCGCATCTTTGCAATGCCTGTCCTTCCAAACAACGGTTCCCTTCACTCAACTGATACTATGTACATCATCACCTGGAAAAAATACCTGCCTGTTATCCGGCTTTTATTAAAGAAATCAGCGCAGGCTGAACAAAAGATGACGCTTAACCGGACAGATTTTGAACGCACCAGCCGCATGCGCAAGCCGGTTTGCTCTTTTGATATTGAAGTGATCAACGGCAAGCTGAACCGGTTGAATCCCGCCGCCCAGGTGAAAAGCCTGATGGAAGTGCTGACACAGGATGAAGCCGCGAATCAGTTACTGCGCAAAAAGCATTACGCAATCAGTCTCAGCTCCGATTTCCAGCTCAGCATCAAGAATAATACACCCGTGGAAGAAATCGTTCCCGTGGTGGAAGAACCCATCCGGGAGGAACCGGTAGCCGAATAAAAAAAAGAGCCCCGAAGGGCTCTGTACATGGGTTCGTTCTGCACGAACCATGGAAGACTTTACACCGGCGGTATTACCACCTTTTATTATCAGAACGGGGTGCTTTCTCTCTTGCTACGGATACAGACAGGGCCCTGCCCTCAATATCTTTTCCGTTCAGTCCTTTCATGGCGGCGTTAGCCTCATCAGCGGAATCCATTTCCACAAATCCGAAACCGCGGCTGCGGCCGGTTTCCCTGTCATTGATTACTTTGGCAGAAGAAACGGCACCAT
>JBGATE010000131.1:0-8116 GCA_044229375.1 Chitinophagaceae bacterium
GATTTGATTCCGCTACCGCGCCGGTGGGGCAGCCCTGCGGCGCGGCCTGCACCTTGCTGGACTTTGCCTTCAACACCGTCGACGAGACCAAGGTCACTGGCTTCGACCTGGTGTTTGATCCGGCCATGGTGGTGAAGAGCTGACTGGAGGACAATTGTTCGCCCACATTCACAAACATTTTACGGGCGAAATGGGTGATACTCCAGAAAATGAACAGGATCGTGGCGGCGCTGGCCAGGGCGCTCATAAAGTTCACAGCGCTTGCGGCATTGTTCTCGCCAAAAAGAATGATGAAAAAGCGGCCCAGCAACACAAACATCGGGGCGCCGGGAGGGTGGGGAAGACCCACGGTCTTAGCACTGGCAATGAACTCACCCGTGTCCCATAAACTGCCCCTTGCCTCACGGGTTAAAAAATACGTGGCAAAGGCGACAAAAAATACCAGCCACCCGGTAATGTTATTCGATCTTCTGAAACTCATAACGTGTTGATTTTGCCCTTTTGGATAGGGTTAGCAAAAATAGGGATATCGGGGGACAGTCGGTAGCCCGCAGTCGGCAGTCGGCAGTCTGCAGCCAGCAGTCGCCAGTCGGGCAGTCGGCAGCCCGCAGTTTCTAATTGCAGCAAGATTCTGACAATAATACGACCCTATTGCCAAATGTGGACTAGGGACTTCGGACTCTGGACTGTGGACTGTCGACTGCAGACTGTGGACTGCCGTTTGGCTTATTCGAAGTAAACTTTAACAGTCTGATAAGACAGCTGCCCCTCCCTCATTTTTTCCGAGAAACCTTTCAGGCCAAAGAGCCCCGCGGCATTGCCCTTGTTGATGGCGATTTCGAGGTAACCGGCGCTGTTGAAAAGGGCTACTTTTTCACCCTCGGCCACATCGGCGTAGGTCTCGCTGACACGGTCGATGAATTCGCCCCGGGTGAAAACGATCCGGAAATTTCTTCCCTTGCGTTGTTCTTCAAACTGTTCACGGGTAATGTTGATGATCACATTTTCGAAACTGTCGATAAAGATGATTTGCCCTTCGATGCTGTTATTGTCAAGTAATGGCCGCAGGTGGCGTTTTTCCATATATTTCACATCCGGGGTACCGATTTTTTGTATGGATTCGCCGTTGACGAGTTGGTTGACCACCCTTCCCATCACGGAGGTAAGATATAAAGTATTTTTTACGGCCTCTTTTTCCAGTGGTATCCCGATCACGATTTCCGGTGTCTCTTCCAGTATCATCGTGAGCAGGCCGTTATCGGCGCAGAGCAGGTACTGGTTATGGTGAAAGGCAAGCAGGAGTTGCTCCGGTTTTTTTTCAAAAAGGTTAACAAGGATAAGGTGATAAGAGTATTCCGGGAAATTCCTGATCGCGGACCGACACACATAAGCAGCCTGCGGGTAATTAAAAGGAGGAATATTATGTGAGATATCGACGATCCTGAAACCCGGGTTCAGTTGTAATAACTGCGCCTTCACTGCTCCCACGAGGTAATCGGGGCTGCCAATATCGGATGTGATGGTTAGTAGCGGCAAAGCAGTTTATAATTAATAGTACTAGGTCAATTGTTCATCATTTCACACTTATTGTTTCTTGTTCCGCGTTCCTTTCATTTCACAAGTTTTCCATCTTTGAAGAAGAACTTAAAAACCATTTTATCCGCCAGTTTGGGGAAGAATTTCTGCATGAACACCGTTCGTTTCCCGGTAAATGTGAGGACAAGGGTTCTTTTCTTTTTGCGAACCGCTTTCAGGATATGGGCCGCACAATCTTCGGCCGTCATCATTTTCCCTTCATCCATCGGTGATTCTCCATGGGAACTCCCTTCTTTGTTCAATGCGGCGTTGCGGATATTGGAAGTGGTGAAACCGGGACATACCCACATCACGTGAACGCCGTCCGCCATCAGTTCTGTTTTTATGGCTTCCAGCCAGCCCTGCACCGCGAACTTGCTGGCGGAATAACCGCTTCTTCCCGGCAGGCCGCGATAGCCAGCGATGGAGGAGACCCCTACGATCGTTCCCTTTCTTTGAATTAGCGATGGAAGCGCGTATTTGGTACACCATACCGTGCCATAGAAGTTAATATCCATCACCTTTTTGATCACTTCCGTATCCGCTTCTTTTATCAGGGCCCGCATGGATACCCCGGCATTATTGATAAGTATATCAATTCCTCCGAAAACCTTGACCGTGGATTCAATGAAACGGCGGCAGTCGTTCTCACTGCTTACATCGGTAACGGTGGTGTGCAGATTGGCGGAAGGGAACTCGGACTGCAGCCGGTAAAGTTTGTCGTGGTTACGGCCGCAGGTGGCCACTGTTGCGCCCCGCCCGATCAGGTCGGCCACCAGGGCCTTCCCGATACCTTCTGTGCCGCCGGTAATGGCGACTACTTTATCCTTAAAAAAATTGTCCATTATGTTTAGGTTACTGCCACAAACCTACTTCAAAAACAGATAGGCAGGAAAAACTGCCCTGCTATAAGGCCTTTGTTTTTTTGCCGGGATACGGACTAAAACTATAAAATTCATACTTTACAAAACCGTATCTTTATTGCCGGTAACACCAATAAGCCAACAATATGACCCAATCCCGCTTTAAACAACTGCGTGTATTCTCCGCATTCACTCTATTGCTGCTCTGCTCAACCATTCAGTTATTCGCGCAAAAGAAGGGGAAGACTCCTACGCCTGCTGAAATTCTCATTTTTGCCACCACCGTGAGATCGGCGTTAAAACCCATGCCCCAGCCGGTCGTGGGCGGCCCTAAACTGGATGTTGAACTGGTCACCGTGAGGCTCAATGAAGGCCGGCGTATCGTGGATGATGCGTTCCTGGCGGGCGAATTGATGAATGAAAGCCAGGCGGCGGATTTCCATCGCCGTATGGAAATGGTGTCTAATGACCTTGTCGGACTCACCGCAAAGGATAAAACGAATCTTCGTTGCGCGAACTCCTGCTACAAGAATCATAGTAAAGGGCAGGCTTCAAGATTCTGGAATATGTTCACCTGCCTGGCGCTTTGCCTGGGGCAGTAAGGAAGAATCAATAGGATTAAATAAAAAAACCTGGTAATAAACCAGGTTTTTTCATGATCCCGCTGGGACTTCCCGGCTTTCGCCGGGATAAACTTCTCGTGCGGACAGACTAAATAAATAAAACCCGGCGTTCGCCAGGTTTTATTTCGTGATCCCGCTGGGACTCGAACCCAGGGCCCCAACATTAAAAGTGTTGTGCTCTACCAACTGAGCTACGAGATCCTTACCCGCCGACTTGTCAGCCGGAACTTCAGCATAGATTGAAGCCCTGGCGTAGGCAGATGTTGCCCTTTTTGGGAGTGCAAAAATACAGGCAAAGGCATTTTGTGCCAAATGTTTTTCAATTAATTATCAACAGGAACCCGGAACGGTAAGATTAATTAATCCCTTCAGGTGATTCGGTTGCGGCTTGTTTCCGGGAAAGCAGGTAATCCATCAGTTTTTCCAGCATTTCCTGGTATTGGCCGGTCCGGCCGTGCTGGGTCTCAATATTGATATACCGGCGGTTTTGTTCACCGTAAAAGACACTCATCGAGCCATCTTTCTTCACATTCTCATTATCCTGCAGGATGCTGTTATATCCCAATGCCGACATTTTCTCAAACAGGGTCTTGTCCGTTGTGAAGGCAATATCATCCACATCCTGATTTTCGGCAGCATACACTTCTTTGGCGTCCTTTTGCCTGTCGCCCCCGGGGAGATAGCTTTTAACGGAATAGGCCTCCTCCGTGTTATTATGCAGAGCGATAACACAGGTTGCGGTTTCAGGGATCAATTGCAGGAGGCGTTGGGCGAATTTTTCCACTTCTTCGATCGCCTGCAGGCTGGTACGGCCGTTCTCTTTCAGGGTCTGTTCGATCCCTGTCCTTGAATAGATCCGGTTGGGGTCAAAACCATAGACAACTCCGCGAAGCCGGAACCGGACCACCCTTTGCGCGTTGTTTTCGATCTTGATCATGGTTCCGCCTTTTAATTCAAGTACGGTACGGGCCGCCTGTACGGAAGTGAATTCATTATCGTGCAAATTGATGCAAACAATATCATTTGAGGGACCGTATTGCACCACTTTCAGGGGGATTGTCTTATCACCCAGGTTATAGAAGACCGTTTTCTCAAACGGTATATACCGTGCTTCGGTGGTTGCCAGGTTCTCACTTAAGAGCTGGGTATTGCCAGCAATGGCAATAGTCAGGGCGATTAAGGTGGTGAAAATATGCTTCAAGGTTCGTATTTGACCTTAAAAATAATGAGAAGAATTGAAATATTTTATACCGGGAAAAGGGTATTTGTTCTGAGTTCTGAGTTAGGAGTTAGGAGTTAGGAGTAGGGAGTCAGGAGTCAGAAGTCAGAGCCCGGTATCATAGTTATCTGACTGCAGACTGCCGACTGCGCGACTGCGCGACTGGATTACGCCAGTTCTTCTTTCATCTTCTCCATCACATCCTTTTCCAGCATCAGTTGTGCAAGATGGATCATGTTCATAAAAGCCCTGGAACCTGAAATGCCATGACCGATGATCACGGGTTTTGTGATACCAAGCACCGGTGTGCCTCCGTAGTTTTCAAAATTGAAACGGCTGAAGAATTCATCCTTTACATTGCGCTCTTTGCTGATATCGTACAATGATTCGGCCATTTTCAGGATGATATTGCCGGTGAAACCGTCACAGACCATCACATCGGCAGAATCGGTGAGCACGTGCCGGCCCTCTACGTTTCCCGAGAAATGTATATGTTTATTTTCCTTCAGCAGGGGATACGTTGCCTTGGCCAATACATTGCCTTTGCTTTCTTCCTCTCCAACATTCAGCAATCCCACCCGGGGTATTTCGATACCGAGGATGAGTTTGGCGTAAACAGAACCCATGATGGCGAACTGGTTCAGGTGTTCCGGTTTGCAGTCGGCATTCAGCCCCACATCAAGGAGGATGCCCGTACCGCCGTTCACTTTCGGGACAATGGTGGAGATCGCCGGCCGGATCACGCCATCCAGCACTTCCAGGCTGAACAATGCACCCACCAGCATGGCACCGGTATTGCCGGCACTGATGAAGGCATCCATTTTGCCGGTTGACAGCAGCTGAAAACCGATGGCAATGGAAGACTGTTGTTTTTCCTTTAAAGCCCTGGTAGGATGTTCATGCATGTCGATCACCTGTTCTGCATGAACAATGCGGATATTCTCTTTGGGGATATGATTCTCTGCAAGTAATTTTTCGATGATGTCATTGTCGCCGATCAGCAACAGGGTTGCCGGGATATTGTGACCGGCCAAATAAAGGCCGACGCCCTTCACCGCTTCCAGCGGGGCATAATCGCCGCCCATCATATCGATCCCGATCATCATAGTATTACTTCGTCTGAATGGCCCGGCCGGGCAGGTAAAATAACAAATTCCAAATCCACATGGTAACGTTTGTTGCCAATGCCGGAATTTGGAATGCTCCCGGCTGTACCGGGCTTGTGACCAGGCCAGTTATTTCTTAACCGGTGATTTTTCAGCCACCACTTTGCCTTTGTAGTAAAGCTTGCCTTCACTTACATGGGCGCGGTGACGTACATGTGTTTCACCCGTTGCGCTGTCGGTTGTTAATGTAGCAGCGGTAGCCTTATAGTGTGTCCTGCGCTTGGCGCTTCTTTGCTGGCTATGTCTGCGTTTCGGATTTGGCATATATCAGGTATTAAATGTTAGATCTTAAATGTTTAATGTTAAATGACAGATGTTGAAATTTAAAGGTCGTTAAGTTCTTCCGACTCCTAACTCCTAACTTCTATCTCCCAACTCTCCCTCCAGGTCCTTAAACCTCTCCAGCCCCTTCCATATCGGGTTTTCCTTGTTCTCTTTTTTCTTTTCTTCGGCTACCAGTTTATTCAGCATTTCTCTTGCTGCCGGGTTGCAATAGGGACCGTCCATATTCTCAAACGCACAGGTCTTTTGCATGGGCAGGCTCAGGTTGATGAACTCGTAGATCCAGTTGGCCACATCCAGGTGGCTTTCGTTCCGGCTGATATAATACACATCCGGGTCGTCTTCCTGTTCATTCATCAGTTCCGGTTCCTCCACCATCTTCACCGTGATCGTAAATTCGTCCCACAATTCGAGCGGTAACCGGTTGTTACAGCGGTCGCAGCTAACCTCCAGTTGCCCGCCGATCTCGAATTTCAGCAGCATGAAGCTGCTTTTCTTGTCCAGGAACAATTTCACGTTGGCGCGACAGTCCTTGAAATCCTGTTGCTGGTATTCTACAAAGAACTTATCGTCAATCACATAGTCGTACTCATGCACACCGGGTTTTAAACCCACAAAAGCGATCTCAAAATCCCGGCGGCGGCTCATGGGTCAACTTTTTAAAGAGTGTGCAAAGGTAAGATAAAACAGCTAAACAGGGCTTGCAATTTTGCACTTTTTTTGACGGAATCGTGGTAATTTCGCAGCTTTCATTAACCCCTATATTTTAATTACTTGCAGCAGTTTTTGAGCCGTTTGTTCACCCGCCTGATGAAAAGCTGGAGCTGGGTCCTGCTCGTAGTTCTCACCATCCTTATCAAATGGGTTTCCTGGTACCCGGAATGGGTGGAAAGGAATTACAGCCTGGGCATTTATCCTGTCATCGCGAAATTGCAACGTATCCTGTTCGGCTGGATCCCCTTCAGTACGGGCGATCTTTTCTATGGATTCCTGGTAATAGTGATCCTCTATAAGACCTTTAACCTCATCAAAACCATCGTCAGGCGCCGCTTCAACCGGGCCTATTTCATCACCGGTTTGCAGCAGGTCCTTTTCTTCATCCTCTTCGTGTATGTATTCTTCAATCTTTTCTGGGGATTGAATTATAACCGGAAAGGGATCGCCAGCCAGTTAAAGCTGGAGGTGAAACAATACAACCTGGCCGACCTGGATACACTGACTGCTGTAATTCAAACAAGGGCGAATCATTATGCCGGCCTGGTTTCAGAGGAAAAACGGGATTCATTCGATAAAAAGAGATCCTTATTCACCGGTGCCGTTGAGGCTTTTGCGGATGCGGAAAAACAATATTCTTTCCTGACCTACCGGCATCGTTCGATTAAACCATCCCTTTACAGCTACCTCGGTAATTACCTCGGCTTCCAGGGATATTATAATCCTTTTTCCGGAGAGGCACAGGTGAACACGACGGTTCCCCGTTTTCTTGAACCTTACGTAACTACACATGAGATCGCCCACCAGCTCGGATATGCCAAGGAGAACGAGGCCAATTTTGTCGGCTACCTCGCGTGTAAAAATTCCGCGTCCGACGTCTTCCGCTATTCCGTTTATTACGATTTGTACAATTATGCGCTGGGGGAAATATTCCGGCTTGATACGGTTCTTGCAAGGGCTTACCAGGAAAAAGCGCATCCACAGGTAAAACAGGACCAAAAGGCATTCCGGGATTTTTACCGTCGTTACCGCAACCCCATCGAACCCATCATTATGTGGGGTTATGGCCATTTTCTGAAGGCCAACAACCAGCCCGCGGGAAAAAGAAGCTATAATGAGGTGGTGGGCTGGCTGATCGCCTATTATAAGAAGTTTGGGGTGGAGGCTTTGTGAGTCGAGAGTCGGGAGTTCAGAGTCGGGAGTTCAGAGTCGTGAGTAAGAACCCTTGAGCACATTGAATTCTGCAAATAGGAAGGATATTAATTATTTCAGACTCTGACTTCAAACTCCCGGCTGCCGTTTAAACCTATTCATCCGTTCAGGTGTTATAATGAACATGAATAAAACATTAAAACTGGTAATTTCCATTGCCCTGCCCGTTGTGGTGGGCGCTTTAAGCGGCTTTTTTACAACTACCGGGGTGGGGAGCTGGTATCAAACCATTAACAAACCATCCTGGAACCCGCCCGGCTGGATCTTCGGGCCGGTATGGACCACCTTATATGTTTTGATGGGTATTGCTTTATACCAGGTCTGGCGTTCACCTGGTACAAAAGCCAGGAATACGGCCCTGCTGTTCTTTGCCGTACAGCTAATCCTGAATTTTTTCTGGTCCTTTATTTTCTTCAATAAGCAAAATATCGGAGGGGCGCTTATGGAGATCATCGTACTGTG
>JBGATE010000132.1:0-8060 GCA_044229375.1 Chitinophagaceae bacterium
CTATGTGGAAAGCCACAAGTTTCCCAAAGCGGAATTCAAGGGAAAGATCAAGGATACCGAACAGATCGATTTTACAAAAGACGGGACCCATTCGGTTAAAGTAAAAGGGGATCTCACCCTTCATGGTCAAACCAAAGAAGTGGAAACAACCGGAAAACTGCAGGTCACGGGAGGGAAAATAAATGCCACCGCCAGCTTCAGTGTTAAAATGTCGGACTTTGATATTTCCATCCCGGGGCTGGTGGCGGATAAGGTCGCGAAAACCGCAATGATCAATGTAAACTGTTCCCTTGAACCGCTCAGGAATTAATCGGATAATCCTTTATATATGCGAAAACTTTTGATTCAAATCTGTATGTCAGCGCTGGCTTTTTTGCCGGTTGCCGGTCTGCTTGCCCAGGACGAGGACCTTTTGAAACTGGTGGAGGACAATAAGAAACCCGGAAGGGAAAGAGTGAAATACGCATTCAAATCACCCCGCGTGATCAACAGTCATTCCATCGAATTCCTGAACCCGGGAACCCTGGATCTCAGGATCCTTCACCGGTTTGGCCAGCTGGACCAGGGGTATAAGAATTTTTTTGGTCTCGACCAGGCCAGTATGCGGCTGGGTTTTGATTACGGGATCCTGCACAACCTGATGGCAGGGGTGGGGAGAAGTACCTATAAAAAGGAACTCGATGCCTACCTGAAATTTGCGCCAGTACGGCAATCCACCGGCGAAGGAAGCTTCCCGGTAACGGTCGCGCTGGTCTCGGGAATCACCATGGACGGTTTGCCCTGGGCGGATCCCGACAAACAGAATTTCTTCACTTCCCGGCTCGCATATTATTTCCAGGCCATTATCGGCAGAAAATTCAGCGAAAGTTTTTCCCTGCAGGTGGCACCGACCATGGTACATAAGAACATTGTACCGCTGGAGTCCGATCCCAACAATATTTACGCGGTATCGCTCGGCGGCCGGTTGAAATTGTCGCAGCGGATCGCTTTTACCTGGGATTACTCGCATATTGTTCATGGCATGCCCGACAGCGGCTATTATCACCCACTGTCGGTTGGGTTTGACATTGAGACCGGGGGCCACGTTTTTCAATTGCATTTCTCCAATTCAACCGGGATGAATGAAAGGGCCTTTATTACTGAAACTACCGGGCAGTGGGGCAAGGGGGAGGTCCGTTTTGGATTTAATCTTTCCCGTGTTTTCCAGGTCAGGAAGAATAAGGGTTAAGGAGGGTGAGCTTTGAATTGAAATGATGTTGCGATAAAAGGTAGTTTCCCCTTTTTTTATTCCGCTTCCGCAATTAGTTTTGCGGAGTGAGAATTACAGGTTTCATATTATCCTATTATTTGATTCTGTTAGCCGCAGTACCCTGCTGCCTGCTGGATAATTGTCCCGAAGTGAAAAAGGAACAATCCGCAAAACACGAAAGCGGTGATGATGACTGCGGCAGTTGCTCTCCATTCTTCAGTTGCGAAGGATGTGCCGCGGCCACGATTGCCTGCGAGCCGGTGCAGTTTGTGCTGAACATTCCTGAGCAACAAACGGTTTTTACCTGCTACCAGCAATCTTCCCTCCCCGAGGTTGATTACGATTTCTGGCAACCGCCCAAACGGGGATAGGTCTTTCCCCCCGGAACTCATCAACCTTATCAATTGTAAACTTTATTGATGCGAACAATATTGATGTGCGCTGCCGTATTTATCGGCACCGCAGCAGCCGTTGGACAAACCACCCTGAAAATAAAAGTTATCCACTCAGATACCAGGGAACCGCTTCCCGGAGCTTCCGTAAACGTTAAGGGAGTTGAATTGCTGAGTGTTACCGATACAACAGGCATTGCTTTCGTAAGCATACCAACAGGAAACCTGCGAATCGGGATTTCCCATATTGGTTTTGAAACACGGGAACTACACGTCAGCATCCCATTCAGTGATTCCCTGTTATTAGTGGAGATGACACCCGTCGAAGAAGAGGAAGAAGAAGTCGTGATTCAATCCACCCGGAGCTCAAGGGTCATCCGGGATATTCCCACCAGGGTGGAATTCGTAGCCGGCGAGGAACTGGATGAAAAGGCCAATATGAAATCGGGGGATATACGCATGGTGCTGAGCGAAAGTACCGGCATCACCACCCAGACCACATCGGCTACATCTGCCAATGCTTCTATCCGGATCCAGGGTCTCGACGGGCGCTATACGCAGTTGCTCAAAGATGGTTTACCGCTGTATGCCGGGTTCAGCAGTGGGTTGGGTCTTTTACAAACTCCGCCGCTCGACCTGAAACAGTTTGAACTCATCAAAGGTTCCGCATCCACTTTATATGGCGGCGGCGCCATTGCCGGGCTGGTGAACCTGATATCAAAAACCCCGCAGGAAATACAGGAATTGAAATTCCACTTCGATGGAACATCGGCAGGAGGATTGAGCGGAAGCGGCTTTTACGGAAAGCGGTATGGCAAGGCGGGGCTGACTTTATTTGCCGCACGGCACAGCAATGCTGCCTACGACCCGTCGGGTATCGGGTTATCGGCCATACCGGAATTTGAACGGTACATCTTCAACCCGAAACTCTTTATTTACTTCACGGAGAAAACGGAATTGTATATCGGCGCCAATATCACGACTGAAAAAAGAACGGGCGGGGAAATGGCGTATATCAAAGGCAATAACCCTTCCGGTTTTTTCGAGACGAATAACTCGGACCGGTTCAGTACACAGTTCAGCCTCCAGCATCATTTTGGCAAGTGCAGTCATATATCCGTCAAAAACAGTTTTAGCCGGTTTAACCGGGTGATCACATCACCCGGCTATGGATTTAACGGAACGCAGAACGGAACATTCACGGAGGCCACCTATTCTTACCATGGCGATATATCGGAATGGGTTGCCGGGATCAACCTCATTACCGATCACTTTAAGGAACTGCAATTGACCGCAACACCGCTTCGTAACTACCAGCAGCTTACAGCCGGGATATTTGTTCAAAACACTACCCGAATCAGTGAAAAGGTTCACCTGGAAACCGGCCTTAGGGGTGATGGGGTAAAGGATTACGGGTTTGCTATTCTTCCCAGGGTATCGGCCCTTTTTAAAATTTCTCCAAAAGTTTCTTCCCGTATCGGCGGTGGGCTTGGGTATAAGGCCCCGGCCATATTCACCGAAGAAAGTGAACGAATACAGTATAAGAATGTGTTGCCTGTTGAAGAGAGCCGGAACAAAATGGAAAAAAGCTATGGTGTGAATGCAGACATAAATTACAGAACAAAGTTCGCGGATGGTGCCGTGAGTTTCAGTATCAACCATCTCTTTTATTATACCCGGATCAAGGATCCGCTTTTACTGCAACCTGAAGGATCCGGTTTTCGTTTCAATAATGTGACCGGGCATATCGACAGCAGGGGAATGGAAACAAATGTGAAGGTTGGTTACAAAGATTTTAAACTATTCCTCGGCTACACGCTTACCCATGCTTACCTGCACCAGGGCGCTGTCGAAACGGAAAATTTTCTAACGCCCCGTCACCGCCTGAACTCCGTGTTGCTGTATGAGCTCGAAGAAAAATGGAAAGCCGGGCTGGAAGCCTATTACTTCAGCCGGCAGCAGCTCAGCGACGGAACTACCGGTAAGCCGTACTGGATAACCGGTTTCATGGTGGAAAGACTTTGGAAGAAATTTTCATTGTATATCAATTTTGAGAATTTCCTGGATGCCCGGCAAACGAAATTCGACAGCATTTATACGGGAGCAATTTCCAATCCCGTTTTCCGGGATATCTATGCACCACTGGACGGATTTGTCGTGAACGGGGGATTAAAACTTAGAATGTGAGGATGCGGGAAACTGAGAGTGAGCCAGTAAATTCATTAGTAAGGCCACTCTCCTTTTCACAGTCTCACCGTTTCTCATTTTTTGTGCGGCTCTTTTTCCTCATATTTGCCGCATGAGGAAATTGCGCATTATTGGCCTGCTATTGCTGTTGGTTGCACTGTCCGTTGCTTTTTCCAAAGAAAGCCTGCGTGGTATTTATTCCCGGCCTTCCTCACAATGGCCCAAACCATTGGTGGAAGCGGGTGTGAAATGGACCGAGCTGGGGGTATTGCCCCCGGGGCCATTGGAAGCGAAAAAGGATTCCCTCCGGCATGTCATTGATCTGGGGAAAGCACTTTTCTTTGACACAAGACTGAGCGGTTCCGGAAAAATAAGCTGTGCTACCTGTCACCAGCCCGAACTGCACTGGACGGACGGGAAGGAAAAATCCATCGGGCACGAGGGGACGATCAATAAAAGAAATTCACCTACGATCCAGAACAGTTGGTTTTACGACCGTCTTTTCTGGGACGGCCGTTCAAAAGATCTGCAGGACCAGGCCTTTGCCCCCATCAACAGCGAAACGGAAATGCACAGCGATATGCCGGACGTGATGCGGAAGCTCAGGGGAGTCACCGGGTATAAGAAAATGTTTGAACGTGCATTTGGCGATGCGGAGATTGATCCTGACCGTATGACGGAGGCGATCGCCGTTTTTGAGAAGACCATTGTAAGCCGCAAAAGCCGGTTTGATGAATTCCTCGAAGGAAACACGAAGGCTTTATCAAACAGTGAACTAAGGGGATTGCACATCTTTCGGACAAAGGCCGGATGTATGAATTGTCACCACGGTCCGCTTTTTTCCGATAACCAGTTTCGCAGCAACGGTTTTTTTATTTCGGAAGAAGGATATTATAAGGTCACCCACCGGGAAGAGGACAGGGGGAAATTCAAAACTCCTTCGCTCAGGGATGTGGCCCGGACCGGTCCCTGGATGCATGATGGCAGCCTGAAAAGCCTGTCGATGGTGATCCAGCGGTACAATGAGCCCCTTATCCCGGCGGGTGCCATTCCCCTGATCCGGCACCGTGGTCTTACCCAACGGGAAAGAGCAGACCTGCAGGCATTCCTCCATTCTGTATCTGCTCCGCTTGCTGACTTTGAAAAACCTGTTTTACCGCAATAAGCAACTTTTTGCCCCGAACGACTATCTTTGCTTTCCAATTGTAAACACTCAAAAAGGAAATAAAATGAAAAAACTCTTCTTTGCCGTATTGATATCCGGCTTTGCCCTGGTAACCAATGCCCAGCCACCCGAAGGCGATGCCAAACCCGGGGAATGGTACGGCGAAAAGGTAACCGTAGATGGGGCGATCCCGGTGGGGGATGCTGTGGCCAAACTCAATTCCGGTGTGGAATCGGTGGATGGTAAGATCAGGGCAAAGATCACAGAGGTTTGTCCGAAGAAAGGTTGCTGGCTCAAACTCGAGCTGCCCAATGGCGAATCCGCTACCGTTAAAATGAAGGATTACGGGTTCTTCCTTCCCCTCGCGGCCAAAGGCAAGACGGTGGTCATCGACGGTGAAGTGAAGATCAAAACAACATCTGTGGCGGAACTGAAACATTATGCCGAAGATGCCAAAAAATCAAAAGAGGAAATTGACGCGATCAAAGAACCCCAGAAAGAAGTAAGGGTGCTCGCGAAAGGAATACTGATCGTGGACTAAATTGTTTTTTCTGTCATGAAAGGGCTGCTCTCACCGGGCGGCCCTTTTTCTTTACCCGGCCCTTATTTTTAGTATGACCTTCCTCATTTCCCCATATGATAATGTCACCCGTACACGTCATTTTTTTGTAAAAGAAATGGATGGAACCTCTTCCTGACAAATGCATGATAATTAACATTTATTCCTGCTGAAACTTTGTGCCCGCAAATCAACCAGCATGAGAAAAATAATAATTACCCTTTCCTTATTTACAGGCGGCATATCCTTATCATTGGAAGCGCAGGTATTCCGGGCCACTGCACCGGAAGACACTACAAGGGCCAAGCAGCTTGAAGAAGTGGTTGTCACGGGACAATACAAACCGCAGTCAGTAAAAAATTCAGTTTACCAGGTAAAAGTGATCGGAAAAGAACGCATCCTGAAGCAGGGCGCCACCCGTGTGCAGGATGTGCTGAAGAACGAACTGAATATGCGGTTCTCCCAGGACCTGGCCACCGGCGGATCGGCCATCAGCATGATGGGCCTGAGCGGTCAGAATGTGAAGATCCTCGTGGACGGATTACCGGTGACGGGCCGGCAGGGGGTCAACAATGAATTTGACATCAGCCAGATCGATATCAATTCCGTGGAAAGGATCGAGATCGTGGAAGGTCCCATGTCGGTCATCTACGGCGCCGATGCGCTAGCCGGCGTGATCAATATCATCACCAAAAAAGCAACGGTGGCGGACCTGTCCGTTGCCGCGAGGATCCATGAAGAAACGGTGGGAAATGAGTATGGCGGCAAACAGGGGATCCATAACCAGCAGGCAGGACTAACCTGGAAGCATAAACGCTGGGATGCCGGCGGTTCCTTTGCCCATAACTATTTCGGGGGCTGGAGGGATACCGCGGTTGGCAGGGAACTGGTATGGCATAAAAAGGACCAGCGCATCGCCAATGGTTTTATCGGTTATACCAACGGGAAACTGTCGCTGCGCTATCGTATCGACGGACTGGATGAAGTGATCACCAATCCGGGAAACTATCTTCCTTTTCCGGATCCTTTTTCGGGTGACACGCTGGCCTACGACCAGGAATATCTTTCCCGCCGACTGATGCACCAGTTGCAGGGATCTTATTTTGTCAACAGTAAGTTATCCTTCCAGATGCAGTCGGCCTTTACAGACTACAGTCGCAGGGTCTTTTCCACTACCCTCAATAAGAAGAATGAGGAAGTGCGGCTTGACCCCGGTGAAGGGAAGCAGTCGGTGGTGGATTTTACCGGTTTCAGTTTCCGCGCAACGGCCCTTTATAAATTATCGGATGTTTTCAGTTTCCAGCCCGGAGCCGACATCAACCTCGACCGCGGAAACGGGGAGCGGCTGAAAAGCGGATCCAATGCGGTTGATGATTATGCTTTCTTTATTACTTCGGAGATCACTCCATCCTCCCGTATCAGTATCCGGCCGGGTTTGAGATTCATAAAAAACTCGGTCTATGACGCTCCGCCGTTTATCCCCTCGATTAACACCAAATGGGCTTTTGCCGGGGATATGGATATCCGTTTATCCTATGCAAGGGGTTTCCGCTCACCCTCGCTGCGGGAATTGTATTTCAGTTTCTTTGATGCCAACCACCAGGTAATAGGTAACCCCGATCTGAAGGCAGAGACATCACACAGTTTCACAGGGTCCTTTAACCTGAAAAAGAAAAAGGAGAACGGACCCGTTTATTCGATGCAGGCCGGCGGTTATTATAATGATGTGAAGAACCTGATCGATTTTGTTTTCACGCAGGGTTCCGATACGGCCAAACTCTATAATATTTTCAACAGCAGGACGGCCGGTATGAACCTGTCCGCCGGCTACTCGCTGAAAAACTGGGATATTGCCGCGGGCGCCGGGTATACCGGTTTTTACAACGAACAGTATGAAACGGATAAGAACCTCCCTGTAATGGTATGGTCGGCCGAGATCAATGCAACGGCCGGTTACCGTTTCAGCAGGATCGGGCTGGACCTGAACCTCTATTATAAATTCACGGGTAGACGTCCCCGTTATATACAGAACGGGCCGGATGTCATTCTTTCCCGGCAGGAGGGGTTCCACCTGGCGGACTTCACGCTGACCAAAAAACTATTCCGTCTTCTACGCCTCAATGCCGGCGTACGCAACATTTTCGATGTGAGCCGTATCAAAAGCAGTTTCGTGGCCGGCGGGATCCATACCGGCGGCGGGCTCAATGTGGGCACTGGACGCTCGTATTTCGCGTCTCTTCTTTTTAACTGGAACAGGAAATAAACCAACGATTAAAATAATTTACCATGAGAACGAAATTCATAACGCTGGCGCTGGTGGTTCTGACAGGAATAACCTTCTTCAGCTCCTGCCGGAAGAGGGATGCCCTTCCCGCCGACAACTTTGTGGTTTTTGAAACCGCGGCCCAGGGTATTACCGCATCAGAGAGCTCGATTCCCGTCCGCCTCGAGCTGACACGGAACACGGACCGGGATATCCCCGTTACTATTAACCTGAACGAACTGGGT
>JBGATE010000133.1:0-8030 GCA_044229375.1 Chitinophagaceae bacterium
ATCGGGGATCGGGCAACCCTGGTAGCGGGCAACACCGGGAACCGTGGGTCATTTATCTTCTTCATCATTGATGCCGTCCTTATCTGTATCGGGGATCGGGCAACCATCATATTTTGCAAGACCTTTTACATCGGGACATTTATCCAGGTCATCGATGATGCCGTCGCCATCCCTGTCGCTCGGCGGAGCCGGAGGCGGAGGAGGCGGAGGGGGAACTTTCTTTTTACCTAAACGCGCTGCGAAACCGATGGAATGCTGGAGATGGTAGTTAGCTGTTTCGGTTGTAACAGGAACGCGGTAAGCAGACTGGATGATAAGATGCGCCTCATCCAGGAGATTGATCTTCAAACCCACACCCATCGGAAGGAAAGCGCCGTAATAACGGAGGTACTTGTGCCCGCCTACACCCAGTGTGATATAAGGCTGAACCCAATATTTTTCTGACGTCATTTTTAATTGAACCGCCGTGTTGGCTTCGAGCAATAACCTGTTATAGGTAAATGTCTTGTTCGGCATGGGATAACGGAGGTAAGAACCGCCGAGTGTTGCAGAATAATCAACATGTTTCCGAACGCCTTTAGAATACGTAACAGAAAGCCCCGGGTTCATTTCACTCATTTTGGCCATTCTTCTGTCACCTAATACTTTTACCAGTGAACTGGAACGGATACGGGCAGGACTAACAAAATCGTTCAGGAAAAAACTGATGCCAAGCGTCTTTGGCTTTATTTCATCATCTTGACCGTAACCAGCAGGTACAAGCAGGTACAGTGCAAATAATGCAGACAGTATCTTCTTCATAAAGAGATAGTTTGGTTTTAAACTAAACAAAAATAACGGGTAAGTTTAATATCAGGAAATAAATTATTTACTTATTATTCATGGGGTTGCAGCGGGTATCCGGTTGTAGAAAAGATGTGTAAAAGCGGGTTGGGGCAGGAATGCGATGCACCTTATTTCCGGGCGAAATATTTTTCCTTCAGGTACTGATCATCCCCATATACATCATCGTAAAATATGATAGTTCCGTCCTTGCCCTCGCAGGTGAAATACCGGATGAAAACAGGAATCCTGGCTTTTAACCCGATATGGTGCTTTTCCTTGTTTTTCAACCATGTCCGCATGGTATCCGCCAGTCGTTTGTCGTTGCCCAGTACGAATAATGCCAGTTTTTCCCATTCCTGTACCCTTACGCATCCGTGGCTGAGCGACCGGCCGGCATTGGAAAACAGGTAACGCTGATTGGTATCATGCAGATAAACGGAATATTTATTATCAAAGTGGAATTTCAGGACACCGAGTGCATTGGCATCGCCGCTTCCCTGCACGATCTTATAGGGAATATTCTTGTTAAACTGCGACCAGTCAACCGTAAAGGGGTCAACCTCATTGCCTTCCCTGTCCAGCAGGCTAAATCCCTTACGTGAAAGGTATCCGGGGTTCTTTTTCACAGCCGGGAGGATTTCTTTTGACACGATACTGGGCGGTGGCACCCATTGCGGGTACGTGATCAGCACAGAAATGTTGCCGTTCAGCAAGGGGGTCCTTGTCTTTGGTTTGCCGCTGATGATCCTGGAGGAGAAATCAATCGCCGCATTGCTCACCACATCCAGGTAATTCGAGGAAGTATTGACCCATATGTACTTCGATGGCATTTCAGCCGGCAGTTTCTTGTACTTATCCAGGCTTATTGCAATCCGGATGAATTTGTCATGATCGGAAAGGTTGAGCATCCGGACCGTACCCTCACCGGCGATCCCATCGACCGTGATCCCTTTTTCCAGCTGAAATTTTTTGACGGCCTCCGCCAGTTGCAGGGAGTCGGCTTTCACGCTGTCAAACGCAATATACCCTCCTTCAAATAATCTTTTTTGCAGGGCATCCCTGAAGCCCGGGTTTTTTTTACCCGGTGAAGGCACGAAGCTGTGATCCCTGAAATCGGCCTGCTCCATGAACCGGGCGATCCCTTTCTTCAACTGGTCGTAACCCCAATGCCGGGGTTCGAGTGAATGGATCAGGGTGAATACGGCACCCGTACCCGGAACTTGCTGCAATTGCTCAAAAAAATAAGCCTCGCTCACTGTGGTATCCTTGTTCAGCGAAATGCTGTCATTGGGCAAACGCCCCAGTTTTACATCCCTGGCGATCTGAACAAGGGCATCGGTCATAAGGATATCCGCCTTCGACCAAAGCGATGCATCCTGTCTTTCTCTTTTTGCGAGACTGTCCGCTTTGAACTGTTCCCGGATCACCGACAATTCATGAAAATGATAATCTTCAGGAAAAAGCCCATAGAACCGGGCATCCGTGATCAGTTTAAACAGTGAATCGGCTCCGGTTTTCCAGGATTGCTTATCCGACCACAGTGCCTTGTACCCGTTTTTCTCATACAGGTGATTCAGCGTTTGCGGCTGCCGAAGCTGGTAGGAACTGCTGGCGGCTCCTTCCTTAAAAAAATGGTTGATCAGTTCTGCCGCCTTTGTATTTAAATCTTCCGGGTTGGAGACGATGCTGCCAGGTACGCTCTTTTTATTACTGCAGCCGCAAAGGAATAGCAGGCATACAACAAAACCTGCATACATGGGGTACCTGGTTGTGATTCGGCTCATAGATGGTGCGTGGATGGGTACCATCTCCGGTTTATGCATTATTTTACCGGATAATGCGACGGGGATGATTTACAAGTTACGAAAAGCTTTTTACCGGGAATTATACCTTTTATTATTTTTTTCGCTGTACGCGGTGCCCGGCACCTATGCCCAGTATCCCGTGTATAACCGCCCGCCGGTCACGGACAAATTCTCCGATTATAAGAAACAGGTGGAGAGGGATTCGGCGAAAAGGATGATCGAGCTCAGGGAACTGGTGCCAAACATCGTATATGAACTGCGTTATGCCGGTACCAACAATTTCATGCGCAGGATGATGTACCCGGGCGGCACCCGATATACATTCCTGCGCCAGCCTGCTGCAAGGGCCTTGCAAAATGTGCAGGAAGAACTGAAAGGGAAGGGACTTGGGCTAAAAATATTTGATGCTTACAGACCATATTCAGTCACCGTTAAATTCTGGGAACTGGTAAAGGATGAGAATTATGTTGCACACCCTGCCCGGGGCAGCGGTCACAACCGCGGAATTGCGGTTGATCTCACTCTTGTGAATCTCACCGGAGGCATCGAACTGGCGATGGGAACCGGGTTTGATAATTTCAGCGATACGGCGCATCATGGATTCACCCAATTACCGGCTGAAATCCTGCGCAACAGGAAATTGCTGAGAACCCTTATGGAAAAACATGGATTCAAAGCCTATGAAAAGGAATGGTGGCATTACGCCTGGCCCGAAGCGGCCCGGTTTGAGTTGCTCGATATTGGTTTTAATAAACTGAAAAAGGATCTATAATCCGATCACTTCTGTCACGGCATCAGTATTGATCGTCCCGTACACATGCGGAAATGTATCCTGCGACGAAGGAGACCAGTCAAATATGTATTTGCTGGTTAGCTTATCCGTCTCGATCACCAGTTTCACCAGGTCCTTCTGACCGCTGAAATAACGTTCGAGCACGCCGGCCACCTGGTGATCCTGTGAACAATGAATAAAACCTTCCTCCTTCAGCGAAGGGTGCTCGTAGAAACCCTTTGCTTTCGCATCCTTCCAGTTTGCAGCGGTTGTTACATGATAGATAACAGGCATTACAATACTTTTATAATTTTTTGTTCCAGCAGCATAAAGTCGGTCAGCACGATCGCGGTCACCGCTTCCACGATCACGGGCGCACGCAGGGCCACACAAAGATCATGACGGCCTTTAATGGAAAAATCCTCGGTCTTTCCCGTGTCCCAATTCAGGCTGTTCTGTTCCCTGGGTGTGGAAGATGTGGGTTTTACCGCCAGCCGGAAAACCAGTTCATTCCCGTTACTGATCCCGCCCACAATGCCCCCGGCGTGATTGGTCCTTGTTTTTCCCTTCATATCATCGATGGCATCATTGTGTTCACTGCCAAACATGCCCGCTGCCGCGAAACCTGTTCCGAATTCTACACCGCGTACGGCGGGAATGGCAAATAATATATGTGCCAGTGAAGATTCAAGTGAATCAAAATAGGGTTCGCCCAAACCTGCCGGCAATCCGTTTACCCTGCACTCCACTATTCCCCCAACCGAATCTTTTGCCTCGATCCCTTTCTGTAATCCTTTTTCTGTATCCTTATCACCGGCGATCTCGATGACCTCCGCTTGTATACTTATGTGATTGCCGGCCTCACCCATGGCCAGCAGCTTCTTCGCAATCGCACCCACCGCAACCAACCCGGCTGTAAGGCGTGCACTGAAATGTCCTCCCCCGCGATAATCCTCATGACCGCCGAATTTCTGATGGGCCACCCAGTCGGCGTGACCGGGACGGGGAATACTTCGCTGCCGGGCATAATCTTCACTGCGGGCGTTCTTATTCTCAAATAAAATGGTGATCGGGAATCCCGTTGTCTTTCCATTGAAGACCCCGCTCATTAAAACCGGGGTATCTTCCTCCTGCCTCGGTGTGGTTCCTTTTTGTTTGCCTCCTTTTCTTCTTTCCAGGTCGGGCGCAAGATCCTCTGCCGACAGCGACAATCCAGCCGGGCATCCATCCAGTGTAATGCCCACGCAGGCGCCATGTGATTCGCCAAAAATGGAAACGCGGAAAAGTCGTCCGAATGAATTCAAAATGATCGGTTAATTGGTTAGGCCGTCAAAAGGTAAAGATACATCAGCGCCGAGGCTTTTCAAATCACGGAAAAAATCAGGATAGGATTTATTGACTGCCTGCGCTTCTTCAATAATGGTCGGTGTTCCGGCTTTTAGTGCCGCAACAGCGCAGGCCATGACGATCCGGTGGTCATGTCTTGAATGAACGTTCGCCCCATGTACCGGCCCGCCACCATGAACCAGCATGTTATCATCTTCCAGTTCGATCCTCACTCCCATTTTTCCGAATTCTTCCTGCAGTGTTAAGGCCCTGTTGCTTTCTTTATGTGCCAGGCGGCTAATTCCTTTGATCCTTGTTTCGCCCTGGCAATAAGCCGCCAGTGCCACGAGCGGAGGGAACAGATCCGGGCAATCCGTAGCATCAAAACGAAAGCTGTTCATTTTTCCGGGGTGGATTTTTATTCCCTTTGCCTCAACTGCGATTGCGGCATTGGCAGCCATCAATGCCTCCACAATGGCTTTGTCGGCCTGGGTCGAAGTTAGGTCAAGCCCCCACACTGTAACGGGACCGGCAATTGCCCCTGCTACCAACAGGAAGGCGGCACCGCTCCAGTCCCGCTCAACCGTATATTCCTGGTAAGTAACCGGATAAAAATGTGGCTCTTTACTGAAATAAAATTCCCTGTATTCCCTGTTCTCGGGCAATTTCATAGAAAAAGCCTTCATAACCGAAAGGGTCAGGTCGATATAAGGCCGGCTTTTAAGATTGCTAACCTTGATCGAAACATCTTTCGCATCAGCAGCGGCAAAGGCCATCAGCAGCCCGGTTAAAAACTGGGAACTCAGGGAACCGTCCACTTCTATATTCTTTGGCTGAAGAGGTCCCCTGATTGTTAACGGCAACCGGCCATCACTGCTTCTTATTTTCACACCTAATTCCGGCAGCACATCGTCAAAAAGATCCATGGGCCTGGCAGCCAGGCTGCCGGAACCGCTGATGGTGGTTTCCCTGCTGCTTAATGCTGCAAGCGGCGTGAACAGGCGAATGCTTAGCCCGCTTTCACCGCAATCGATCGAGGTGTTTCTATCCTGCACCCCGTCGCTGATAATCACCAGGTCGCCGTCGGCCAGGTATTCCACAACCACTGCCCCAAGATCCCTCACGATCTGCACAGCTGCCCTGTCGTCGTTGGAATGACCGGGATTTTTAATAAGCGTATGACCCGCTTTTACCAATGCAGCGGCACAGGCCCGTTGCATCGAGCTCTTGGAGGCCGGAGCCTGAACCGTTCCTTTTAACCGGGATGGATGCAGGGTAACTTTCACTTAAAGGTCTTGAATGATCTTCTCCAGTTGTTTCAGCGGAATGGGATGCACAACGGCTTTACCGATCCGTTCCAGCAACACATAATGCATCTCCTTTCTTTTCCGCTTCTTGTCCATTTTCAGCACTTCAAACACTTTTTGCCGGTCAAAACTGGCATAGGCGGGAAGATTATATTTCTCCAGCAGGTTCACCACCCGTTCCGTTTGCCTGAACCCGGTTAGTTTTTCCGAAATATGACAGGCAGCGGTCATGCCAATGGCAATTGCCTGCCCGTGCGACAGTTCATACTTCGTTTCCAGCGCGTGTCCAAGGGTATGACCAAAATTCAATAACCTTCTCTCCCCTTTCTCCCATTCGTCCTTCCGTACAACTCCTGATTTGATCAGTGCATTCCGGCGGACCAGGTCACAGAGGGAACGCCGGCTGCTTTGGTATTGCTTCAGTGTTTTGTTTTCCAGTTCAGCAAACATGGCTGCATCTTTTATACAGGCATGCTTCACGATCTCGGCAAAACCGTTTTCCCATTCCCGCTGGGGCAGGCTGTTCAGAAAGACCATATCCTGCAGGATAAAGGCTGGCTGCCGGATCACGCCGACCATATTCTTATGATCCCCCACATCGATCCCGTTCTTGCCACCGATCGAAGCATCCACCATTCCCAGGATCGTAGTGGGAACAAACCCGAACCGGATACCCCGCATATACACGGAAGCCACGTAACCGGTGATATCGGTTATCACCCCGCCGCCCACTCCCACCAGGGTGCTGGTTCGGTCTGCTTCCATTCCGATGAGCTGGTTGATCAGGGCGTCTGCTGTTGCCTGCACTTTATATTCCTCACCGGGTTTGAGCACAACGGTATTCCAATCGCGAAATCGCCGGGCATGCGCGTTGTACACATTTTCATCCGTTACCAGAACGGTCGTTGCCGGCGACGTTATTTTTTTAAGGTGCGCAATACCACAAGCCGGGTATAACTCCGTAACAGCAGAAGAAAATTTATACCTGATATGCTTCATTTCCTTGAATAGAATTACTTGGATAACGACTCCTAACTCCTAACTCCTATCTCCTATCTCCTAACTCCTAACTCACCCTAACTGTCCAGTATCTTTTTCTGGTGGTTGATGCTTTCCATATGTACGGCATCAAAATAACGGGTGATGAATTCCTTGCTGAGCCCGATCTTTTCTCCCTGCAGCACCGCCCTTTCGATGATCTCGTTCCAGCGGCTGGTCTGCAAAATGGTGATGTTGTTCTGTCGTTTATAATTACCGATCTGTTCAGCCACTTTCATCCGCTGCCCGAGGATCTGCATCAGTTCATCATCGAGGTGATTGATCTGCTGCCGCAGTTTTTCCAGCGCGGCATGGTATTCATCCGAGTTCACATCCTCTTTCCTCCAGGTGATCCGGTGCAGCATTTCCGCCAGCACTTCGGGTGTCACCTGCTGCTTTGCATCGCTCCAGGCGTTATCGGGATCAATATGGCTTTCGATCATCAGCCCGTCGTAATCCAGGTCGATCGCCCGTTGCATGGTGTCGAGGAGTGTATCCCGCCGTCCGCAGATATGCGAAGGATCATTAATGAACAACATGCCCGGATGTTTCAGTTTCATTTCAATGGCCAGGTGCCACATCGGTGCATTCCGGTATTCAGAATTGCCATAGGAACTGAAACCACGATGGATCAGGCCGATCTCTTTCACCCCTGCCCTTGCCACCCTTTCCACGGCACCGCTCCAGAGTTCCAGGTCGGGATTGATCGGGTTCTTGATCATAACCGGGATATCGGTTCCCTGCAATGCATCCGCCAGTTCCTGCACACTGAAGGGATTGACTGTTGTTCGGGCCCCGATCCATAGTACATCCACGCCAAAACGAAGCGCTTCTTCCACCTGTTTGGCGGTTGCCACTTCAACCGTCACCGGCAGACGGGTAATTTTTTTAGCCTCCTGCAGCCAGGGCAAACCCCTCACCCCCACACCCTCGAACATGCCCGGTTTGGTACGTGGT
>JBGATE010000134.1:0-8012 GCA_044229375.1 Chitinophagaceae bacterium
GGCGGGAATGGGCAGTAATACGGATTGTATGGTTTCGGGTCTTTTAAAAAGTTCCAGCTGGTGCACATAACCAATGATATGGTCGATATTATTCTCATAGACCACGAGTTTGCTGAGCTTGGTCTCGATGAATTTCTGTTTCATTTCTTCCACGCCTGCACTGCTCTCGATCCCTACGATCTCTTTCCGCGGTACGAGGCATTGCCGGATCTTCACTTTGGGAAGTTCCTGCGCGTTCTCCAGTAATTGTGAGTTGCGCTCCTGTCTTTCGTCTTCTCCCTTTGGCTGGAACAGGTTCTTCAGGTCGCTCCGGTTGATCGGTTCTTTCTGCTTGTCGAGACGGATATTGAAAACATATTTCAGCAACCATTCGCTGAGATCGATCAGCCCGGTGGCGATCGGGGCGAACATCTGGTAAAAGAAATCGGAAACGTAGGTTAACTGAACCAGCAGTTTGTTACTATGGGCCCTGAAAAATGCACGGGGGATGAATTCTCCGAACAGCAGTACCACAAAAGTGGCCAACCCGATCTCGGCCACCAGCCGCACATAGGTCATTTCGAGACCGATATAATCCCAGGCCGGGCTCATCACGGTGCTGATCTGCAGGGAAAAGAATACAAGGAAAACATTGAATCCGATCATCGTGGTGCCCAGGAAACGGGCGGGCGACTCAATGAACCGGGAGAGAATATTCATCGCCGTACCTCCCTGTTTCTTCTTCACCTCCAGGCTCAGCCGGTTGGCGCTGTAAAAAGCCATTTCGATCCCGGCAAAAAAAGCCATCAGCAGGAGGGTGAGGAGGAAGAACAGTATCGTGTTCACGTTAAACATAGTACGAAGATAGTCTGTGTTGTTAATTGGTTGATTGGTTAATTGGTTAATTGGGTCGTAAAGTGCTGAAAGTTATATAGTTGGAAGGTGTTTGAAGTACGGGTTAATTGGTTAATTGGTTGATTGGTTAATTAGGCCCTAAAGCACAAAATGTCATTCTGATTAATCCGGCGTAGAGCTAATTTGTATTTGTGCTCTGGAAAAATTTCCTGCGTTTTGAGATTGTGCTGATACGAATAAAAACTTACCATCTGTAAAGCTCTACGAACTATAGGACCCAATTAACCAATTAACCAATCAACCAATTAACCAAGGAAAGCCCTGACAAAAGCCTCCGCCTCCTCACAAGCCCTTTCCAGCCGGTCGTTGACGATGATATGGTCGAATCTGTCCTTGAAAGTGAGCTCGTAGGAGGCCTTACTGATGCGGGCCTTTATGGATTCGGGAGATTCGGTTCCCCGGGCTATAAGCCGGCGTTCCAGTTCTTCGATGGAGGGAGGTTCTATAAAAAGGGAAAGGGATTGTTTGGGGTATTGCGACTGTACATTCAACCCGCCTTTTACATCCACATCCAGCAGCGGTGTCTGGCGCAGGTTCCAGATGCGGCGCAGTTCCGATTTCAGGGTGCCGTAATATTTACCGGCATACACCATTTCCCATTCCACAAATTCCTGGCGGTTGATCCGGTCCTTGAATTCATCGGCGCTGATGAAATAATAATCCACGCCGTCTTTTTCGTTGTTGCGGGGCTGACGGGTGGCACAGGAAATGGAAAAGGCCAGTTGATCCGGCATTGCTTTCAGCAGGTGGCGCACCACGGAGGTTTTTCCGGCGCCTGAAGGGGCGGCAATGATGATGACCCGGTGCTTATGTGGTTTGTCAGGTTGTGTCATGCAGGATAAAAGTCGTCAAATGTAAATGAAATTTGTACAAACCAATTGTCGATCACCTGCATTTTGCATATTCATCTTTCCTTCATCATGTCAATGAAACCCCTATTAATTTTCCGATACCAAAGGTGACGGCTGCAGCCGCCAAACCAAACAACACCTGCCGGAAACCCGAGAACCAGACATTCCTTCCCGTAAACAGCGTGATGGCCGCACCGATCAGGAAAAGTCCCGCCGCGCTCATGGCTACACTGATCATGATCGCCTGTGTGCCGCCGGTGAACATGAACGGGATGACGGGTATCACGGCGCCAATGGCAAACAGGATAAAAGAGTAGATGGCTGCTTCAACCGCGGAGCCTTTCAGTTCCTCCGAATTGATGCCCAGTTCCTCCCTGACCAGCACATCGTGCGCCTTATCCTTGTCTTTCATTATATCAGCCGCCATTTGATTGGCCTGCTCTTCCGGGAGGCCTTTTGCAATATAGATCAGGGCCAGTTCCTTCTGTTCGCCCTCGGGATTTGTTTCCAGTTCTTCCATCTCGATCTGCATCTGGTTTTCGTAGAGTTCCTGCGAGCTTTTGACCGAGATCCATTCACCCAACGACATGGATAAAGCGCCCGCGAGTAATCCCGCGAGCCCGGCCAGTAAAACCCCTTCCTGCCCGGCCGAGGCGCCGGCTATTCCCATGATCAGGCTGAAATTGGATACGAGTCCGTCGTTGCCACCCAATACCGCCGCACGGATCGCATTGCCGCCAACCGAACGATGCTTCTTTTCGAATTTCGAAAGCTGCGCCCCGGTCACCCCTTCTTCTTTTTCAAGGATGCTGCGTAATATGCTCACATGCATCGTTTCGGTACCGGTTATTTTCTGCTTGTTCTTTTTCTTGGTTTCAATGATCGCGCTGGAAAGACCCTTTTCCGTATCCATCAAAGCGCCCAGCACATAGTCATAACCGAAGATCTTCCCGATCAGGTTCAATGTTTTTGCCCTCCAGGATGGCTTCATCAGGCTCTCCAGCGGGATATTCTCTTTTTTGGCAAAGGCTTCGGCATGACTTTTTTCGATACCGCTCATTTGTGTAAATACATTGGCGATGGTCGGATCACTCTCCTTGTCCGCCAGTTTTTGGTACAGGTAACTGGCGTCGATCTCTGTTTGCAGGCTGTGATTTTTCATTGCGGCGGGGTTTGAATTGGATTGGGAAGGTAGAAAGAAATGAGGATGATTTGGGTAGTTTATGAAGTTTATATAGCATCTAAAGTAAATACAGTATATAAAGTATATACAGTTTCTAAAGTATATAAAGTAAATACAGTATCTAAGGGAATGAAGGTTGTAATAAATTCCGGTTTCATATTACATAGAGTGGTTGCCGCAAAATAAGCAAATGTTGCCGCAGAATAAGCACTGCTTTGCCGTAAGTAATCTTCGCCGGTATCTTCACTCTTCCATAAAAAAATCAGGATCATTAACCTTAAACCTTATCAATGATGAAAAAGAATGTTCACTTTATCGTATGGGGACTGGCCTTGTTGCTGGGGGCCTGTTCCAAGACTAAACAGGACGCTCCCGCAAAGGGAAAACGTATCGCCGCGGTGTTTATCGATAACATACTGTTTGAGCGTTACAATTACCGGCCCGACGGGAAGATCGACCGCTATGACTATTACAAACCGGATGGTTCTGTTCAGTTCACCTGGAAATACAGCTATGACGCGGCCGGCGTGCTCAGCAGCGTGAAAAGTTTCCTGGCCGACGGCACACCCAAAACGGAACAGGTATTCATGAAAGACGCTTCGGGACGTATCGAAAGATCACGGTTCATCAACTACGGGATCTTTGCCCAGGATTCCAAGTATGAATATGATGACGCCATTCCTGCCCGTGTCACCCGGATCCGCGATTATGATACCACCGGTGTACCCACGCTGGTGCGGGAATACAGCTACAACGGCGGCCTGCTGACTGACCGAAAAGTATTAACCGTGAACGGCGCGGTACTGGAACTCTTAAATGAATCACAGTTCAGCTTTCCGGCCGACCCCGAATTGCTGGCCCGTCACCGGGAAACGGTTAGCTCCCTCAGTTTTTATGAGCCCGACAGCTGGCTGGTCTATTCCGTCTCTTCCCAGGTGCTCTATGCCAGTTACCAGGGCGCGCTGAAGACCTACGATAATATTTATGAATGTGTGGGACGGGTCACGGATGCGCAGAAGTATACGCTATCCGTGGATTACAAAATAAAATACCTGATACCCGCACAGCCGGACAAACTCACCACGTACCGGTACGAGTACGTTGATCTGTAAACACCATTAAGCCTTATCATAACAGTAAACTTACCGCAGCATGCAAGTGCTGCGGTTTTTTTTTCAGGCATGACAAAATACCGCACCCGGATGCGGCGGGAACGCGGCCTGTGCACAGCATTATACCCGACGATATGGCAAACTAAGCGGCTAAAATTGTAAATTGAAGAAGCAAATTTCCGATGAAGAGAAACCATTTTATTAAAACAATGGCCATGTTGCCATTAACAGGAATCGCCATGAAATTGAATGAACTGAATAAGTTGACATCCGGCCTTGACGCCACGGAAAAAATGCCGGTGTTATTTCTCGGGCACGGTAGCCCGATGAATGCCATTGAAGAGAACGAGTTTGTACAGGGATTCCGGGATATTTCCCGCGAGATCCCGAAGCCTTCGGCCATTCTTTGTGTGTCCGCCCATTGGGAAACAAAAGGAACAAGGGTGACGGCCATGGAGCATCCGCCTACCATTCACGACTTTGGCGGGTTCCCGCAGGAACTGTTTGAAGTACAATACCCGGCACCCGGGAGTCCAGAGCTGGCAAAGCAAACAAAGGCGCTTGTAAGGAAAACAACAGTGGAGCTCGACGATAAATGGGGCCTCGACCACGGCGCATGGAGCGTGATCAAACACCTCTATCCCGCCGCGGAAATTCCGGTGATCCAGATGAGTCTCGATCACAGCCAGGCGCCCCGTTATCATTATGATCTCGCGAAGGAGTTGTCTGTTTTCCGGGAAAAGGGTGTGCTCATCATCGGGAGCGGGAATATGGTGCATAACCTGCGCCTGGTGGACTGGAAGAACTTGAATAAATCGGGTTATGCTTTTGACTGGGCCGAAGAAGCCAGCGATAAAATGAGAAAATATATACTGGAGGGCGATCACGTCCAGCTGATCAATTACAAGGCACAGGGCCGGGCCTTTCAACTGGCCATCCCCACCCCGGAACATTATCTGCCGCTGCTTTACACCCTTGCACTGAAGGAAGAAAAGGAAGAAATAAAATTATTCAATGATAAGGCAGTGGCCGGATCGTTAACCATGACCTCCCTGAAGATCGGGTAGAGGATCGATTTGAAGATGTGCCGATTTGGGGATGTGCCGATTTGAAGATGTGCCAATTTGAGGATGTGAAAATTAGAAGGTCGTTTACTAATTGGTACGCTGTGCTCTCTGCTTGAGATTCAAACTTGGACATTACCGAAGATCGGTAGCAAGGCAGATACTGGTTTCCTATTGTTAATTTCGAACCATGGAGTTAATTGAACTGATCGATATCCTGGGTATTGCCGCCTTCAGCATTTCGGGCGCCTTTGCCGCCATGGAAAAAAAGCTGGATATATTCGGCATTTTCGTCATGGCCTTTATCACCGCGCTGGGCGGCGGCACCCTGCGGGATCTGCTGATCGGGGAACAGCCGGTCAGCTGGATGCTTAATATGAATTACAGCCTGATCGTTTTCCTGAGTTTCCTCGCGGCCGTGCTGTTCAGTAACCTGATCCGTAATTTTCATCCGCTATTATTGCTCTTCGATTCCCTGGGGTTAGGATTGTTTACCATCATCGGTATCCAGAAAGGCATCCAGGCGGATCTTCACCCGGTGATGTGTGTGGCGCTGGGTACCATTACCGCCTGCTTTGGCGGCATTATCCGGGATGTGGTATTGAATAATATTCCGCTGATCTTTCAAAAGGAGATCTATGCGTCCGCCTGTATTGCCGGGGGGGATCATCTATTATTTGTTGCTGAGAAAAGCGGGACTCAGCGGTCTGCTGCCCGACGCTATTGCCATCCTCTCGATCGTGGCCATCCGGCTACTGGGGGTGAGGTACCATTGGAAACTGCCGGCCATTTCCACTGCCGGCCGAACATGAATTCATTCAGCAGAGGCTGAAAAAACTCCGGCAGGATAGAGGGAGGTTCCTGTAGTTATTTCCAGAACCTATTTCAAAAGTCCATTCAGCGTGGAATTAAACCAGGACGGACACATCGAATCACAGGGAAAAAGCCGTGGTGCACTATGTTCGACGTGGTTTACTATTACTTCTGAGACTGCTTCTATTATTCGTGGTTCGGCAGGCTGAACGCCGGCCGAAAAAAACGGAGTGGAACGGTGTTTTTCCCTTTTTACAACAATCTAATGACCGGATATTTGACAGGTAACAAAAAAGTTACCTAACTTTACCGGCCGTGTTGAAAGCAGCCGTGATCGTATTTCAGGTTTATGCGCGTAAGGGAATTGATAAAATTGTTGCGGGAGGAGGGCTGGGTGAAAAAGGAACAAAAAGGAAGTCACCTGCAATTGATACACCCGGTAAAAAAGGGAAAGATAACGGTGCCTGTTCATGGAGGGGATATTCCCAGGGGAACCTTAAACGCTATTCTCCGGCAGGCCGGATTGAAATAAGGAAGAGCATGACAACAAAAATAATTGGATAAATCATCACCTGGCATATGTCAAAACCGAGGAAGATAGCGTTGGTCCTTGAAAAGAAGGGCGGCAAATTATGGGGCCGGGTCGTAATAAGGCGGAATCTTATTGTCGATTCAGCCAGCAGCCTGCCCGCGCTGGAAAAAAAGCTTCAGCAGGCGATAAGGGATTTTGAGGGATGGGAGAATATCCGGTTTGAATATGCCTATGACCTCACGGTCTTTTTCGAGCGGTTCAACTTTTTAAACCAGTCGAAGCTTGCGGCTTTGGCCGGTCTCCATCCCGGGCTGATCCGCCAGTATTCCTCGGGGCATAAGCAACCCTCCGGGGAGCAGGTGCGGCGGATCGAAAAAGCCATTCACGAGCTGGGCGGCCAGTTAAGGTCGGTTCGGCTTGCTGCAAAGGCAATTGCGTAAACGGCTGAACAATTGATCCGCATTTCCATGAGTACGCATCCAAACAGGAAAAGAAAAAGCGTGATGGAGCTGTTGATCCCCGTTTTCCAGCATTTTCATGATTGTTATGGTGCGAAGTAGTTCCCTGCCGGCAGGCGGTAAGGTAAGCGAGTCAGGCCCCGGTGTTTTTTTTCCGTTGCAACCATTCGCTCTTCAGTATTGCATATAGGTATTCACTGCCCCAGTTGCCCTTGAAAAAAATATTCTCGATAAAATGCCCTTCCTCCCTGAACCCTGCGCTTTTCAGCAATTGGATGGAAGCGGTATTTTCTGCATCCACCGTTGCAGTGACCCTGTGAAAATCGGCACGGCTGAATAAGAAATCCAGGATGGCGAGCAGGGTTTCTTTTGCAAACCCTTTTTGCTGCTCCCGGGGTGAAATGGTTATGCCGGTCTCGGCAAGCCGGGTATCATGGGCATCCAGTTTGATGGCACAGTCACCGATCAGCCGGCCTGTTTCTTTGTTCTCAATGCCATACTGCACCCATTCTCCGGGGTTCCCGAATAGTTTGCCGGTTTGTTCCCGGATGAAATCGGCCGCCTGTTCGGGGGAAAAAGTGTCAAAGCCCTGGTATTTTGTTACTTCGGGGTTTGAGCGGTACAGGTGAAAATCGGCAAGGTCATCTGCTTTCAGGTTCCTGATCAGTAGCCGTTTTGTTTGTAAAATAAGCTTGTGCATATACTGGTGTAGTTGATGGTCGGTCGTTTCATTGTTTACAAATCTGATCTCAATTCCTAATGCCCGGGTTCTTCTTGGATCAGAATTCCTCCTCCGCCAGTTCTTTATTCAACATGATCCCCGCGGCCGTACCCATGGCCACCGCGTTGGCCACGGTCCGCATCCTGCTCGTATTATCGCCGCAGGCATAAACTCCGGGCACCGTTGTTCGTTGCGCCATATCGGTTTTGATATAACCTTCAGGGGTTAATTCGCAGCCCAGTGATTGGGGAACGGTGGAATGCTGCACAAAAGGCAGCCGGGCATAGATTGCTTTTACGGTTGCTTTGGCTCCGTCTTTGAATGCAATATTTTCGATATGACCATTCCTGTGTTCGAGCCGGGCGATTTCGGTTTCTACGATGC
>JBGATE010000135.1:0-7974 GCA_044229375.1 Chitinophagaceae bacterium
ACGATCACCAGCGGTTTGGAAGTAACCTGGACGACGACCCCGACAAAATGGAGCAATAACTTTTTATGGAACCTCTTTGGTTACGAATGGGAACTGACCAAAAGCCCGGCGGGCGCACATCAGTGGCAGCCAAAACACAACATGGGAGCGGGTACCGTGCCCGACGCGCATGACAAGACGAAACGACATGCGCCGATGATGCTCACGACCGATCTCTCTTTGCGTATGGATCCGGCTTACGAAAAAATCGCAAGACATTTCCTGGAGAACCCGGATGAGTTCGCGGACGCCTTTGCCCGCGCCTGGTTCAAACTCACACACCGCGATATGGGCCCCCGCGCCCGCTATCTCGGACCCGAAGTGCCTGCCGAGGAACTGATCTGGCAGGATCCTGTTCCGGCGGTTACACATGAACTGGTAAACGACCAGGACATTGCCGCACTCAAGGGTAAAATACTCGCTTCAGGATTATCCGTTTCCCAACTGGTATCCACTGCATGGGCCTCCGCCTCCACTTTCCGCGGTTCCGATAAACGCGGTGGCGCCAATGGTGCAAGGATCCGTCTTGCTCCGCAAAAGGATTGGGAAGTGAACAACCCGGCACAACTGTCGAAAGTGTTGCAGGTGCTGGAAGGAATTCAAAAAGAATTCAACGGCGCGCAAAGCGGTAACAAAAAGATCTCCCTGGCCGACCTGATCGTGCTGGGTGGATGCGCTGCAGTTGAGAAAGCGGCCAGGGATGCCGGGCAAAATATAACAGTGCCCTTTACGCCCGGTCGCTCCGACGCTTCGCAGGAACAAACCGATGCGGAATCCTTCGCGGTGCTGGAACCCGCGGCCGATGGTTTCCGCAACTATCTCAGTTCCCGTTGCGTGGCATCGTCTGAAGAATTACTGGTGGATAAAGCGCAACTGCTTACCCTTACGGCGCCCGAGATGACGGTGCTGGTTGGCGGCATGCGGGCGCTGAACGCCAATTTTGATAACTCGAAGAATGGCGTTTTCACCCAAAACCCGGGAAAACTCAGCAACGATTTCTTCGTGAACCTGCTTGACCCGGGAACCACCTGGAAGCCCGGCTCCGGTTCACAGCAGCACTTTGAGGGCCGTGACCGGGCAACCGGCGAACTGAAATGGACCGCTACCCGCGCTGATCTCATTTTCGGTTCCAACGCCGAGCTTCGCGCCATCGCTGAAGTGTATGCATGTGAAGATTCGAAAGAAAAATTCATGAATGACTTTGTAGCGGCATGGAACAAGGTCATGAACCTTGACCGTTTCGAACTGGCCTGATCGCAGGGCGGTGAATTAAAGTATACGGTGGTCCTGTTCAGGGCCACCTTTTTTATTCCTGTGATAAACTGGCAGGCGCATCGCTATTATTATCCGCTAATAGAGGTCTCCGGATCCCGGCGCCTTTGATAGTTGACCAGGAAAAGATAGATCCCTATAATGAAATCATAGGTCAGGCAGAACAGGTCATACTGCGGGGGAAGCAGATCAGTGTGGGCGAACCGGCCGTAGAGAAGGTCCCAGATCCCGTGCAGGAAAAAACCGGCGATCAGGAACCAGGGATCCTTATTAATTCCGAGGTAGGCCAGTACTACAAAAAACAGGACCTGTACAAAACTGATAATGGCAACGGTAAGATGGGTCCAGGTAAAGCCGACATAGAGGAACCCGATGCCGGTCAGGATCAAACCGAAGAAAAGATTCCTGTCAAATCGCTTAATAAGAGATGCAATCAGTATGGTTACCATTGCTGATGAAAAGCCGATAATTGTTGCATTCATACTTTTTCAGTTTGTTACTGAGTTAACTGTACAGCTGCATACTTTTTATGTTGATGAAGATAAGAACTCTTGCCGGCTGCCACCCTTTCTTTTTGGCTGGAGGTTATCTCAAAAGTGCTGTTTCCCGCAAAGCCGCTAAGCGCACAAAGAGATCCTTATTGATCATAACAGCTTTGTGTTCTTTGCGTCTTTGTGGGATACATAAAAACCGACTTATGAGATTTGTTCTGATTTAATACGACAGGATTTCCAGGGGTGCCTGCAATTTTAAACGGGACGGTCCTGGCCTACGAATATGCCCTTTGCTGTATGCCAGGCGTATCGGCATCCGGTTAGCGGATTTTCTCTGTTGGTTTTGAAATCAGGGTTTCATTTCCCTGCGTTATTTCCCGTTTACATATTCGAGAAGATCAGCGGGCTGGCAATCCAGGGCTTTGCAGATCGCTTCCAGCGTACTGAACCGGATGGCTTTTGCTTTTCCTGTTTTCAGAATGGAGAGATTGGACAGCGTTAGATCCACTTTTTCCGAAAGTTCATTTAGTGACATCTTTCGCTTTGCCATCATGACATCCAGGTTTACTATTATCGGCATAAGCTATATGGTTAAATCGTTTTCCTGCTGAATTTCAATACCCCGTTTAACAATCTGTGTGATTACAAAAAGTATGACGGACATAAACAGCCACACATCGGCCCCTGCCAGGTGTAAAGATTGTAAATCGGGCAGGGTAACGCCCTCCCGGCTTAACGATCCGGAATACCTGGATCCATTATAGGAGAACAGGCCCACACCCAGTGCCAGGTACGACAGGATTAACAGAAAACGCCTTAATTCCTGGTTGAAAGGCTGGGAAATGTTCAGTTTTTTGTCAACGAAAAGTTTTACGATCTGGTAAAACATAATTGCCTTCAATACGGCAACAATGATCATGATGATTGTAATTACTAAAAACTTTCCGCGGTCATACGAATAAAGGGGAGACAAGTCAGCTTCCCAAAAATTTGCGGCACCCTGCGGATTCAACGCAAACGTAAAGAAGGTATTGAAAACAAGGCCACCCGCTTCAACGCATAAACCAATAAAAATGATCCAGGAAACAACCTGTAATACTTTCAGGATTTGTTTCGTTGTGATTTTGATTTCCATAATGTTTCAATTTGCTGATATGCAAATATCACTAAATATTTATTGATAAACAATAAATAAATATTGAAAATAGGTATATTTTAAACAAGCGGTTAAATATCAGCAACTTAAAAGGGTTTAAAAAAACCCGGAGAATACCCGGGAGGAGTCCGGAATTAACAGAGTGTCCTTGTGACCGGGTTGCCGGGCCCCGGGGTGGGGGTCATTGTCGGAGGAGTAAAGACAAGATGTCTTAAGCCCTATTTCGTTGTCTTATCGGGATAACGGGATTTTATATCCCTGGTCGAATAGGAAATTATTTTCTTCAATACGGAAATATCAATATCGGCCAGCTTTTTTATGTAGATACAAACTTTTCCCGTTTTGTGTGTACCCAGTTTTTTCAATAATTCATCTTTCTTATCAAAGTTCTCGGAAACGTAGATAACAATGGCCGTTGACCTCGGGGAAAATGCGGCAATCGGCATATCACCTTCGTGTCCACTGTCATATTTGTAATGATACTTTCCAAAACCGATAATACTGGGTCCCCACATTTTTGGTCCGAAGCCTGTTTGCTGTTGCATTATTTCAATAACCCGGAAACTGTCTTTCCGTTTTACCTCACCAGGGACCGCCTTAAGGAAGGCAGTGACGCTTTTGGAAGTCTCGGTTGTTTTAATACTGGCCATGTCTTGCATTAATTTTTACGTTAGCAGGGTGTTCAGCAGGGTTGCATAAATCGTTACGGCGAACATTTATAGGTCCACACCTGCCGTTTTTGTGCCGGCCTGGACCTATTTCTAAAAGGGAAACAACATCTTTAGTTTTCACACAAGGCCATTATCCATTGAAACATTTTTTCGTTCGCTGCCCTTGCCATTTGTGATGGAAAGAAATTGAAAGCGTGCGGGCTTTCTGGATATACCGCAAGAAAGGTTTTATTCCCCGCCAATCTCCATCTTGCTTCCATGAAATAGGTATCATCAACCAGGGGATCTGCGGTTCCAATGGTAAACAAGGCCGGTGGCAAATGCCGCAGGTCCGCATACAACGGCGAATAGTGCGGGTTTCGCAATTGTTCATTGCTGAACCCGTGAAATACCAGTTCATACGTATCATCCAGGTATTTCCTGGTAAGAAAAAGGGTGCTGTCTGTCGCCATCCTGCAGGATGGAGTACGTGAAAGATCGAAACATCCATAGATCAGGTTTACGCCCTTCACCTTATCAATAGCCTGGAGTGAATCCCTGATGTAGAGGGTGGTTACTGCGCTTAAATGCCCGCCGGCTGAAGCGCCGGAAATAAATAACCTGGTTGTGCCAAATTCCTTCATTGCGTTTTGCACCAGCCATTTTGCCGCGGCTTTACAATCGTCTATACAGGCCGGAAATGGATGCTCCGGCGCCAAACGGTAGTCAACGCTCACTACCGCTACGTTACAGGTTCTCGCCATGATATCGTTCTGAATATCATCGCTTGCGGCAGTTCCCAGGGACCATCCGCCCCCGTGAATTTGCAGTACTACTGCACGGATTGTAGCGGGTTTGAAAATTCGGAGTGGAAGATCTCCTCCCGGCCCCGGAATATATTTTACAGAAGGCGGCAGTTGTGTTTTTGATGAATTGCCCGGCATCATCGGATTCCGTGCGGCAGCCAGGCCTTCCGGGGTTAAAACAGAGGCGCCTTGCGGCATCTGTGCCAATTGCTTATTGAAGGCTCTTACTTCCGGCAGGTAGGATGAATAATCTTCATGGGCATTTGTTTGCTGTGCAGATGCATTTGTGGTGAATAGTAAAACCGGCAGGAGGAGGGAGGTGATAAACTGCTTCTTTATCATGATACCATTTTGTTGTCAGAAGTTTTGAAATAATAATGGGAGGCGACAATAAAAAACAGGGTTCCTTATCCGTAACATCTTTTTTCCGAAATGTCTCATTCAATTTACACCCGGCACACCGGCATTCTCGCGTTCAGCGTTCATGGCTTATGGCAGCGGGGGAATTGGCCAGCGGCCGGCCCGGAACGAAGCTAAATTTATACATAAAAGTTGATGGTCTGCATTACGGCCGGGCTGAATTCTGCCCGCAGGATATAAAGCAATTAGATGCACTGCAGATGAGTGTAACTCCGTAAGGCCCTGGTTACACAAAACATTTTGCCAGGGGTTCGTTGTTTTGTTCACGCAGTTCACTTTTTTTGATTCGTGGCATTAACCCCGTATCGAATGGCTGCTTCCAGCACATCAATGTTTATATCTTTCAGCGTTTTGAATTTTATGCAATACCCGCTCACACTCGCCTTGCCGATTTTTTTCCCATAGGTTTGGGCTAAGTATTTCTTATCAGGGATACCAATGATATAGACGGAGATCCCGGTTGTATTTGCACACATACCGATTTGATAAAACTCCCGGGTGGTTCCATCAGCATAATTTATGGTTTGAAGTCCATATCCTATATTCGGATTGGAAACAGTTTTATTTTCGTCGTTTTTACCATCCAGGAACCATAATTTACATCCTGGTAATACCTGGAGAATGAAACGGTGCAATTCCAGCATTTCACGGCTTTTCGGTTCCGGCTGACTGCTGATATACGCGTTGATTTGTTTTGGTACGTTCATATGAATGGTGAATAGGTGTTGCTTGCTTTGTATTTTCAGATCCAGGCATGTTTTCGCTCCATGCAGGGCTATGGAATCTTTTCAATGTAATTTCAGGGATCCTGCCAGTAATTCTTCCAGGTTTTTCAATGTCAGGGTAAATCCTTGCCGGAAGCCTTCTAATAAACTCTCCATACGCTCAAACGATTCATTATAAATGGTAATGCTCACTTTTGTTACACCCTTTTCTTCGCTGAAACGGTAATCCCATTCAGAACCCGGTAATTCGGGGTTTTCATCTTTGTCTGCAAACGCATTCGTCAATTGGAAATTGGTTTTAGGATGGATGGAAGTATATTCCTGGAGGATCCACCGCTCCTGTCCCTCGGGGCTCACCATCGCATAGAATCTTTTTCCGCCCACTTCAAAATTCATATATTTTGTTTTTGAAACAAAGGGTGCAGGGGCCGCCCATTGGTCAAGAATTTCGGGTTTGGTGAAGGCATCCCATACCAGTGAGAGCCCGGCCGCAAATTCCCGTGTTATAGATACCGTTTTTGCTGTTTTGTTGACGGTAAAATCAAATAGCAGGGTGTTCATTTTTTCTGTTTTTTAATGGTTGATAATACTTTGTCAAGCTGGTTAAATTGCGTTTCCCAGGTCTTCCTGAATTGGGCAAGCCAATTGTCCAGTTCCTGCATTTTTTTGGAATTAAAGTGATAATAAATTTCTCTGCCTGAATGTTCAGGCCTGATCAATTCGCATTCCTGCAGCACTTTAATATGCTTTGATACGGCTTGCCGGCTCATATCAAATTTTTCTGCCATCGCATTGGGTGTCAATGCCTGCACAGCAAGTAGAGTCAAAATAGCCCTGCGTGTCGGGTCAGCGATGGCCTGGAACAGGTCTTGTTTCATGCTTCCATATTTAATTAAGCAACCTTCAGGTTGCAAATATATGTGCAACTATCGGGTTGCGCAAATTTATTGGCCATTTTTTTTTGCCGGGTTAAAATGTCGGTAAGTGTTAGTGATCGCGGAGGATTGGTTACAATGACGCCTGGCGGCCAGGGCTTTCTGTTGTGCTGCTATTCTTTGTTCTCTCAGGCTGAACCCCTGTCTGCCGGCAGGCAGGGTAGCTGAGTATAGTGAATGCAGTTGGTATTATGTGAACGGGATGATCAGTATATATTCGTGAGCCGGCATAGCAGAAAAACCCATGTCATGGGTTATTTTTTCTTTTCATGTCACTTTAACGCTGAAATTATTAGTTTCTTTTGTTTAAAAGTGTTCATCAAAGCCTTTCTGCTGATAGCAGGATCGCTATGATGGATGAGGTCAAAATATTCAGTAGGTACTACTTGCCAGGATAAACCATACTTATCCTTACACCAACCGCAGGGTCCTTCTTCACCTCCGTTAGAAGTTAGCGCTTCCCAATAGTAATCTACTTCGGCCTGGTCTTTACAATTAATCACCAGCGATATGGCCTCCGTAAATTTAAATAACGGGCCAGCGGCCAAAATGCTGAATTCCACTCCGGCTATTTCCATTACTGCCGTATCAAACTCGCCTGATAAATTATCATCGGATACATTATCAGGGTTGCCGTCTTTTGGCATCCCGGTAAATAAGCGATAGTCCTTTAATTTACCGTCTTTAAAAATAGAGAGATAATAATCGACTACGGCTTTGGCATCTTTTTCTACCCACAGGCAAGGGGTGATTTTTTGTTGTATCATATTCTTAAAGTTAATAATAAGTCACCTGATCTTTGAAGAGTTAATGTTCCGCAATTGCATTCTTTTCTTTTTTCAGAACGTCAGTCTTATATGCGTGTCGCTAAAATTACGCATAACCTCCGGGGCTTGATACAGTTGGGGAATTGATCAACTTTCTGCCCGGAACGAAAGCTGATCAACAAACAGAAAATGGAGAATATCTCATCAGTGCCAGATAGCCAATGCGCCTGTTGTGGGGACGAATTTCACTTCTTATTTAATAACTTCTGTTGCCTTGATTCCTGTGGCTGTATATTTTGAAACTTTTACTTCGTCGCCGACCTCAATACGCATAAGGTCTTCACCCGCCTGTAAGGCGCCACTATAAATCTTTTTTGTGCGAAATATAACTTCATCCATCGTTGGCGGGGGAATGGATGATTCGGCTGTCAATAAAACAATATGAGAATAAACGGCAAGTTTAGGTTTCGTTTGCTCAAACACGTTCCCGGCATCTTCCGGCGACGTATGAAATCCAAGAATTTGATTGATCAAAGGAGATGTTTGCATAGAATGTTTGTTGGCTGCGGCTACTTCATGAATAACTACGTCTGCCTCTTTTGCATACCGGATTAAGTTTTCACTGTAACGTGTATCGCCCGAAAGGATTACAGAATGGCCTGCATAGTCTATTCTGTAACCAAGTGCCGAATCAATGAACTCCGCATGGC
>JBGATE010000136.1:0-7770 GCA_044229375.1 Chitinophagaceae bacterium
TCAATACATATACGTAATACATGAAAATGGATTATTAACAATGTTACTCATAGCGCTTCAACTAACCCGGTGAAAAGACTCAGGTTTTCGAAGTTTTTTTTCACATCATTTGCAGAAATAAACATAAATTAAAAGTTGGCGGACCTTGCCGACGAAGCCACCAACGCTAAAGCTACCGTGGGCAAAATGCGGACCGCGTCCGCCGTAGCCCGCTTGAAAAAAACTGTTGATGGGCGAAGCCCGCCTATGCTAAAGCTTCGGCGGATGAAGCCCGCTTAAGCTAAAGCTTCCGTGGACAAAATGCGGACCGCGTCCGCCGTAGCCCGCTTGAAAAAAACTGTTGATGGGCGAAGCCCGCCTACGCTCAAGCTACGGCGGGCGAAGGCGGAGAGTCAGGGATTCGAACCCTGGATACCATTGCTGGTATAACGGTTTTCGAGACCGCCCCGATCGGCCACTCTGGCAACTCTCCCTGTTTTCCGGAATTCAGATGAAAAGGTAAAATAAAAGCCGGAATGCTTAGGCATCCCGGCTTGAAATAATTGTTTCGCTTTTTTACTGGGTGATCTTTACCATTCCTGCACCGTGGTAAGAGTGATACTCCCCGTTGTACATAGCGTCTGCGCTCACCGGCCCCATCTTGTAGTTACCGGGTGATACGGCACGTACCGCGTAGTAATAGGTTTGTTTATTATTATCAGCATTCACAAAGAAATGGATACGGTCGTCGCGTACATCAATGGCGGCCGGGGTTCCGGCATCCTTGATCCAGTCCATACCCGGAATTTCCTTCGTCCTCGGGTTCTCGATCTCAAAACCGGCGGGCAGCAGATCGGTGATCACCACATTCTCAATCGCCGTATTAAAGGAACGTTCCAGCGTGATCCCCACGATCACCAGGTCATTTTGTTTAAAGGAATTGCCGGAGATCATCTTACCATTCCTGTCATAGAACTGCTTCCTCACTTTAAGGTAACTGTCCTCTTCCTTATATGCGCCACTTGCACTGATACCTTCCGCCTGCCAGAAATAATAGAGACGTCCGTTTCCTTTTGTGACGAGTTCCACATTGCTGCCACCCAGGGCCTTCATATCACCCGACCAACCCGCATCACTCACTTTGGCAACAACTTTACCGTTCACTTTTATTTCACCCGTGGCATCGGACTTGTTGGCGGCTCTTGCATGCTTGCCAAGGGCAAGGAAGGCAAAGGCCCTTTCCTGTGTACTGAGCCAGCGCCTGGTCTTCAGTTTATCGGCCACATGTTTAACCATGGTGCCCACCTGGGCATTCCCGGGATCCACTTCCAGCAAGGCATTCAGCGCAATGGCCTCATCCCGCACATCCGAATAATAACTGCCGCCCGACTGGGGAACAGATTCTTCACCACTGAAGTTAGCCGGCAACATGCTGGAGAATGATTTCTTGTCACCCGCGGTTGCATAGGCCGCGGCCAGCAGGTAGCGGCTGTCCAGCGCCAGCAGGGATGTATTGGCCTTGTAATAGTTCATCGCCGGAACATTTGTTCTTCCGGCCAGGGCCAGCACATACAATCCATAGGCCACTTCTTTCGGAGCGATCTTTTTATTCTGGTCACGGTTATAATAATACGTGATGGTCTCCCGGTTCTTGAGTCTGTTGCTGACATAATTAAGCATGGTATTCAATAAACTGTTGTCCACTTCAAAACCCGCTTTGCGTGCTTCGAGGAGGAAATGGGCCGAGTAGATAGTGGTCCACCAATCCTCTTTGCCCTCGCCATCCCACAAAGTCACCGCGCCGTTGTATAACTGCCGCATCTTGATCTTACGGATCGCCTCCATGATGTTGGTATTGGCATTTAATTTATTCTGTTGCCTGTTCAGTTGCATCAGGTCAGCAAGATCGCCATAGTAAAGTTGCGGGAACACGGCAGAAACCGTTTGTTCCGTACAACCATAAGGATACTGCACCAGGAAACGCAGTTGTTCACCCAGTTCAACCACCGGTGAACGACTTACAGCGAGACTATAATTCACACTGCCCGGGATAAAATCACTCAGCCCGATATTAATATTCTGCGAACCGCCACCTGTCACCGAACCGCTGCCGGTTACTTTTTGCAGGGTGGAAGGGGGTCGAACGGATATCTCCGTTACATCGGAGAATTTCTCACCCATGCCATTCACCGTAATGGTCACCTTGCCAACATTGATGGTTGGATCCGCCACTAAACGAAAATTTGCACGCCCTTCGGCCTTTCCGTTCAGGCTTATACTAACACTATTGCTCCCCACTACTTTTACGGGTCCTGCCACCGCGATTCCTGCCGTAACACTGGCTGTTTTGTCTGTCGTATTGGTCAGGGTTACCGGTACATTCACCGTGTCACCCGGACTTAAGAACCTGGGCAGGGCCGTACTGATCACGATGGGATCTGCCACCGTCATAGTGTTCTCTCCCGAACCAAAACTGTTGCCTTTATAAGAAACGGCCATCAGCCTCAGTTCACCGCTGAATTGCGGAACATCAAACTCAAATTCCGCCACGCCGCTGCTGCTGGCTTTTTTGATCCCGCTCCAGTAACTCACCACCCTGATCCTCTTGGCTGGCATGGGGTTGACCCTTTTTTCCATATCCAGGTCACCGTCACCACCGGTGCTGCTGAGTTTGGCCCTCACTTCTTCAAATAACAAAGGATAAAGATCATAGGCCGACACCTGCAATGCCTTTTTCTGGTAGAAATGATCATAAGGATCCGGTGTCTTGAAATCGCTGATCTGCAGCACCCCGTTGTCAACCGCCGACAAAGTCACCATACTGCCGGGAGCGGCTTTCACGGTTACTTTCTGGTGCGTTTTGGAACGCACTGATTTTGCGGCATTCACTTCCACCGGTATCTTCCTGTTCTTCTCCTCTACAGTCACATTCGCAAAACCCTTAGCTTCAGATCCACACTGGCCGTACGGTTACTGACCTCTATGGTCTGGTGGGTGATGATATGATCCGTTTCCGTTGTCACCAGCATCTTGCCGCTGAATGGTGTTTTGAACAGGGCCTTTACGGTCTCACCGGTATAATAGGATTTTTTATCAATGGAGATATCGATATTTCCTTCCCTGCTCACTTCAAATGAAGTATTACCGCTTCCCCAACTGCCGTAAGAGTAAAAACTGCGGCTTACATAGTTGGTGGCGCCGGGATTGTAGATCTTTACCTCGTAATCACCCGGGGTTCGGGGAACATAACTGTATACCGTATTCGCTCCGACAGTGATCTGCTGCTCGATCATCAGCTTGTCCTCTTTCTGCGACTCGTAACGGAAATAGCTGCCGCTTTTGGTCAGCACCGTACGGTACTCATGTTTGATCACTTCCACCCTGGCGGTAGCGTTGATGGCATTACCATCCTTGTTAACTGCCGCCAGTTGGAATTTCACCGCCTGGTTCAGCGGGTAATAATAATACCAGTCCTGTTTGACTCCAAAAAAGACATCCTGGGTGAACACGTCAATGGACGCGGCACGGCTAACGGGCCTCCCGGTCTCATCAAATACGGTCGTATAGAAATTGGTTTGCAGCGCCCCCATGTTGGCATAGGTGGAAGGCACTTCGTACAGGAAGGAAGCGTTTCCCTCATTATCAGTTGTTCCTTCCTGCACCTTCTTGTCGAAGAAGGTTTGCTGGTTGGCCAGGATGAAATTATAGTCATCAAATTTCTCCGGAGAAAACGCCTTTTGTTTCACCTGGATCTCCGATTCATATTTCCGGTTAGCGGCGGGTGGCCCGAAGAAATTCATGGCGTTAATGGTAAGGCTGGAACTCTCCCCGGGTTTCAGGAATGTTTTATCCAGCTTTGTACTGACCCTGATACGGTCGGGGACAAATTCTTCCACGGAAAAATTCCTGGAAGAAAGAAGTACATCGTTGGATGTATATACTTCCAGCGTATAGCTCCCCGTGATCGCGGAAGAAGCGATATCAATACTTCCCTCCATGGAGCCTTCTTCATTCAGGTTCTTACGGAATGATTTCAGCTCCTTGCCATTGGGTAAAAGGAATTTTAATTTCAGGGGAATATCGCCGGGCGCCTGCCATTTTGCATCCCTGAGTATGACGGAGAAATTGATCTTCTCGCCGGGCCGGTATACATCCCTCTCTGCGTAAACAAACGCGTCGAAGCCGGAAGCGTTGTTCCGCTTGCCCCCCACATCAAACCGGGAGGTGTTCACTTTTGTACTGTTGAAAGGAAGATAATTAAAATCATCATCCGACGTGGCTATGATCATCGCGGGTTTGAATCCGCTGAATTCTCTACTGGAATAGGAAACTGTGGCCATCCCGTCCTTATCGGTGGCCGCGGTGCCGAGCAACTGGTTGTTGACCGAATAAACCGACACGTTAACGCCGTTCAACGGATCGGCCGACTTGATGGAACGGGTGAAAACATACACCTTATCCTGTCCTTCTTTGGCGATCAGGCCGAGATCGGAGAGGGAGATGAAACGGCTGTCCTTTACCCAATAATCCTCCGTGGAACGAATGACCACATGGTACACCCCTTTGAATTCGGGCAGCCTGTCCTCAAACTGTGAAAAATTCAGGATCCTGCCAGCCCCGCTCCTGGGCAAAGAACGGGTATCGATCTCTTTCTCATAGATCACGTCACCCAGTACAGCATTACCGCTGCCATAGTCATCGTAATAATAATCATAGTCTTCTTCATAATCAGGACCGCTCTTGCTTTCTTTCGGGGAATACCCATAACGGTGTGCCATCAAGAGGTTGTTCTCATAGATCTTCGAAATAATGAGTTTGACCCTGGGTGCACCGGTGATCTGCACTTCTATATTTTTCCCTCCCTTTTTGGACAGGTAAACAGCTTTGTTATTGGTAAATTTGATATCGGCCTCCAGTTCGCCAAAACCCACACTTCCGTTATAATCTTCCTTCATCACGCCGCCGATCCTGCCCCGCAGCCCTTTTCCGATGGTGAGTGCATAGCCTTTTTCCGTATCGAACTTATCACTGCGGATCGTAAACCCGTAATCATTGGGTTCGATCGTATACTCAACATCCGGTTCAAATTTGATCAGCGGCCGGATACTCTCACCGGTCAGTTGCTGGCTCGTGACCACTTTCACCACGCCTTCCATTCCGTCATGCTCCGCTTCCATGTTCTGTACGGTCAGTGCAAACGGCGAAGGGATACTGGAAGAATTCACGATCGCATCGGTTGTGCTGGTATTGCCATTCTCGGGTTTCAGGCCTTTCTCAATGGTGATCTTCGTATCAAGATCCTTATCCTCTGTCTTCAGACCATTGATACGGACAGACATCTTATTGTCCGGTGAAACGGTGATCAGGTTAAAATCCGCTTTCTTTCCTTCGATCTCGATCAGCAGTTTATCCTTCAGGTCCGCGGGATCGATACGGTAGTTGAAGACCAGGTCTACCTGCGGTACAGCATTGGTGCTGCTTTCTCCCACCCAAATGACCTGGGAATTGTCGAGTGTTAAAAGGGGGGTGTGAAAACTGATCTTATCTCCTCCCTTTACAGAATTGTACTTACTGAACTTCAGTACACTGCTTTTCACCTTTGCTTTGTAGGTAGTGGCGGGGCTGAGGGGTTCAGACGGCGAGAAGACCAGTTCATCCGGGCTCTGCCAGCGGAATTTTCCTTTCAGTTTGGGTTCGAAGGAAATGTAATCCGTCGAATCCCAGGCATTCAGCATGGAATCGGTTGTCAGGGAGTGACTGAACCGGAAAACCAGGTTCCCGAGTACCGGCACCTCTCCTTTCGCATTGGTAAACGAAAGGGTGATGGCATTTTTCTTACAGGATGACAAAAAAATAGCCCCGGCTGCAACCAGCGGAACCAGGTAGAATTTGATACGCATAGGTGTGAGGTTAAGAATGGTTAGGAAGGAAAAGTTAAAGAAGTTTTTTGAGGTAAAAAATTCAGGGTGTTATTTCCGGCCGCAGAGGATCTGAACGGGCAGATAATGCTTATCCGCCTGTGGCCAAAAAAACTGAAATTCGTGCACCGCGTAGCTAAGGAGGGATATCCCGGGTGGGGCGGGATGAATCGGACGGTTCCATAAAGGAAGAAAAGAATTTGAAAGGTAAGATACAGCACCTGGAATCGGAGTTGCAAGTTTTGGAATATAAATATTTGTTAAGTGGCATTGAGGAATAAATCAGGAAATGTTTTTTTGCATCTGAACTGATGCCTGCCTCCGTTCAATTACCTGCATGAAAAAATTAAAGTTCAGGATCACCAAAAAAGGAATTCTCCGGTTCGCCAAAAACCTGGGGATCGGTTTTGCGGGGCTGATCGTCCTTTTCTTTCTCCTGAACTGGATATTCCCCCTGCCCGGCAGGGTGGAATATTCCACCATCATCACCGATAATAAAGGAGAAGTGGTGAATGCTTACCTGACCAGTGACCAGAAATGGCGGATGAAGACCGAGTTGGAGGAGATCTCCCCCCTGCTGCAGAAAACCATCGTTGCCAAGGAGGACCGGCACTTCTATTCACACCCGGGCGTAAATCCTTTTGCGGTGGTCAGGGCTTTTTTCATGAACATCTTCCATATGCGCCGCATGTCGGGCGCCAGCACCATCACCATGCAGGTGGCCAAAATGCTGGAACCGGGCCGGCGGAATATCTGGAGCAAGACAAGGGAGATGTTCCGGGCATTTCAACTGGAACTGAGATACAGTAAAAAGGAGATCCTGCAGCTCTACCTGAACCTCGTACCATACGGCGGAAATATCGAAGGGGTAAAAGCCGCTTCCCTGCTCTATTTTAACAAGAATCCCGACCACCTGTCACTGGCCGAGATCACGGCCCTGAGTATCATTCCCAACAAACCGGGCGTTATGATACCCGGCAGGAACAATGCATTCATAGTGAAAGAACGTAACCGATGGCTGGAACGATTCGCGGAAAGAAAGGTTTTTACCCAAAAAGAAATTGAGGACGCGCTGGCTGAACCACTGGATGCGAAAAGGGGAACGGTTCCCCATTATATTCCTCACCTGTCCTACCAGCTAAAAAAACAGGGCGGCGATATCATAAAAACCAATATCAACCTGAATACCCAGCTGAAAACGGAAAAACTGGTGGAAGATCATGTGCGTTCCCAACGGCTGAAAAATATCAGGAATGCCGCGGTGGTCATCCTCGATAATAAAACGCATAAAGTAATTGCTTATGTGGGCTCCTCCGGTTTTATGGATACTACGGACGGGGGCCAGGTGAACGGCGCCAACGCGGTAAGGCAACCGGGCAGCACTTTAAAACCCCTTCTCTATGCACTTTGCTTCGACGAAGGTTTGCTTACACCCAAAACAGTAATGACAGATGTGGCCGTAAACTACGACGGTTATGCCCCGGAAAACTATGATGATAAGTTCAACGGTTATGTAACCGTGGAGTATGCGCTGGAACATTCCCTGAATATCCCGGCCGTAAAAGGATTGCGGATGCTGGGTCATGAAAAAATGATCCAGAAACTGTCCAATTGCAATTTCAGGCAGATACAAAAGGATAGGCGAAAACTTGGCTTATCTATGATACTGGGGGGTTGCGGCACCACGCTGGAAGAGATGACCGGTTTGTTTTCGGCATTCGCGAATGACGGAGTTTACATTGCTCCTTCATTTACGCAAAAAGACAGTTTTCAGGTCCGGACAAAACTCATCAGTCCTGCTTCCAATTACATGATCAACGAGATACTTTCCAAAGTGAACCGCCCCGACTTCCCGCTGAACTGGACTACCACC
>JBGATE010000137.1:0-7682 GCA_044229375.1 Chitinophagaceae bacterium
GCACCTGCCCCAATTGCGGGAGCGACCGCGCCTTTGGCGACCAGTGTGAGACCTGCGGCAGGACCCTGAGCCCGGAAGAGCTGATCAACCCGGTCAGTACCCTGAGCGGTAAACCTCCCGTGAAGAAAAAAACCACCCACTGGTACCTCCCGCTCGGTAAACATGAAAGTTTCTTACGGAAATGGATACTCGAAGATCATAAAGATGACTGGAGAGCAACGGTAACCGGTCAGTGCAAAAGCTGGATCGAAGGCGGACTACAGTCCCGGGCCGTGACCCGGGACCTGGACTGGGGTGTGAAACTGCCCCCTGACGTCAAAGGCGGTGAAGGCAAAGTGCTGTATGTATGGTTCGATGCCCCTATCGGTTATATCAGCGCCACCAAACAATGGGCCCTCGACAATAACAGGGACTGGCGACCCTACTGGGAAGACAAGGACACCCAACTGGTGCATTTTATCGGGAAGGACAATATCGTTTTCCATTGTATCATCTTCCCGGTCATGCTGAAACTGCATGGAAATATTTTACCGGCCAACGTCCCGGCCAATGAGTTCCTCAACCTGGAAGGCGACAAAATGAGTACCAGCCGCAACTGGAAACTCGACATGCGCGATTATATCAACGATTTTGTGAAAAAGGAAAACGGCGGCGGGCAGTGCGTGGACATGCTCCGTTATTACCTTACGCAGATCGCACCGGAGACCAAGGACAGCGAATTCACCTGGAAAGGATTCCAGGACGCGGTGAACAGTGAACTGGTGGCCATCTTCGGAAATTTTGTGAACCGTACGTTTGTATTAATGCATAAGCTCTGCGGCGGAAAAGTGCCCAAACTGCACGAGGATATCCTTGATGAAACCGACAAAACGCTGATCGCAGATATCAAAAGCATATCGGCGGAGGTGGGCACCACCCTGGAAAATTACCGTTTCCGCGAAGGATTGTTCCAGGTGATCGACCTGGCCCGGAAAGGAAACCAGTATATGCAGAAGAAAGAACCCTGGATCCTTGCAAAAAAACTTTCTCCAGCATCAGGCACTGAGAACCTTCCTTTTGAAGGCAGTGAGGCAGCACAAAAAAGTATTGATAACTGCCTTCACCTTTGCCTGCAGCTCTGCGCCAACCTGGGCGTACTGATCAATCCCTTCCTGCCCAACACGGCAAAGAAGATGCTCCACATGATGAAAGTGGTGGACAAAATGCTGGCCTGGGAAAACGCGGGAAAACTAAAACTGCTGAGCCCGGGGTACAGCCTGCGTGAACCGCAGTTATTATTCAGAAAGATCGAGGATACGGAAATAACAGAACAGATCGAAAAATTAAAAGCGGGTTTGGTAAAACCCGCAAACAGCAAAAAAATGGAAGAACCAAAAACCCATCCCGCCAAACTGGAGATCGTTTATGATGATTTTGCCAAACTGGAATTAAAAGCCGCCACAGTTACCGCCTGTGAAAAAGTGGAAAAGGCAGACAAACTGCTGAAACTGGAAGTGGACCTTGGCACCGAAAAAAGAACCATCGTATCCGGTATTGCCCTGCATTACAAACCGGAGGAACTGGTCGGCAAACAGGTGATCGTGGTAACCAACCTCGCTCCCCGTAAAATGAAAGGGATCGAAAGCCAGGGCATGATCCTGACCGCGGAGGACAGCGATGGAAAATTGCGGCTCCTTCAGCCCGAAATGCCCGTTTCCCCGGGTTCAAATGTTAGTTAATCGTAAAAATTCAGCAGAACTCCCCTTTTTACTTCCCGAAGAAGGAAGAGATATAGCAGGAGCAGGCGGATTTCAGTACATTCAAATATAAATTCATCCCGCCCCTTGACACTCCAACGGATTGGAAGGAAGCTCCTTAAAATAACCGGGGTACTGCTCGGCTTCCTTCTCATTTTACTAACCGTTTTCCACCTGTGGTTTATCAGCCGCGCCAAAACCCTTTTAGAGGATACCGTGGAGAAACGATCGGACGGCAAACTGAAACTCCGGATCGATAAGCTCCGGTACAATTATTTCAATCACCGCATGGTTATTAAGAATGCGGTATTCCTGACCACCGACAGCAACACCGCCCCCACCGCCTACCGTTTTGCCGTAAAAGAGATCCGGCTGGATCTGAAAGCATTATTGCCGCTGGTACTCCATGATCAGTTGCTGATCGATTCACTCCGGTTGATGTCACCGGATATAAAGGTCACTACGTTGCGGCTTTCCAAAGATTCCATAAACCGGAAGTCAAAAGATGTTTCGATTCCCTATGAAATGGGAAAGGTGTACAACTCGATACGGGATGCACTGGAGGTGCTGCGGGTAACGCGTTTCCAGATCGATGACGGCACCTTCACACTCCTCAATAAAGCACAGCCCGGGCAGGGACCGCTTCGCATCAGTAATATCCGGGTGGAAATAGATAACCTTCGCGTGGATACCACAGTGCTGGCCGGAAAGGAAAAATTATTGTTCAGCGATAATGTGGTGCTGCACAGTCATCACCAGGACTTCCTCTTTCCCGACGGACGGCACCGGCTTGCCTTCAGCGGTTTTCGCATCAACCTGAAAAGCCAGTTGGTGGAGTTTGACAGCTGCACCATCGCAGCCACCCGGACCGACAGCGCGCTTTCCTCTTTTCACGTATTTTTTGACACCCTTAAACTGACCCGTATTGATTTTGACACGTTATACAGGTCAGAAGTGATCAAGGCGGATTCTGTGTATTGCCTGAACCCGAAATTTGAACTGATCACGGAATCGGGAAAAAAGAAATCCGGCAAAAGACCGGGGCCCCAGCTGGAAAAAATCGTTCAGCAGTTAACGGGCAACCTTCTCCTTGGCTTTGTGATCGTTGAAAATGCTGATTTTAATATCCGGAACACCCGCGACGGGGTGCCCAGTTCCTTTACCTTCAGCCGGAATAATTTTGAAATGCAGGGGCTCAGCATCGACCAGGATGCCGAAAAGCCTATCAAGGTAAAAAGCTTCGCGATGGCGATCCGGAACTATGAGAACTTTATAAAGGACAGCAGCTACAGCATCCAGTTTGACAGTGTCCGTTTTAAAGACGACCAGTTTATCCTCAGCAATTTCCTGTTCCATAAACTGGACCGGGGAAGGATCTTGAACTCCTTCCGCGTTCCCAGGTTCTTCCTCGAGGGTCTTTCATGGGATGATCTTGTGTTTGAAAGAAAACTCAGGGCCAAAAGCGTTGTAATGATTGAACCCGATATCAATTACAACGCATCTGCCGACCCGAGAAAGAAACAGGGCCTGTTTCAGTCGCTCGGTGTGGTGAATGAGTTTATGGACCTTGACCAGCTGGAGATCGTGAATGGCAGGATCGATCTGAAACTGAAAAAGGACCTCCGTGTGCGTTTGGAAAATGCAAGCCTGTCTGTCCAAAGCCAGTCATTGCTAAGTTCCACCCGGCTGGCAGGAATCAAAAACTCCCTCAATGGTCTGCATTTTGACAAAGGGATCATCCTGGCGGGTAACACAACTGTGGAAATGAACGATATCCGTTACACCGGGGAAAGCGGAAAATTTAAGGCGGGTACCATCCGGATATATGACAGTGAAAAAAAGCTAAACGCTGTTTTCGAGGAAACGACGGTAGATAAACTGGTGGTGGATGAAGAAAACGGGAATGTGGTGACGGAAGGTATCGGGTGGCAGAAGGGAGATATAGCGATTCCCGGAACGGGAGGCTACGAGAATACTGCGAAGAGCAGTTCCGTCATAGAATTGAAAAATATCCGGGGCAACAATACTAATTTCAGCGGTACTTTCAACGGCAATAATGTTTCTGCCAGGCTGAAAACGATCCGGCTGGATGAACTGGTGAATCGTCCCGGCAGCAGGATCCTGCTGAAAGGTTTCGCGTCAGACGGAGAGCAGTTAAAACTTCAAACGGCAAACCTTGACCTTACCGTCGCGGATTACAGTATGACCGATTCAGCCTTCTCTTCATTGCGGGAAGTAGCATTGAAGGTTAACGGTCAAACAATAAAGGCAGCCATCAGCATCCCCGTCATTACGGCAGTACCACAATTGTTGCGGTTGATGAATGGCGAACTGGTCCTTGATGCGGTTAACATTACCCATCCCTTCATCCATTTGGAGAAAACACCGCCCCCTTCTGTCACTCAGGGTAAAATGCCGGTTTTCCCCAAAATGGAAATCGGTGCTGTGACCATCACAGCTCCAAGGATACATTTCACCGATCAAAATGACAACGGCACTCTTACCCTCAACTGGAATGAAAAAGGCAGGCCTTCGGGAAGCTTACAGGTTACAGGACTTGTCAGCAGCGGAAAAGACAACGCTGATCTTTTTATGAAAACCACCGGCTTTCAACTCGCTGATTTCACCTTTACCAGCCGGGGCGGAAGGTCATTTACTACCGGCGATGGCGTGGCAGAGGGGCAGATCAGGGACCTCAGCATAAAACTAAAGACAGCGGGATCTCCCGACACGGCTGCTACCGGCTGGAAAGGTGATTTAAGCCATCTTCTCTTACGGGATCTCCGTTTCGACAGCATCGGCAAAAACAAGGGCCGGCTGTTCCTGGCTTCAGCCAAACTCGCGGATCTGCAGATCGGTTCTGCAACAACCGGGAATATTCAACAACTGGCAAGAGCCAATTCCTTTTTCCGTATTGAAAACAGCACTGGTCATTACGCAGACGCAAATAACCTGTTTGCCTGGAGCAACGCGGGGTTTAACCGTAACAGCAATATTCTCTCGCTTGATTCTTTCTCTTTCAGGCCTGCCCTTGAAAAAGACAGCTTTCTTACTACCAAAAGATTCCAGACCGATTATATACAGGCCGGTTCCGGTTCAGTGAAAATCGGTCCTGTTGATTTTAATGCACTGATCATTGACAGGATACTCGATGTAAAAAAAATAAGTATTACGGATGCTTATTTCTCCGACTATAAGGACAAAAACATGCCCTTCAACCCGGGGATCATCAAACCACTTCCCGTGGAGATCCTTAAAAAGATCCCCTTGAAGTTAGTGGCGGATACCGTTCAGTTCATCAATGGCAGCGTACTGTACACGGAACTGAATGAAAAGACAAAACGTGCGGGTATCATCCCCGTAAAAAGAATGACAGTCCTGCTGCACCAGGTGAAGAATTACAATATAACTGCAACAGACAGCCTGGAGATCTATGCCACCGGGTATATACTGGATACCGTGTGGACAAAGCTCCGGGTGAAACAATCCTATTTGGATACAGCGGGCGGTTTCCGGATGACGGTACGGATGAAACCGGGCGACCTGACCGTGCTGAACAGTGTGCTGATCCCGCTGGCGTCGGTGAAACTCCTGAGCGGGAAACTGGATACGCTTGACCTGAGAGCCGTGGGCCGTGAGTATCTCGCCATGGGAGAAATGAAAATGTATTATGAGGATCTGAAGATCCAGGTACTGGAAGATGGAAAAGAAGACAAAAAAACCCTCCGTACCCGTTTGCTTTCGTTTATTGCCAACAACCTGGTCATCCGGAATAAAAATAAATCCCGCACCGGGGAAGTTTTTTTTATACGTCACCGTGACAGATCAGCCATCAATTATCTGGTACAGATCACGTTTAGCGGGATGGCCAGCAGCACCGGTGCAAAAAATTTCAATAAACAGATCCGCAGGTACCGGAAGGAACTGAGAGAAAAAGGGCTTCCTTTATTTGACAAGGAATGAACCGCAAAAGGCGGCAAGCGGTATTGCCACTCCTGGTTGAACTGTTCCGAATTGCCTGTTTTTTGTATCTTAAAGGCCATTAATCCTTTACACTGCGTATGCCTTCAGGAATCCTCAAAACAATTTGCGTTGTCCTTTTTTCCGGTTATTCATTTTTCAGCGCCGTTGCCCAGTCACAGGAGGAATTCGATACAAAACTGACCGCTATCTACACAGCAGCCGCGACGGACAAGAAAAAGGCACTCACCCTTGCCAGGGAGCTGTATACTACGGTGGAGAAAAATAAAAGCCTGCAGACCAACACGAATTATTATATGCTCAAGAGCCTGTTTGAGAACCAGGTACAGGATGCGGTGCTGGCAAAAACCTGCGGCGAGAAAGCGGACAGGATGATGCGGGAGATGGTGGGCAAAGAGACGCCAAAACCGGATTACGGGAGCGACAGCACGAATCTGTGGTACAATACCCTTTATCCGGGTTTATATGAAACAAAAGACCCTGGCAATGCAACAAAAGCGCTTGCATTCCTGGAGAAATACAGTTCCTTCCGATCCTTCGCCAATTATACCGGCATTGCGTACGCCTTTGAAAGAAACGGCGATTTTGACAACGCCAAAAAATACTATGAGTATTGCCTGAAATTTGCCGGTGATGAAAAAAATGAGCATGTCTCCTACCTCTATTATATCCTTTTCCTCACCAAGTACGGCGACTACCAGAAAGCCGAAGCGTTGATCCGGAAAATAGAAGGCCTTTCTCAAACCGCTTCCTCTGATATTTTAAAAACGTCTTACCGCAATGAGGCCTTGTCGGCTCATACGCTTTACTATTTCTATGTGGGTGACTATGAATCCTATGTACGGTCATCGGATATCCAGAATGCGGAACTGGCTAAAATGTATGCACAATACAAGATGCCCTGCAGCGGCCAGGAGAATATCCGGCTCACCAATGCGGCCGTCGCCAGTGAGTTCCTTAAAAATTATGCGGCGGCCGAGCGCTTCTGGAAAAGCCGTGATTCGGCTTATACCGCCTGGATCAAATGCCAGAAAGAACTCTACCCCAATCTGAAGCTTTACGAAATGTCCATGTGGCCCGTTTTCCTGATGAAAAGGGGAAAGGAAAAATTGCTGCCCCGTCCGGCCGATTATTATATAAAGGAAACAGAGACCTATTACAACAGTTTCAGCCAGTATGCCGACATGAGCACGCTTTATTATAAGGGCACCCAGCTGGCTTTCCTGCGTTCCCCGAAGTACCGCGAGGTTTTTTTACCCATCCTCGAAAGGATCAGGACCACCCGTGATTTCAGGGAATCCACAAAACCCTTTACCGATTATTCCTATTTCCTGATGCGCGACAGGAAATGGGATGAAGCAAAGACAAGTTACCGTGAATTGTTTACCCTCAACAGCGGATGGGTGAATGATATCATATTCGCTTTTGGTGAAAAAGCATTTGTTACCTATTACAATGCCAAACTGAAAGAAGGGTATGAGAACTTCCACAGTTTTGTGAGGCTTGCAAAGGAAAAACAACCCCTTCATTTTCCCGAATTGTCGGCACAGGCCTACAATAACCTGCTCTTTACAAAATCCATCTCCCTGCAGGGAACCAAAAAAAGGAAGGAAGCCTTTATCAAAAGCAATGACCCGGCCATCATACGGCTCTATGAAAACTGGCTGGATAAAAAACAGCAACTGATCCGGCAGTATTTCAAGGCTACAGAGCCCGCCAGTCCTTCCATGACCGAAAAACCCGCAACAACCGACCTCAAGACCCTGCAGGATGAAGTGGCCGGTATGGAAAACGAACTGGCGGTTCGTTCAAAAGACTATAAAAAGCTGTTGCAAATAAACCCGCCCGACTGGAAAGAAGTGAGGGACAAACTGAAGGACGGGGAAGCCGCCGTGGAGATCGTACGTTTTCAGTGGCGGGACCAGTTGTATTATTCGGATACGGCTATGTATGCGGCTTACATTC
>JBGATE010000138.1:0-7658 GCA_044229375.1 Chitinophagaceae bacterium
GAACCGGAAGTTCCATCATCGTTAAGATCGTTGGGGCGATATCACCGAGCTTGCCGGGGTTTATCCTGCCCACCCAGGTTTTATCAATGATAAAGAAAGGTACCGGGTTCATGGTATGTGCCGTGTTGGGCGAACCATCTTCATTGACCAGGTAATCGGAATTTCCATGATCCGCGGTGAGAAATATCGTATAGCCGTTGGCCAATGCTGCCGTAACGATCTTCTCCACGCAGCGGTCCACCGTCTCCACCGCTTTGATGGCGGCGGTCCATACACCGGTATGTCCCACCATATCGGCATTGGCATAGTTCAGGCAGCAAAAATCAAAACTGCGGTTCTCTATTTCCGGCAGAACGGCATCGGTGAGTTCATAAGCGCTCATTTCCGGTTGCAGGTCATAGGTGGCTACTTTTGGGGAAGCGACCAGGATCCGCTTTTCTCCCTCGAATAGGGTTTCCCTGCCACCGCTGAAAAAGAAAGTGACATGGGGGTATTTCTCCGTTTCCGCCGCCCGTACCTGTTTCAGTCCGTGCTTTTCCAGCACTTCACCAAGGGTATTGTTCAGGTTGTCCGTTTCGAAGATCACCTGCACATTCCGAAACGTTTTATCGTATTCCGTAAGGGTTGTATAATCCAGTGAAAGATGAAACATCTGCTGTTCGGGGAAATCGGCCTGGGTAAGCACCTGCGTGATCTCCCGGCAGCGGTCGGTGCGGAAGTTGAAACAGATCGCCGCATCGCCGTTTTGCAGGGTGGCCAGCGGCTGCTGTCCTTCGTCGATGATGACGGTGGGTTGGATGAATTCGTCGGTGATATTTTTCGCATAGGAATTTTCTACGGCCGCGATGGCATCCGTTGCTTTTTCACCTTTCCCGTTCACCAGTGCGTCATACGCCAGCTTCACCCTTTCCCAGCGTTTGTCGCGGTCCATGGCAAAATACCGTCCGCTTACCGTGGCGATCCTGCCAACGGAATGATTCAGGTGAAGCTGCAGTTCTTTTATAAAACCCAGCCCGCTTTTAGGGTCGCAGTCGCGGCCATCCGTAAATGCATGGATGAATACGTCTTCCAGTCCTTCCGCTTTGCAGATATCCGTGATCTTTTTGAGATGATCGATATGGGAGTGAACCCCGCCATTACTCACCAATCCCAACAGGTGAAGTTTTTTTCCTGCGTTCTTTGCATAACGGATGGCCCGGAGCAGGTTCTCATTTTTGGCGAAGGATCCGTCTCTGATGGCCACATTGATGCGCTGCAGTTCCTGGTACACGATCCGGCCCGCTCCCAGGTTCAGGTGCCCCACTTCTGAATTTCCCATCTGGCCTTCGGGCAGACCCACGGCCTCCCCGCAGGTGACCAGGGTGGTATTCGGGTAGTTTTGATAAAGCGACCTTGTAAAGGGAACATTTGCGTTCTGAATGGCGTCGGCGGAGGCAACTTTTCCAAGTCCCCAGCCGTCCATTATAACCAGTATGACTTTTCTTTGATCCATGAGTTATCCACTTTAACGGAGTATAAATACATTCATTTTCAGGTAAGAAGCCTGTCCGTACCCTGTAAAACTACACCCTAAATGCCTATTTGCCAGTTTCAGGCCCAGAAAACCTGCTGGTTTTTAGTATTTTAGTGCCTGTAGAACCGCCGCTTAACTGTGGCATATTTTTAGATTAATACACCTGTGAAAACCTTTTGTTATGAAAAAAATTACAGGGTTCCTGCTGATCGGTCTTACGGTGTTGTTCTCTTCGTTTACGGAGCAGAACAACATTGACGGCGTTATCAGTGCCTTACGTTCCGGGAGTTCTTCCGAATTATCGAAGTATTTCGATGATAACGTGGAACTCACCTTGCCCGACAAAAGCGATAGCTACAGCAAGGCCCAGGCCCAGTTGATCGTAAAAGATTTCTTTGGCAACAACGGAGTAAAGGGCTTTGAGCTGAAGCACAAGGGCGATTCTCCCGGCGGTCATTTCTGCATCGGTACATTGCAAACCAGTGCGGGTAATTTCCGCACCAATGTTTTCATGAAGAACAAGGGCGGAAAAGAAGTGGTCAAGGAGATCCGTTTCCAGGCCATTGAATAAACGCGTCTAATATTAATATTAAGAACCCCGGTCCGTTCGACCGGGGTTTTTTGCATGCCGGGCTGCAGGCGAAACCATATTTTTGCAGCATGAATTTTCAAGCCGCTTTGCAACACCTTATTGAAGAAGCGCTGAAAGAGGATATCGGCGACGGGGACCATTCCACGCTGGCCTGTATTGAACCCTCGGCAAGAGGAAGGGCCGTACTGAAAATTAAGGAGGAGGGTATCCTTGCCGGGATGGAGGTGGCGAAAGCCATTTTTCATTTCAAAGAGCCTGACGCTATTTTCACCGCCATGAAAAAGGACGGGGACAACATGAAGTACGGCGAGATCGCCTTTGAAGTGGAGGCACGGGTGCATACCATCCTGCAATGCGAAAGACTGGTGCTGAACTGCATGCAACGGATGAGCGGTATTGCCACACTTACCAAACAGTACACTGCAAAACTGAAGGGTTATAAAACCCGGCTGCTGGACACCCGCAAGACCACGCCGAATTTCAGGTTGCTGGAAAAGGAGGCGGTGCGGATCGGTGGGGGCGTGAATCACCGCTTCGGACTTTTTGATATGGTCATGCTGAAGGATAACCATATTGATTATTGCGGGGGTATTGAAAAAGCGATCAGCCAAACCTGGGAGTATGTGCAAACGAAGAAACCCGGTTTAAAGATAGAAGTGGAGACCAGGAGCCTGGAAGATGTACGGAAGGTGATCAAAACCGGCAAGGGTAAGGTGTCACGGATCATGCTCGATAATTTTAAACCTGCGCAGGTAAAGGAGGCGGTTGAACTAGTCGGTGAATTATTTGAAACGGAGGCCAGCGGCGGGATCAACCTGGATAACATTGAGGAGTATGCGAAAACCGGCGTTGACTTTGTGAGTGTAGGTGCGCTGATCCACCAGGCAAGAAGTTTGGATCTGAGTTTGAAAGCCTCCCCAGACCCTGCCTCGCCCGCAGGCAGGCCTCCAAAGGAGGGGCTTTAGAATCCTAAAGTACATCATGTCATTATGAGTAAAAAGAACAAGCCGGATCTCAAAGGGTTCGTTTACAGTACCGATCCTGATTTCTCCTTTGAGGAAGAAAGGTCGTCGGTGGAAACCTTGCCGCCGGCGCAACAAAAACTGCGTATCCGGCTGGATACAAGACACCGGGCCGGTAAGGCTGTTACGCTGGTCGAAGGGTTTGCCGGCAAAGAGGAAGACCTGGAAAAACTCGGTAAACAATTGAAAACCTACTGCGGAACAGGGGGCTCAGCGAAAGACGGTGAAGTAATTGTGCAGGGCGACCAAAGGGAGAAAGTGCTGTCCTGGCTGCTGAAGAACGGGTATAAGCTGGCTAAAAAAATCTGATCACATCACCCTTCAACATTTCCGGACTCATCATTGTTCAAAAAATAACTCAAGGCACCGCTGGGGCATTTTATTACCTGCCCGATGATCCTTTCACTCGTTGCTCCATCCATTTTAATCCAGGGTCTTTCCTGCGGATTGAATACTTCAATCAGTCCTTTCCAGCATAAGGTAGAATGCTGACATTTTTTCGGTTGCCAGACCACGGTTATTTCACTGTTGCTGTATTTCAGTGTTTCTGCCGGCATAGATATTTGTTTTCACCGATGTTACGCCTCTACGCTGCTTTAACGGCGCTGCAGTAATTGAACCAAGAATTGAATGAACCCGGCATCCGTAAATAATTGATGATCCGGGATTCTCTCACGGGTCGATGGAATAACCACGACAGATAGTGGTACTTTTGAAAAGTATAATACGACCCCAATTCTATAGTGAACCGACTCTGAACTCCCGACTCCGAACTCTCGACTCACTACTGTCCCTGCGCCATACTATACCCCTTTTTATCACCCCATCGGTTCAGCAATTCAAAAGAGCAGATCTTGAAGTTGCCGCTCATGCTCACATAGAGACCGATCACATCCTGCTGATTCAGCGGGTAATTGTCGATACTTTCAAAACGTACATTGTATTGGTTCACCAGGTTGGTATAAACCGAACCGGTTGGCCAGACCTGGGTGCCCCGGTTACTGATATTGACGAGGTTGAATTTTACCCCGGCGTGCCGTTTGCACTTTTCCGCAATGGCCGCGGGTTGCTCATCACTTTCAATGAAGAGGTCAACTCCGGCAATGGTTTCGGGGCCTTCTTCCTGGGATACCATCATCGGGTTGATCTCCAGTTTCAGCGGGGCCGGTGTTCCGGGTTTGTTGGCAATGATCTCTTTGGCGCCCTGGGCGGGCAACTTGCTAAAATTGCCGATGATCGCATCGGCGAACTGAGTGGTGTTCACCGATGGAATGGTTTTGTCTCCGAAGTCGCCGGTATGCACGCCATTTTCCAATGTGTATAAAAGCGCGTTTTCGATAATTGCTGCATTTTCGGTTAATCCTACGTGACGGAGCATGGCCAGCCCGCTCAGCAACAGGGCGGTGGGGTTGGCAATATTCTTTCCCGCGATATCCGGTGCCGTTCCGTGCACCGCTTCAAAGATGGAAATATGATCACCGATATTTGCGGAAGGGGCAAATCCGAGTCCGCCCACCAGTCCGGCACAGAGATCCGAAACAATATCACCCTGCAGGTTGGTCAGCACTACCACATCAAAGGAGTCGGGTCTTGTTACCAGTTTCATGCACAGGTCATCCACGATAACATCATCTGCCTTGAGCTCCGGGAATTCTTTCGCCACTTCATAAAAACATTCCAGGAACAGCCCGTCGGTGATCTTCATGATATTGGCCTTATGGCCGCAGGTGATGCGGCTTGCTTTTTTTTGCCGGGCCATTTCAAAAGCGTACCGGATCACCTGCAAGCTACCCGGACGGGTGATGAAACGGCGGCTGAGGGCTACATCGTGCGTGAGCATGTGCTCAATACCGCCATACGTGTCTTCGATATTTTCACGAACTACCGTAATATCGATCGGAATGCCGGCTTTACTGAAAACAGTATCCACCCCATGGAGGGTCTGGAAGACCCTTTTGTTGGCAAAAGTGTTCCAGGTTTTGCGGGCGGTGACATTGATACTTTTTACCCCTTTACCCTTAGGTGTTTCCATTGGACCCTTGAACAGCAAACCCAATGATTCAATGGTTTGTTTGGCCTCGGTTGTCATCCCGTTGTTGAATCCTTTGTCAAACACCCACTTACCCATATCAACCAATTCATATTCCAGCGGCACTTTATTGGCTTTAAAAATGCCCAGGACGGCCTCCATGATCTCGGGTCCGATCCCGTCTCCCTTTGCAACTGCTATTTTCATTCTGAATTCTTTAAATGTGGCGCAAAATTACGATGCACCTCCTGAAATAAATATTAAAAAACGGGGTGGATTTCATTTCCCCGCTATTTTCTTTACTTTTATGCAATGACCAGCATGATCTCCGAAGGGGTAAAGGTAAGTGTGGAAACATTTTACCAGCAGGACTACAGCAATCCGCAGCAGTCCGAATTCATGTTTGCCTATCGCATAACCCTTGAGAATCATAATGCTTTTCCCATCAAACTCCACCGCCGGCACTGGCATATCTTCGACAGCAACGGTAGTTTCCGTGAAGTGGAAGGGGAGGGTGTGATCGGGGTGCAGCCCACTTTACAACCGGGTGAGAATTACCAGTATGTGAGCGGTTGCAACCTGCGTACCGAAATGGGCAGGATGAGCGGCAGCTATGAGATGGAAAACCTGCATTCCCGGAAAATGTTCTCGGTCAGTATCCCTGCTTTTGAGATGGTCGCCCCCATGAAGAACAACTGATCATACCGCAATCTTCTTTGTCCTTTCTTTCATGACCGCAATGGCTTCTTCCCGGTCCTTAAAAATGGCCCCGTTGATGTTCACCAGATTATCCGCCAGCTTATCGTAGCGTTTGCTGAGGAGCCAGGTAAAAATATGGAGGTAGTGGATGCCGTCGAAAACGATCGCTTTGTTCGCCGCGAACTCATCTTTTCTTTTTAAGAATTCCGCGGGCATCTCCGTATAGTGCATCCCCGGGCGCAGGTGGTGTATGATGTGGTAGCCGTCGTTCCAGCAGGTTTTATTGTACACCGTGTTGATGCAATTAATGGAATTGGTGTACAGGTTGCCCGGATCGGCCGGATCCACAAAGGAATGCTGTGCCCAGTTGCCCAGCATCATCACCAGTCTTGCAAATAAGAGGGGTACAATGAAAACAAGCAGGGTGGCTTTTAAATTCACAAAACACATGGCAATGCAAAAGGCCAGGTAAATGTATTCGCCGGCGGTAAGCCGCTGGTAAAGTTTTTTTCTTTTCCGGTTGAAGAGATAACGGATCGTATTGATCACGCCCAGGAAAATAAAATTCAGGAAATAGGCGATGAAGCCGCGTACACTGTCGCGCTGGTATGCCATGGTGCTGCTGGTGTCGTCGGGCATGTTGTTCTCAATATGGTGCATGCCCATATGGTGACTGAAATAGCCTTCGGGGGCATGACCGAACAAAGGGCAAAGTATCCAGGTAACATACCCATGGAAATACTGCTGATAGGGAGCTTTCAATGTTTTGCGGTGACAAAAGCAATGAAACATCAGCCCGAACCTTCCTTTGAAATATAATTGCGATACATAGAAATAGGGAATGGCCACTGCCCACCACCACCATCCTGTGAGCAGGGGCGTAAACAGAAGAATGGCGACAGGGACCACCAGCAGGTGGATCTTTGTAAGCAGGTAAATAAAGGGAAGATCTCTTTTGTCGTTCATGAACTTCAGCCAAAACCTGTCATACAGGGAATACTTTTCTTTCGGTGTATAAACCGGGTCCGTTAAGTGGGTGCTAAGTGACTTCATGCAAGGCGTAAATGTAATCAAATATAGTCCCGCATGGGCATTTCGTTTATGAGAACCATCAGGAAGCTGATCTCCCGGTAGACGGGGTCCGGCCCGTCACCGGGGTTTGTATTTGGCTTCTTCCAGGATCTTCCGGGCAGGAAGTCTCATGATCTCTTCCGGTTTCATATCCGGGTTCTTCGCAACGAATTTCCGGATGATCCGCCACCCGATCCACTGACCCAGGTTACCGGGTGAATATTCCTGTGAGAAACCCTGTGTAAAGGGGCCTTCACCGATATAATTCTGTATGACCGTGGGGTTGAGGGAGTTCAGGTCGTCATTCCGTACGATCGAGGTCCAGATCTGTCCCTCGTTTTCATTGCACCATTCCAGTTGCCGTTGTGAGTACCCGGTTTTTACCGAATCCGGTGCCTGCGGCAGGAATTTATCGAGGAGGTACCATTGTTTGCCTTTTTCCACCATTTGTTCCACCAGGGGTTTGCCAGCGCTCTGATCCGGGAACAGTTCCAGTACAACCGCCTTCATGCAATTGGCCGTGATGTATTCCGGTGAAAACCGCCGGGAGATATACAGGGGGAAGAGCTCCTGCATCCGGGCTGTTTGGTAAACGGAAAAATCACTGCCGGCGAATTGCTGTAATCCGATGGCCAGCCCGGTGGTCGTGGTTGCCACGCCCGGGGCATCGAAGGGTCCGAGAAATAAAATGACCTTGCCCGTTTTATACCTGGGAAAATAATACTTGACAAA
>JBGATE010000139.1:0-7600 GCA_044229375.1 Chitinophagaceae bacterium
TTTTTCATTCAGTGTGGTAAGCGGGAACATATCGTAGGCCATTACATAGGGCAGGGGTATATGACCGGCCGATGGCAGGAGATCCGCCATGTAAACGATGGTCCTGTCCTTATACCGGATCTGCGGAAGCATCATCGCTTCCGTGTGGCCGTTCACAAAACGGATGGAAATATTTTCCGTGAACGGGGTTTCCCCTAATTTTCCATCAACGCCGCCGTTCACTTCCAGGAACCGCAACTGCCCGCTTTCTTCAATGGGCAGAATATTCTCTTTTAGAAAAGACGCTTTCTCCCTGTCGTTGGGATGAACCGCCCAGTCCCAGTGTTTCCTGTTACTCCAGTAGGTGGCATTTTTAAAAGCCGGGACAAGTTTATCCCCTTCTCTCACAATGCTCCCCCCGCAATGATCGAAATGAAGGTGGGTGAGAAACGCATCGGTAATATCTTCCCGCTGAAAACCATACCTGGCCAGCGACTTATCCAGCGTATCATCGCCATGTAAATGATAATGGCTGAAGAATTTGGCATCCTGTTTATCGCCATTGCCATTGTCCACCAGGATCAGCCGGTTTCCATCCTCGATCAGCAGGCACCGCAATGCCCAGGAGCATAAATTATTTTCATCAGCCGGGTTGATCTTATTCCAGATGCTTTTGGGTACCACACCGAACATGGCCCCGCCATCTAATTTGAAATAACCGGTATTGATTGTATATAATTTCATGAAAGAAGTATTTCGTTAAGTGTTCTAAAGTGCCGCGGGCTGTCCGCCGACTTGTCCGGCATCGCCTGAGCGCTGGCAGAAGCGCTACTGCAGGGAGGGGGCCTCTTTAGCCGCGCGGGCGTAAAATAATAATAACAGGCCGATCACAAAGAAACTGGTCAGGGCCAGCACCGAACTGCGTTGTGATCCGCTGAGTTCCGTGATAAAGCCGAAACTGAATATACCTACCACGGCCGCTACTTTTTCCGTTACATCATAAAAACTGAAGAAGGAAGCGGTATCCCTTGTTTCCGGCATCAGCTTGGCATAGGTGCTCCGGCTCAGCGACTGGATACCACCCATGATAAAACCCACACCCGCGCCCAGCGCGTAAAAGGGATAGATCCCCCCTTTGGGTAAATAAAAGGCAATCACACACATCAGGATCCAGCATACCACGAGCAGCATCAGCGTCCGGATATTACCGATCGCGGAAGAAAGCCGGGAAATAGCGAAGGCGCCGGGTATCGCGATCACCTGGATGATGAGGATGGCTATGATCAGGTTGGTAGTGGGGATATCCAGTTCACTCTTTCCATACAGCGCCGCCACCAGCATAACGGTCTGCACACCCATATTGTAAAAAAAGAAGGCCAGGAGGAATCGCTTTAAGGAAGGGATGTGTTTTAGCTGGTTCCATACTTTCCGGAGTTCCCTGTATCCTTTGGAGAGAATACGATGCTGCAGGTCGCCGCTGCCCGCAGGCGCCGGTTTGGGTAGTCGCCGCAATGAGAATTGTCCAAATCCCCACCACCAGATCCCCACCAGTAAAAAGGATATCTGCGAACCTTTTCCCAACGTGATCCCGAATGCTTCATGTTGAAGAACAAAAATGAAACAGATAAGCTGAAGCAGTACGCTGCCCACATAACCATATGCAAATCCTTTGGCACTTACCCGGTCCCGGTCCTCCGGGGCGGCGATCTCCGGAAGAAATGAATTGTAAAACACCTGGGCGCCCCAGAATCCCACGCAGGCAATGATCATGGAAAATAATCCAAGTCCCAGTGTACTCCTGTCGAAAAAGAACAGGGAGACACAGGCGATGCTGCCCATGGTAAGATAAAAATTCAGGAATTTCTTTTTATTTCCCCTGTAGTCCGCGATCGAAGACAGCAGCGGCGACATTACGGCCACGATCAGCATCGCAAGGGCGATGGCATAATTGTAAAGGGCCGTGTTCTCAAACTGCCGGCCGAGAAAAGTCACCGTTGTTGTTGAAACGGAAGGATCATCCACTGCGATCGTCTCGAAGTAAGTGGGAAAGATGGTGGAGGTGATAACCAGGTTGTAGGCCGAACTGGCCCAGTCATACATCGCCCAGCCGTTCACTACTTTTTTCGAAGCCGTTTGCATAGAAATGGAAATGCTTTCAGTAAAAATAGGGAGAAAAGGCTTAACCCTTTATTACACCGGTAAGGATCAGGGCCAGCAGGATGATGCCACCGATGATCCGGTAATAACCAAACAGTCTGAACCCGTGTTTTTGCAGAAAGCCGATGAAAAACTTAATGGCCAGCACCGCAACCACGAAAGCGACGGCATTGCCGATGGCAAACAGTTTTATATCTTCTGAGCTGATGTTGTTATAGCCCCTGAAAAGTTTATATCCGGTGGCGGCGGCCATGGTGGGGACGGCCAGGAAAAAGGAGAACTCGGCGGCCAGTTTCCGTGTGAGGTTTTGCTGCATCCCGCCGATAATGCTGGCCGCGCTTCGGCTTACGCCCGGTATCATAGAGATACATTGCCAGCAACCGATGATGAATGCATTCAGGAAACTAACCTGTTCCTCCGTTTGAATGCTTTCCTTCCTGAAGAAACGGTCAATGAATAAAAGGATGATACCCCCGGCGATCATGGTGATGGCCACTACCAGGGCGCTGTCAAGCAGGGCATCGATCCTGTCCGAAAAAATAAAACCTAGCAGGAGGGCCGGAGCCACTGCCACGATCAGCTTCCAATAAAAATTCCAGTTACCGGTCCGGAGGGGTATCACAAATTTTTTCCAGTAGAGGACCAGTACCGCCAGGATGGCGCCGAGTTGTATCCCAACGGTAAAAAGACGGGTGAACTCATTGGCTTCCACCCCCAGCAGTTTTTCCGTGATGATCATGTGCCCGGTGGAGGAGATGGGAAGGAACTCCGTAAGTCCTTCCACAATGGCAATGATAATGGCGTCCAGGATACTCATGGGTCCGTCAGTTAGGGGAAATAAAGAAAGCGGTCAGTGGGAGCCGCCGCTTTATAAGTAAGTTGACTTTATAGGATTCAGTTTTCAGCAGTCCGGGGATTTTTGAAAATGGCGAAAATCCCGATGACCAGTCCCAGTAAGATCAGGATCGGGGCGATCGTGATACGGGTTGTGCTGTAAACGGCAGCCTTGTTGAACACCGTCGGGTCCGTATTGCTTTTTCCGCCCGACATCAGCAGCATTCCGGCCGCGATCACCGCCAGCCCGATCAGCATCCAGCGGTAGTTGTCTTTCGTGAAAATGGAAGGGGTGCTTTTTTCGTTCATTTCGTACAAATTTGGCTGTGCAATATAGGGAAAATAGTGAATGGTCAATGGTGAATGGTGAATAGTGAGTGGTGAATGAGACCCCGAAAATTGCCGGGTTTAGCATAACCTCCCCAATCCCCCTGATTGTGTGGTTCTCGTAAACAGTGAATTTTGGGCAGACGATAGTGAGTAAAACACCATAAACGCCCCCATTCACTAATACAGGTCATCCAGCCTCATCTTCAGGTACTTTACCACACTGCGGTGGGTACTGAAAACGGTGATACCGATGCCCAGTATGATCAGGATAAAGAAAAGCAGTAAAAGCAGGCCCGAATCATGGATGGTCTTCAGCCAGCTAACATAATTCTCCAGTATCAGAATAACTATATATAATACCGCTGAAGCGATAAGGCCGCTGATGGCGCCGTTGATGATGGCCCGGATATTCAGGGGCTTGGCGATAAAACCGCGGGTGGCACCCACCATTTGCATGGTCTTGATCAGGAAACGGTTGCTGAACATGGCCAGCCGGATGGTATTGTCGATCAGGAAGATCACCACCAGGGAAATAATGATCACGATCACCAGGAGGGCGATACTCACGATCCGGATATTTTTGTTCAGTTTTCCCACCAGGGCCTCGGGATATTTTACATCACTTACATAGGTCTGAGCTTCCAGGTCCTTTTTGATATTGGACAGCGTGTCCAGTTGTACGTATTGCCTTTTGATCCGGAAATAAATTGCGTTGGGAAGGGGGTTTTCGGTCAGTACCTTGCTCCAGTCCTCACTCTCTTCCTGCATATATTGTTTCTTACCTTCCTCTTTGGACACATATTGGATGGATTTCACATAGGGCTTGGAACTGATATAGGCCATAAGCGCCACACTGTCCTTGGGATTCAGATCACCCCGCAGGTAGGCCCTTATTTCCACATTTTCCTTGAAATAATCACCGAGTTTGTTCGCATTGATCACCAACCAGCCGATAATGCCTAACAGGAACAAGACCAGGGTGACGCCAAGGATGGACATGAAATAGGACGGCTTTCCCCGTTTGATCGAAGCTTTTCCGGATTGAGACATGAACTTGTTTTTTCAGGTTAGTGGATGACAGGCCGTCCTTCGCAACATAAATACTATAATCTGGCTTTTAAGTTACTTCGGTTGGCAGGCAAAAATAACAGTTTAGGGCTACAATCAGTATTTTTGCTGCTCCAAAGGAGGCTGTAAGCCTCCTAAAAACGATTGCCCCCGGCTCATATTGCCATCTTTGGCGGAAGATATTTGTTAAAGAATAGGCCGTAGCATTAACATCAATTCAACAGACGATAAAGTCAGGTCAGTAAATATGGAATATAGTTTCAGTGAGATAGAAAAGAAATGGCAGGCATCCTGGAAGGAGAACAAGATATATAAGGTATCGAACGATTCTTCCAAACCCAAGTATTATGTACTGGATATGTTTCCCTATCCCAGCGGCGCCGGACTGCATGTGGGTCACCCGCTGGGTTATATCGCATCCGACATCTACAGCCGTTATAAAAGGCTGAAGGGATTCAACGTGCTGCACCCGATGGGCTATGACGCTTTTGGACTTCCCGCGGAACAATATGCGATCGATCATGGAATACACCCTGCTATTTCCACGGAGAACAATATCAGTAATTTCAGAAAGCAACTCGATAATATCGGTTTCTGTTACGACTGGGACCGGGAAGTAAGGACCTGCGATCCCAAATATTACAAGTGGACCCAATGGATATTCCTGCAATTGTTCAACAGCTACTACGACCGGAAAGAACAAAAAGCAAAACCCATCACCGAACTCATTAAGGAATTTGAAACAACAGGAACTGCCCATTGCCCTTTGCCTATTGCCCATGCTTTCAGTGCTGATGAATGGAGGCAATATGATGAAGTAAAACAACAACAGGTATTAATGGATTGCCGCCTGGCCTATTGCGGTTACGGTGAAGTGAACTGGTGTGAAGCACTGGGCACGGTACTGGCGAACGACGAAGTGGTGAACGGGGTAAGTGAAAGAGGCGGCCACCCGGTGGTGAAAAAGAAACTGCGTCAATGGTACCTCCGCATTACCGAATACGCTGACCGTTTACTGGAAGGGCTTGACCGCGTTGATTTCAGCGAAGCGATGAAGGAAATGCAGACGAACTGGATCGGGAAGTCAAGCGGGGCGGAGGTTGAGTTCGGAGTCAGGGGTTTGGAGTTGGGAGCCAAACTGCGGGTATATACTACGAGACCCGATACCATTTTCGGGGTTGATTTCATGGTCATCGCCCCCGAGCATGAACTGGTGGAGAAAATTACCACGGATGAACAAAAACAGGTGGTTGAAAATTATATTGCCTATGTTAAGAGCCGGAGTGAACGGGAGCGGATGGCGGAGAAAAAGATCAGCGGTGTGTTCACCGGCGCTTATGCAATCAATCCCTTTTCCGGAAGTGAGATCCCGGTCTGGATATCAGAATATGTGTTGGCGGGTTATGGCACCGGGGCCATCATGGCGGTTCCCTGCGGGGATGAGCGTGACCATAAGTTTGCCAGGCATTTCAATATTCCCATTACCAATATCATCGGCAAACAGTATAACGGGGAAGAGGCCAACCCTACCAAGGATGCCATCCTGGAAAATTCTGATTTCATGAATGGCATGCTGATGAAAGACGCGATCGATGTAGTGATCCGGAAGATCGAGGAAATGGCTATCGGCTTCAGAAAGGTGAATTATAAGATGCGGGATGCCGCCTTCAGCCGTCAGCGCTACTGGGGCGAACCTTTCCCGGTCATTTGGAGAAACGGGATCGCTTACCCGCTGGATGAAAATGATCTGCCGCTGGAACTGCCACATGTAGATAGCTATAAGCCAGGTCCGGAAGGAGAAGGCCCATTAGCCAACATCCCTGCATGGGTATCCAAAAATTTAGAGACCAACACCATGCCCGGTTATGCCGGCAGCAGCTGGTATTTCCTACGCTATATGGACCCCGACAATGAACTGGAGTTCTGCAGCCGGAAAGCCAGTGATTACTGGGGACAGGTTGACCTTTATATCGGCGGAACGGAGCATGCTGTGGGTCATTTGCTTTACAGCCGTATGTGGACGAAAGTATTATTCGATCTCGGGCTGATCGGGCACGATGAGCCCTATAAAAAACTGGTGAACCAGGGGATGATCCAGGGGAGTTCGAGGCTGGCATACAGAATACACGGAACGGACAAATTCGTTTCGTATAATCTTAAGTCTGCCTACGTCACGGATGAGATATATGTAGATGTAAATATAGTAGACGGCCTCGAATTGGATATCGATGAATTTAAGAAATGGAGGAACGGGGAATACGCAAATGCAGAGTTCATCCTCGAAGAGGGAAAATACATCTGTGGAATGGAAGTGGAAAAAATGTCCAAATCCAAATTCAACACGGTCAACCCCGATGACCTTGTGCTGAAATACGGCGCCGATACCTTCCGTATGTATGAAATGTTCCTGGGCCCGGTGGAAATGAGCAAGCCCTGGGACACCAAGGGGATCGAAGGGGTACACCGGTTCCTGAAAAAATTCTGGCGGCTTTTTGCCGATGAAACAAAGGGGTTGATCGTAACCCATGATGAGCCCACTGCAGCGGAGTTGAAAGTATTGCACCAGGCCATCAAAAAAATTGAGCAGGACACGGGGCGATTCAGTTTCAATACCGGGGTCAGCGGTTTTATGATCGCCACGAATGAACTGACCGATCTGAAATGTCATAAACGGAAGATCCTGCAACCCCTGCTGATCCTACTGGCACCCTATGCACCGCATATCGCAGAAGAATTGTGGAGCTTACTGGAAAATTCCGGCAGCATCCTCGATGCATCCTACCCGGTATTTGAGGAAAAATATGTGAAAGAAAGCAGCAAAGCCTATCCCGTTGCCATTAACGGAAAGACAAGGGCTGAACTCACCATTGCCCTGAACGCCACGCAGCAGGAGGTGGAGGAACTGGTTTTGCAGGATACCACTGTTCAGAAGTGGCTGGAAGGGAAACAGCCTAAGAAGATCATCTATGTTAAGAACAAGATGATCAATGTGGTGGTATAGACCGTTACGCTAAATTTTACCCCAGGCGGAAATCGAAAAGGATTTGGGCGTAAATTGACCGTCCAAATCAGGTTTACATGAAACTATTTCTTGCCGCAGCCGCCATGGTGCTTACCACTCATGTAGCTGCACAAAACGATCCTTATTTTTTGTCCAATCCCTGTCTTACTCCCGACGGGCAAACGGTCATCTTTGCCTATGAGGGGGACCTCTGGAAAGCAAGTGTGAATG
>JBGATE010000013.1:0-31202 GCA_044229375.1 Chitinophagaceae bacterium
AGGCTGAGGGGAATGTCTACTATGATGAGTTCGGGTAATTCGGATTCAGGCATTTTACTTAATAACGTGCGGGCATCCATTAAACTGCTGATGCAGTTCTGCAGGAAATGAGCATCGGGTACCGGGGCAAGATGTACGGCACTTTGCCTGATAAAAAGGTATTGTCCGGGGACGGTTTGAACAGACCCTTTGTAATCATTGATAAAAGATTGTTTGTCCAGAGTAGCTGAATTCATTTTCAAGATAGTTTAAGGTTGTTTTTCAAATATTCATAGTTACGGGATTGGAAATGCTGTCCGTTCTTCTCAAAATACCGGGTTCGGGAGCCTGCCATGAACATGTACTTGTATTCCTTTTCCGTGATCAATTCCTTTATTTTTTCAGAAAGGGATACGGGGTCAAATGGCATACTGATAAAATGGGATGCTCCGAGTGATTTTGTTTTGTCAGCCAACCGGCTGTCATCAGAATCAGACAGAACAATGACCGGGATCCTGTTAAACAGGCTGCTGGAGGAGATATGGGCCAGGAACAAGTGGTTCTCCGACTTGTCATCCGGAATATCGATGAGGAATAAGTCAATTTCAGGCTTATACCGTAAGAAATAAAAGGCATCCGCGTAGCTCCTTACAGTATATACATGGTATTCCTTTTTCAATACGGTTGTCAGCACATAGTTCAGTGCTTTCGTGTTTTCAATTATGAGTAAAGATTTTCTCATTGGTGGTACTTTAATGGTTTGAACGGCTCACAATCAATAGTTATTTTTAAAAACCCGGAAGCCAGTAGCAAGAGAATATACATCAGCAAGGTGGCCGGACACTGATGTTAGATCTCAAACTGTTTCCCGTAGTGACTCCTGGTCCACTACCTCAGCGTTATTAACCTTAACCATTGTTTGCAGGATCTGCTTTTCGCCTTGACTCAACTGATAACCGGAGATTTCGGATAAGAGGCAAGGCAAAACACCCGGCGGGTGTATCAGGAAAAACTATGATAATTTTTTCCCTGCTTTGCTTTACCAACTAATCCCCGGTGGAGGAGAAAGGCCAGTGGCAAGTCCTGAAAATTTACTTTTCAGAAAATCACATTTCTTACAGGATAGAAGACTTTGTAGAAAATTGGAATTTAGGGTAGCTTAAGCGTAGGAAGTCGGAATTTGTGTAATACAGTAAGTATTAGCACGTAGAAGAAACACTACACAAGTTAAACTATTTTTTTTTTAGTAATGAAATATTTGGAAGATTATAATTTTATGAACAAAAAAAAAGAGTATTATTAATTTATAATCAATCATTTATATATTACTACATATTTATACGTTTTTTACTTCTTAATTATACCGGCTGTTTGCAGTGAACCTGGAATAGTGAAACCGATGCACCAACGGGTATTTTCAATAGCTGCGTGATGAATGCCGAATAATCTTACTCCTTCTGTCCTTTCGCAGAGAACATTTTTTGAACCCGCTGCAGATTCAGCTTCTGCGGGCCTTATCCCAGAGAACCGTTTGCTTATTACCAATAAACCTGAAAAACCCGATATACAATGCCATATTCATAAAGACGAAATAATAAAAAATAAAAAAAATATTATTCCTGACTCCCCACTTTGAAAATAACCAGCCGGCAATTGCCATAGAATAAAAAGCGACCTGTGAATAAAACAGCAAATGGTAAACTGTGTTCACGTCAAAACCGAAACGGCGGGCTACAATGAAACTGCAGGCAAACAGAACCGGGAGCAACACCGGGCATAGTACCCACCGCAACACCCTGTGAGAAATATAGAGGAAAGATAACCTGCCATACTTAAATATGTTTAACAGGTCCATTAACAATAGTATCGACTGGAATCCTCCGGCACTGATTCTTATCTTTCGTTTTAATTCATCTTTTATTGTCAACGAAGGAGTTTCAATTGCAAAGGCCCCCGGTTCATAGACCACCCTGTATCCCATTCTGCAAATGTTCATCGAAATGACAAAATCATCCAGGAGGATATCGGCCGGAAGGGGTTCATACAATTTTGTGCGAATCGAAAATAATTCGCCAGCCGCCCCCACTACACTATAAAAGTCTGAGTCAATTTTTTTAAGTTTTGATTCATACTTCCAGTAAGCGCCTTCCCCGTCTTTAACTGGTATTATACCTTCCACCGGGGCGATCACTTTTTTTTCACCGGCCACCGCACCGACACGCTCATCCTGGTAATGTTTAACGATCGCCCTGATACAATTCCTGTTCAGTGCAGTATTCGCGTCGCAAAAAACAACAAACTCAGTGCCGGCCGTACTCATGGCACGGTTTATGGCAGCAACCTTTCCCTGCCTTTCCTTTTTGTAAAGCATGTCAACCCCGGGAAATTGTTTTATGATCGCTGCCGTATTGTCCGTCGATCCGTCGGCCACAAACACCAGTTTGAGCTTGTTCCGCGGGTAATCAATTTCCAGGCAATTTTCTATTTTTTTTTTAATCACCTGCTCCTCGTTGTAAGCAGCAACAATGAGTGAAACCGATGGTTCAAAATCCGTGTTTTCCTCACGCAGACTCTCCTTTTTTCCTTTCAACTGCAAGTAGCACCAAACGAGCAGGGCATAGCCAAAATAACTGTAGAAAAGAATAAATAAACAAACCCAGATTATTGCTTTATATGCTTGCATTGAAAATTGGCAATGTTGTTCACAAATTCCCTTAAAAGTACCTATCTGTGAATCGAAAATAGGCTCAAATTTTCGTCTTCTGAAATGCGGTGCGTTTTAAGGCCAAACACGGTATATCATTCCATCCTGGAAAAAACATCAGGGCGTTTTACACCGTAGTCCGGGAAAAGGGGGCCGGCCGTGCATTGCCGCACCTCCCCGGCCGGGAAGCAAAGCGGGATAGTTGTTTATAAAACATGCCACTGATTATGGCGGATGACTTAGCGATAATTTCTTTAGTTAAATCGTTATTATTTTAACCTGTTGATTTACAGATTATTGAATTTTTCTTTCAAAAAAATGCCTGAAAAACAAATTTTTCTTCCCAGATTGAAATTGCAAATTATTCAAGTTGTCAATAAATTTTTTCCCCCTGATTTTAATAAAATATGACGAAGAAAAGTTTGTATATCAGCGATTTTTACTTTCTTTGTAGAGAATCGGCTACATGTATTTTTCGACGTAATACGTACATCCCTCCAATCTCCTCCGTTGAAGCTGCCTTTATATCCAATTTTCTACCAAAGTCCCCGATCCTGTAAAAGCTGAGTTACCGAACTGAAAAGCTTCAGGCCATGTCATTAACCAATCCTTTACCACCAGGGATTATCAGTTATAATTATTCAGATAACTGTCCCGGAAGTTACTTTCGTCCGTTTCCCCGTACCGTCAGCATGCTGGCCAGGGAGGGGAAATACGGCATTCCCGGCACTATCCAGGTTATATCCCATTTTTCCAAACCCGGTACGAACAATTTGCATTCGTTTTCCGGGATCATAGCATTAACCTTATTCCCAACTGCAGAATTCATTTAATTTTTTAAACCTCACCATGATGAAAACTTCATCCCTTCTTCTTGCACTGTTTATGTTTTTGTTGGCCAGCCAGGTCTCATCTGGACAGGCAGGTGTACTGAATCCGAATGATCCCGATGTGATTTTCACCAGCACCAATCAACCAGCTGCCCCGCCGTATAACCAGATCAGTAAATGGGGGCACCGGAACAGGCTTTCCTGGAATCCGTTCAGTTATGGATATAAATCCTATTATTTCAAAGGAATGGCCTTCCGGCTGAAATTCCCTAAGACATACCAGCACAATATCGTTGATGGTAAAGTGTACCCTGCGATCTTATTCCTGCATGGACTGGGGGAACCAGGCAATATCTGGGACAATGAATACCAATTGTTACACGGCGGTCAAACACATGCCCAGAAAATTAATGACGGAACATTTGACGGGTTCATGATTTACCCGCAGAGCCAGGCCGGGTATTTGCAGAGTTATTTCCCGATCCTGAAGGATTTGATGGATTCACTGGTAAAATACGTAAAACTGGATATCGACAGGGTGCATGTGGGTGGGCTGTCATCCGGTGGCCAGGCAACCTGGGACTTTCCGCAACAACAGCAATATGCCAAGATTGCATGCGCCCTTGAACCTATATCAGCCGCTCAATATGAGGATGTACCTTATTTTGCCAGTCATATCACGCTCCCTGTTTTTATTGCCAATGGAGGTGTCGACAACGCCCCTTATGCAAGCACTGTAACGGATATCATCAATTCATATAAAAACCTGGGGGGAAGCATCATACAGGCTTTTTTCCCAACACAGGGACATGGTGTCTGGAATAATTTTTGGGCCGATTCGCGCTACTGGCCATTCATCAATGCGCAGCATAAGGCAAATCCACTCCTCTATTTCCAGCATGACAAGTGGTGTCCCGGTGAACCGGTAAATGCCAAACTTGGATTGCAGGCCGGGTTTTATGCCTATGAATGGGAAAAGGACGGGGTCACCATACCCGGTCAAACGGGCAATGAACTTACTGTAACAAGTTATGGAACATACAGAGGTCGATTTAAAAGAACCGCGACCAGCAACTGGTCAGTATGGTCCCCCACTCCCGTCGTGATTTCCCAGAACCAGGTTCTCCAAAGCCCCGATATTCAATTAGACGGATTAAGAAGCAAAGTTTTACCGGCTCCTGACGGCAGTACAACAGCGCCTCTTTTTGTACCTGCTATATATGCATCCTATGAATGGAGGCGGGTTTCTGATAATGCATTGGTCAGTTCCACGAATACCTATAATGCACCTGTTGGCCAATTTAAAGTAAAAGTGGCGGAGCAGTTTGGCTGCGGCAGTGAATTTTCTACTCCCTTTACCGTTATCCCGGCAAATGGCAGCAATGGTCCGGAAGCAGCCACCAGTGTATCAGCCGTCGCGGTATCAAACAGTTCCGTCCAGCTTTTTTGGAACGACAACCCGAACCCGGCATTCAATGAAACAGGCTTCGAAATATACAGGAGCCAGACTTCCGGAAGCGGTTATAGCCTTGTTGCCCTCACGGGCGCGGATGTACTGTCTTATCTTGACGGAGGATTATCCGCCGATACAAAATATTTTTACATCATCCGGGCAATAAACAACAATGCCGCTTCGGCCATCAGCACGGAAGTGAATGCCACAACGATGTCGGACGTTACACCTCCCACCGCACCCGGCAGCCTGACGGTAACTGGTACAACCCGGAGCTCGGTATCACTCAGCTGGTATGCATCCACCGATGATATCGGAGTTGATAAGTATGAGATTTATGTAAACGGACTGAGGTCATATGTCACTACGAATACCGTGTTTACGGTCAATAATCTCACTCCGTTAGCAACCTATGCTTTCAGTGTAAAAGCGCTTGATGCCGCCGGGAATGTTTCACCCGCCAGCAACCAGGTAACAGCTTCGGCTGTAATGGCAGGTCTGCCTTATAAATATTATACATTCAACGGCACCTGGAACAACCTGCCTGATTTTACCACGCTGACACCTTATTCTACCGGGACCATGCCCAATATTGCCTTAACACCCCGGACGCAAAATGATAATTTTTCATTCCTCTGGGAGGGATATATCATAATACCGGTATCGGGCACTTATTATTTCAGAACGAATTCTGATGACGGAAGCCGGTTATGGCTGGGTGCATTGAATGCATTTACTTCACCCTATTCCTTTTCAGGTACCCCGTTGGTGAATAATGACGGGCTTCACGGTACCCAGAACAGGACTTCTGCGGCTGTATCGCTCACGGCGGGTATTTACCCGATAGCCATAGCCTTCTATGAACAGGGCGGGGGTGAATCAATGACGGTAAGCTGGAGAACCCCGCAGACCGGTACCAGTTACGTGACCATTCCGAACAGTGCGTTTTCCGATACGCCGCCCATTAACGGATCGGCGCCGACGGCACCTTCCAGTATAGTCGCCCAGGCAGTTTCCTACAGGCAGATCGGTCTGACCTGGACGGATAACAGTAATAATGAAACCGGGTTCGAGATCTGGAGAAGTACGGATCCCAATACGGGTTATGTGGTTGTCGGCACGGCACCGGCCAATACCGCTTCCTACCAGGACAGCACACTAACCGGAGGCACCACCTATTATTATAAGATCCGGTCTATAGGGCAGTTTGGAGAATCTGCCATGGCCCCCTTTGGCAACCAGGCCATCTGGACATTTAATAATAATTACATTGATGAATCGGGTTCAAATAATAACTTATCCCCGAACAACTCCCCTACATTCAATACCGACAGGAAGGAAGGTTCCCATTCGGTTGACCTGAACGGAAGTGATGAGGATATCAACGTAAACACCAGTTCCGGAGATTACCTGAGAGGCGGGTATAATTCCAAGACGGTGGCTTTCTGGATGAAGGCGGATGCGCCCGCAAACAATATGGGTATCTTTGATTTTGGCGGTAGTGATAACGGCCTTGCGATGAGGACCAATTCAAATAACCTGATAGCCGGGATCGCCAGCAACAATACCCGATCAAACCTGTCGGTCTCATTCTCCAATACAGGCTGGAACCATGTCGCCCTCGTTTACAGCGGGAACACCTTACGCCTCTACCTCAACGGCAGCCAGGTGGCATCCAATACCAGTCTCAGCTTCTCTTCGGTAGGCACCACCAGTGATGCTTCGCGGATAGGTGACGATGACGGCAATAACGCATTAAATACCGGATTTGGCCAGTTCAACGGGCGCCTGGATGATTTCAGGGTCTTCTCAAATGCCCTGTCACAGGCGGAGGTATCCGGCCTGATGAACGGAACCCTGTACTATTATGTTACAGCAACCACCTTGCCGCTGCCTGCTGCCCCGGCAGTGCCATCCAATCTGCATGCAGACAGTATCAGCACCACGCAGATCGCACTTTCCTGGGATGATAATTCAACCACGGAAACGATGTTTGAACTGTACCGTTCGGCCTATAACCTGAACGGGTACCGCCTGCTGGCCACCATACCCGGTGGCGCCGGTGCCACGAAGAGTTATACCGACGTGGACCTGTTTTCGAACAATGACTATTACTACAAGGTAAGGGCCATTGGAGTAGGAGGAAATTCGGCGTTCACCCCGGATCTCCTGGTGAGAACAGCCAATAATCCGCCGGTTATCACAGAAATAACCGACTTCACCATGCGGCATGGCTCACAAAAGACCATCAACCTGACCGCCACCGATCCGGATGGGGAAATACTGGCCTTCTCTTTTGTTAACCCGCTGCCTTCCTTCGCTGTGTTCAACAACACATCCAACGGATCCGGCACGCTGCAATTCAGCCCGCTGCTGGCCGACCAGGGGGTGTACACTATTTCCGCGATCATTACGGACGGAAATAACGGCAAGGACACCACGACTTTCAACCTGACGGTGAACGACAATTACACACCGGTCATCGCGCCGCTGAATAACACCACGATGGCGGAATACACTTCGTCCAATGTGAATTTAAGCGCCACCGACCAGGATGGAAACAGTACGTTAACCTGGACCCTTATCACCCCACTCCCATTTGTGCAGCTTACGGATAACGGTAATGGTTCGGGAGTGCTTGCCCTAACACCGGGTTATGCCCATGCCGGAACTTACCCTGTTACGGTACGGGCGGATGACGGGTTTGGAGGATCGGAATCTGCCACATTCACGTTAACAGTAACCAACGTGGAACCCCCGTCACAAAAGTGGTATATCAGTACAAAATACGCTAACCCCAATGCCCCCGCACCCTGGAATAACATTTCTGCTGTAAATACGAATAACCTGCTGAACAGCCTTGGGGCGAGCACCTCAACAGGAATTGAGTTTTTAAATACCAACTGGAATGCCTGGAACGGAGGAGCTGTAACCGGGAATAATTCCGGTGTTTACCCCGACGCGGTAATCAGAGACTATTTCTGGTTCGGCGCATTTGGCGCACCCAATACCATTGATTTCAGACTGAAAGGGCTCACGGTCGGAACCAAGTACACCATAACCCTGTTTGGAAGCAGTGCATGGACCGATCTTGGTAATGTGGGTACGACCATTTATACGATCAATGGCGTGGCGAAACCATTGTATGTTCACTACAACCAGCAGAATACCGTCACGTTCGCATCGGTATTCCCGGATGCCCAGGGCAATATCCTGATCAATATGAGCAAAGGGGCAAACACCCCGTATGGAGTTTTGAATGCCATTGTTCTGGACGAAACCTTCGAAGACGGAACCGCCCCGGTATTACCCACCAACCTGGCAGCTCAGGCCATGGCAGACGGTACGGTAAAACTGACCTGGAAGGACGTTGCCTATAATGAGAACAATTACCTGGTGCACCGGGCTACAGCTACGGCTGGCCCGTACACTCTTCTCAACCCGGGCGCCTCGAACGTGAATGACTCTGCTTATACAGATGCCACGGTTCTCAGCAGCCAGACGTATTATTATAAATTAGAGGCCACCAATAATAACGGCACCTCGGGATTGACTGATGCGGTAAGTGTAACCACATCCAATAAGGCGCCGGTACTGGCTGGCATTGCGGATGCATTTGTAAAGGCCGGTAATACACTGTCCGTAAGCATTCTGCCTACAGATGACGCGGGTGATATACTGACCACCACGGTTACGGGACTCCCGCCGTTCGGCGTTTTCCAAAGCACAGGTAACGGAACTGGGAATATTGTATTTACACCTTCCACGGAAGACCTGGGTAAATATGATGGAATTGTGGTTAAAGTAACGGATAATTATAACGCCAGTGTGACCCGCACGTTCAGCCTGGTGGTTACTGATAATTCAGTACGGTCCGCCTACCTGAACTTCGGACCGGATGGAGCCACCCCGCAGGGAGCGCCCTGGAATAATTTCATTGGTTACCCGTTTGTCAATTATTCATATGGCAATATTAAAGATGAAGCCAATGTTACCACAGGGTGGTCATACCGGCTCATGAGCCAGTGGAATGGCGGGTTGTCAAATGGTATGCGTACGGGTAATAACAAGGGCGTATTCCCGGATAATGTGATGCGGACCAGTTTCCATAATTATAATGCGGGTAACCATGTCATTCAGTTTGAGGGGCTGAATCCTGCCAAACGATACAGTATCGGTTTCCTGACCAATTCGAATACCGGCGCCAATTCGCAGGTAACATTCACCAACGGAGCACAATCCGTGGTGATCAACGGAAGGTACAACACGAATACCCTGGCCAACCTGAACGGGCTGGTGCCGAACGGTTCCGGAATCATTCAGGTTACCATCAGCAAAGGGGCCTCCAACTCCACTTTATGCCTGAACGCACTTGTGATCAGGGAGTATGATCCCGCGGATCCGGTGATCAGACCCGCCGATCTATTTGCTGAAACGATTATCGAGACCGACAGGATAAAGCTGACCTGGAGCGACCGGAGCAGCAATGAAACGGGTTTTGAAATATGGAGATCCACATCTGCAAACGGACCGTTCACTCTTGTTACAACAACAGCCGCCAATGTCACCACGTATACCAATACCGGATTGACCGCAAATACCCGGTATTATTACAAGGTAAGGGCGCTGAACGGGGCTGTCACCAGCGGTTACAGCAACACGGCCACAGCCATCCTGGCATCTAAGATCGTATTGCTCAACCAGAACATTTCACCGTCACAGGCACAGGCAGCGCCATGGAACAATACAAGTTCTCCTTCCACCCCTGGTGCAACATTCAGTAACCTGATCAATACGGAATTATCCAACTCCGGCTTTGAAATGGTGATCACGAAGGAGTTCAATGGCCAGGGTTTTTACGGGGTGAATGCGAACGGCGTATTCCCCGCCAATGTAATGGTGAGCAATTACTGGACCGATGCGGGCCAGACCTCGCAGGTGAAATTCCAGAATCTTGATCTCAGTAAAAAGTACCGGATCGGTTGTTTCGGAAGTAATACGAATTCCGATTATACAACGGCCAACTACAGTTGCAATGGAAGAACGGTTGAGTTAAACAGCTACCAGAATGACATAAAGGTTGTGTTCCTCGAAAACCTTGTGCCGGGCAGTAACGGAGAACTGATACTGAGCATCAGTACAGCCGGAGGATCGCCCTACAGTTTCACCGGTGCTTATACCATTGAATTTTATGATGACGCATCACCTGAAGAACCCATAGTCAATACTATTTACAACGACAGTCCTCCGCCAATGCGGCCTGGAAATATGGGTGAGCCGATCACTCATGAGGTTCCACCCGCAGAGGTTCCGGTGACGAAACCACGGAAATCGCTTGTTGAACCGAAAATAAGGCCATTGGAAATCAAAGCCTTCCCGAATCCGTTTAAAGGAAATATTCAGCTTGCGGTGCAGACAGAGAAGGCCGCGGAAATTGCGGTAATGCTTTATGACATGAACGGAAGGCTGATGTACCAGAACAATGTTCTGCGAGTATTGCCGGGAGGAAACCTCTTAACGGTGAACCTTACAAACGGCGTTTCACTTTCCCCGGGTATGTATATACTGAATGTAATGGTGGATGGAAAGGTGAGCAAGTCGGTGAGAATGATAAAAGTGAAATAATGGTTCCATGAAAAGTTAGCAGAGTCTGGTTTGTAAAAAGGCCGGACTCTGCTGATTTCAGGACATTTCCGATTTCCGGATTATTCCAGTAAATTGTTATAATTATCACAGATCCGAGTGACATGACTGTTTTCAGAAACCCGAAGTGGATCAAAGAATTTGAGTACCCTTATGCCAGCGCCGACCAGGTACCGGCTCACGTATTCAATGAAATAAACGACCGGCTGGACAACGTACAATCCGGGGAACCGCTGGCCAGCATCGTCATCACTGCCTGGAATGAAGAAGTGGATATTCTGAAAACAGTGGGCAGTCTGTCAAAATCCAAAACGGATATCCCGTTTGAAATCATTGTCGTTAATAATAACTCAACGGACAGAACACAGGACACACTCAACAAGCTTCACATAAAAAGCTATTTTCAGCCCATTCAGGGTTGGGGCCCGGGAAGGCAAATGGGTATGGAGCATGCCGCCGGGAAATATATTTTACTGGGGGATTCAGACTGTATATACCCGGATTGCTGGGTAACTAACATGGTTAAAGGACTGCAGAAAAAAGGCACTGTCAGCGTGTACGGCCGTTATTCCTTTATCAGTGAAAAGGGATATGCCCGCTGGAAACTATTTATCCTGGAGTTATTCAAGGACCTGATAGCCGAAGTAAGACATATAAAGAGGCCGTTCCTTAACTCCTACGGCATGAGCATGGGTTTTATCAGGGAATTTGGCATGAAAGAGGGATTTTACATGAATAAAACACACGGTGAAGACGGGAGGATGTGCTATGAATTGATGAAATACGGAAAGGTAAGACAGATTAGATCCAACAGGAACCGGGTATGGACCGGTGTCCGAACACTGAAGAAAAGCGGTAATTTTAACCGCGCACTCCGGGTTAGGATCATAAAGGAACTGAAAAGATTTTCCATTTATTTTAACACCAAAATGAAATATCACCCGCCCAAAAACTGACCAGGCCCAGAGAACCCGGAAGGCTGGTTGCGTATACGGCCATTAACTGATGATACCCTTATAAACTGATTTTGAGCTATGGATTTAATTTATTTTTTCAGAATATTGTTTCGGAAGAAATGGATCATTGGCAGTCTTTCTTTCCTGGCCGTGGTCGCGGCTTTCTTTTTTCTCCGCAATAAAAAGGATATGTACAAATCCCAGGCGCAATATTCAACGGGATTTACGGCCGAAAAAGTACGGCTGGTTGACGGAACCGCCGGGATAGACGTATTCACAGCGGACATAAAATTCAATAATGTCATTGAGACCTTTAAATCACCCAGGGTAATCAATCCCATTGCTTACAAATTGCTGCTTCATGACCTTGAAAACCCGGGTGACGCCTACATCCGGCTGCCGGAAAAGAAGCAGGAGTCAGATTTGTACAAAGCGGTGAACCGGGATACCGCCATCGCCATCCTGCGAAGAACCATTACCCAAAACGAATTGCTTTCCTCGAACACGGAAAAAGAGAAAATTCTGATCGAATATTTCAAATTATTCGGTTATGATTATGACAATATCCGCTCGCACCTCTTAATTGAACGGGTGGGCAGGACCGATTACCTTAACATTACTTACTGGTCAGAAAATCCAAATCTCTCCGCCCTGGTTGTGAACGCTATGGGGGAGGAATTTTTAAACTATTATAAAAACCTGAACTCAAAACGCACGAGGGAAAATGCGGGTGAAATCAAAAACATGGTCACCACGCAACAAAAAAATATTGACAGCCTGGGGAAACTGCTCTACCTTGAAAAAGTGAAACAGGGAAGCATTGACCCTGTCAGCCTGAGCAAAAGCGCCATGGAAACGGTGAAGGAACTGGAAGCCAGGCTGGCCGAAGTAAGGAGTAAACAAAATGAACATGCCAACCGCAAAAAATACCTGAGTGACCGGCTTTCCTTATTACAGGCCGGCGCTGCTTCCTCCGGAGGATCCGTCACAAGTGATGAGGTTATCGCCCTGGTTAACAGGAAAAACAATCTTGTTGCAGAACTTGCCAAAAAAGGAGGAAATGACCCGGTACTTGAAAAACAAATCAGCGACCTGCGGGTGGAAATTGAAATTAAATCCACCGCGGTAAATTCCAGAAAAGATGGTGGCGCACGGGCAAAGGAAATCGATCTGCTAAAGTCCCAGATCAGCGAAGAGGATGCTCTCTTAAACGCAGCTAATTCCACTGTCGCGGATTATGAAGCAAGTATCCGGAAGTACACCACACTGGCCAATACGGCACCGGTCGGGAGCGATGTAACCATTGAAGGTATTAAATCGCGTTTGGATATTGAGAATACCATGCTGGGTACGGTAACCGAAAAGTATTTCCAGGCGGAAGGGCTGATCAAGGATGATCCCACCACCAATTTCATCCAAACGGCCGTTGGCCAGCCCGCCCTGGGACCGGAGTCGAAGAAAACCATGATGACCATGGCCCTGTCCGGCATAGCTATGTTCTTCCTGACATCCGTCATCTTTTTGTTGCTGGAAGTCTTTGACCCCCGCACCAAAACACTCACCTTGTTCAGAAAACAGGTGAATCTACCCGTTGCTGGGATACTGAACAATATCCCCCTAAAGAAAATACACGAACAGGAGGTCCTCCTGACGGATTTTACGGAGAAGAAACATGCGCGCCAGATCTCATTCAAGAACAATATCCGCAAACTGAGGTATGAACTGCTGAAGAGCCCGAACAAGATATTCCTGATCACCAGCACCCGGAAACAAGCCGGGAAAACAACTGTTATTGAGTCGCTGGCCGTAAGTCTTTTACTGAGCCATAAGAAAATCATGGTCCTGGACCTGAATTTTGGCAATAATACTATTACCCAAAAGCACAATCCGAAGCTGATGATCCAGGACATCGGTGAACTTATTAAGTATGATATCCCTTTGAGGGAACAACCGCTGTTCAAGGATGCGGAAACCGAGAACGGGCTGTATATCATCGGCTGCCGGGATGGGAATTTTACGCCTTCGGAAGCATTGCATAATATAAAAATGGAACGTTTCCTGTCAATGCTGAAAAATGAGTTCGATTTTATCCTGATGGAAGGGGCCGCCCTCAACGATTTTGCCGACAGTCGTGAACTGTCTGTCTATGCAGAAGAAGTCTTTACAATATTCTCCGCTTCCTCCTCCATTTCACAGGTGGATAACAAGTCCATCCAGTTCATCCATTCACTGGGTGGAAAAAACAAAGGGGCCATCCTGAACGATGTACAGATGGAGAATATTAACTTCTAGCGCATTAAATTCTGATCAATGAAACAGGGCAGGCTCGGGTGGATCGATTATGCAAGGGGCATTGCCATTACACTGGTGTGCTACCGGCATGTATTTGAAGGGTCCAAAGAAGCTGGTATTCCTGTGGGAGATTATCCATTCCTCGAACAGTTCAATATTTTCCTGTACAGTTTCCGGATGCCGCTTTTTTTTATTCTTTCGGGCTTCTTCATTACGGGAAGCCTGCAGAAAAGAGGTCTGAAATTGTTTATTGAATCGAGGGCCCGCACCATCCTTTATCCTTATTTTGTGTGGGGGGTACTGCAATTCACCCTGCAGATGCTTTTTACCAACTATACAAATTACCACCCGACACCTTCATCCTATCTTGACCTGCTTTACCGCCCCAGAGAATGCGCCCAGTTCTGGTACCTGTATGCCTTGTTTAATGTATCTGTCCTGTACGCTTTCTCAAAATATGTACTGAAAATCCCCGCTGTTTATAACATACTCCTGGGGATATTATTCTTCTACATTTCTTCGCAGATTTACCAACGCAATATCAATACAGGCCTGCTATTTGACATACTGCATTACTATATCTTCTTTTCGATTGGCGACTTCGCAGGCAGCTATATACTCGACGAAAAAAGACAGAAAAGTTTTGGATCGGTAAAGCTAATGGCGCTGAGTCTCATTCCCTTTGCCGCCGGACAGGTGTATTTTCTGCTGGAGAATCTGAACCACAGTACCCGCAAATATATGTATGTCGAATTCTATCAGCCATTTGTATTTCTCCTGATTGCCCTGATCGGTTGCTTTTTTATAATTAACCTGACCTTCTACCTGCAGAAAAGCAATTCTTTTAGATGGATTACCGTTCTGGGGAGGCACTCGCTATACATATATGTTGCGCATGTTATAGTTTTCGCCGGCACAAGGATCGTACTTCACAAACTTTTCGGTATTCAGAATGTTGCAATTATCATGGTGACCGGCATTGTATGCGGATTATTGGTCCCCGTTCTGCTATACCGTCTCGCAGTGCGGCTGAATATCCGGTGGATATTCACGCTGGATAAAAACAGGGAGGCAGAAAACAGGATGGCGACGGGTACCGCCACGGTACCTGCGGCTACGTGGCAAAAAAAATAATGGCATGGATCAGCATTCAAAATACAGCACCTGGATCCATTCAGGTTTTTTCGGAATAATGCAAAAATTATCCGTCCCGTTATCCGGATTGTTCATTACCATGATTTTGGCGCACAAGGCTCTCACAAAGGAGGAAATGGGCGTATGGGCGCTCTTCATGAGCATTACCGCTATCATCGAACTGATACGGCAGGGTCTTGTCAAAACTGCGCTTATCAAGTTTATCAATCACAGCAGTTTGCAGGAACAGCGTTTTGTAATCGGGGCCGCCCTGTTTTTAAACATCATGGTTACACTTCTTACGGCAATCCTGCTGTTTATTTTTACCCCGTTCCTGGCCGATTTTTTACATGCTCCCCAGCTTGAGTCCATGCTGTACATCCTGCAGGCAGGCCTGTTGCTTATGATTCCCTTTTCGCATTTTGAATGGCTGATGTTCAGTAAAGTGATGTTTAAAGAATTGTTCTGGACCTATTTTGTACGGCAGGGACTAACCTTATTGCTGGTATTCCTTTTTTACCTTGTCAATACCAAAATCCCGCTCTATGTACTGGTAATTATATATAACACAGGGCTGCTTGCCAGTTCACTGCTGTCCTGGGGTTTTGTGAAGCCACTCCTGGCAAGGTCCCTGGTTTTATCCCGGGAGTGGGTGCTGAAACTGGTGCATTTCGGGAAATATGTTTTCTCATCAGGGATCAGCACACTGGTTTTCAGGAGCGCGGACCAGGTCATGTTATCCCCGCTGCTGGGTACGACTACCTATAATGGCTCACAGAGTATTGCCATGCGGTTCATTAACTTGTCCGATCTCCCCTCCCAAACACTGGGTGATATCTTATTCCCCAAAAGTGCCAGGCCGGAAAACAGCAGTAATCCCGCCCGGATTAAATATTATTATGAAAAAACAGTCGGGGCATCCCTTTGTTTTGTGATCCCCCTGGTCATTTTTGTTTTGCTTTTCCCTAAAGCGATCATATACGTGCTGGCCGGTCCGCAATACTACGAGGCTGTCCCGTACCTGCAGCTGATTTCCTTTTCAAGTATAACACTTGCTTTTTTGAAGCAGTATGGTGTAATCATGGACGCGACGGGAAAGCCCGCCCTGAATCTTCTGACAACGACCATCATCGCAGTGACACAGGTCATCCTGCTTTATTTCTTAATCAGGGAATACCAGTTTATCGGAGCCGGCTATGCCCTGATATTATCCCATTTAACCGGCTTTATCATCACACAATTTGTACTTTACAGGCTGTTTAAAATAAATGTTTTCAACGCCTTTAAATACGCCGTTAATTTCTACCCCGAATTTCTGAAAATAATACTCCACAAACTGTCATGGAAAACCCGCTGATAACAGACCGTGATTTTATCATTTTCGGTTTACAACCCTGGGATATTCCGATCGGGAGTAACTGCAAGAACATTGCCGAGCAGATCTCCGCGCACAACAGGGTGCTTTATGTCAACAGGCCCCTGGACAGGAACAGCAAAATCAGATTTAAAAGGGACATCCGGACCCGAAACCGTCTTAAAAGCCTCCAGGAGGGGGAAAACGTTCTCCAGGAAGTTAGCACCCGGTTGTGGGTATTCAACCCCCGGGTCATTACGGAGTCCATCAATTTTCTCCCACGGGGGGCTTTATATCACTATTTAAATAAACGAAATAACAGGAAACTGGCTGATGAAATCAGGTGGGCCTGCGATCAGCTCGGGATCAGGGATCCCATCCTGATAATCGATAATGATTTCTTTAACGGACTATATCTGAGTGATTACCTGAAACCGAAATTATTTGTTTATTATATCCGGGATTTTCTACTTTCCCAGAAATATTTTGTACGTCATGGCCATCATGCGGAGCCCCGTATCATCCGGAAGGCCGGACTGGTGGCCGCGAATTCCGTATACCTCGCCAATTATGCAGCCAGGTATAATACCAACAGCGTATATGTCGGGCAGGGATGCGACGTGGAGAATTACCTGGATGTGCCCCCGGGGATTCCGGCCGATATCAGCGGGATCAGTCATCCCGTTATCGGTTACTGCGGCTCGATAGCTGCGATCAGGCTTGATATTGAGCTGATCCGTTATCTTGCCCAGGAGCGCCCGGAATGGAATATCGTGCTGGTCGGACCGGAAGATGAAAGTTTTAAATCTTCTGTATTGCATGCGCTGCCGAATATCTACTTCACAGGATCAAAGCCGGCCATAGAATTACCGCGATATATTCATAGTTTTGATGTCTGCATCAATCCCCAGTTGCTCAACCAGATGACCATTGGGAATTACCCAAGAAAAATCGACGAATATCTCGCTGCCGGCAAGCCAGTAGTAGCCACCAAAACTGAAGCAATGGAAATTTTTGGCGACCTGGTATACCTATGCAACAATAAGGAAGATTATGTCCTGAAAATCCAGGAGGCGTTAAACGAACCCGAGAAGGAGAACAGAAAGGCGTTAAGAAGGGAGTTGGCCCAATCGCATACCTGGGAAGCTTCCGTAAACGAATTATATACATACATTGCCAAAACCTTAAAATCGAATGAACAGTCATTATGAACCATCCTCGGGGGAAGACAGCAGGATGTCTGATTTTTCAGAGATAATCGCGTTGATTTTTGTCACCATTGTCATTGTAGGCTCAGTGATCGGTATCTTGTTTTATTAATTATTAATTGTTTTTATCAGAAAGATCAGTAAAGAAGCAAATTGGAGTATGAAATGGCAGGAAGGCCGTTTAAGCCGGACTGCCACCATAGCTATCCTTGCGCTGGTTGCAATAGGGGCGGGATTTCTAATTGCAAACGGAATGGTACTGGCCGTACTGGCAGCAACAGGTATGCTTATCGGGGTACTGGCCGTACAGCGGTGCCTGATGGAGCCCATCAGCGGATATTACCTTGTGATCTTCATCGCCTTTTTTTCAGAATACCCCGGGCGGCTCCTGAATAAGCAGCTCCCGATCACCACGTTCCTGGAATTACTGGTATTGTTCCTGTTTATCGGCACCTACTGGCATGCCCGGAAGGATAAGAATCAAAGCGGAAACCTGCTGCGGTATTCCGTTAGCATCCTGCTTATCATATATATTTTATACTACATCATTGAATTGTTTAATCCGAATATGACCAACCCGGTCGGGTGGTTATTTAACAGTAAGCGGGTTTTGGTTGAAATACTTTTTTTCGCAATCTCTTACCGCCTGATAAATACACCTGATCGTTTCAGGTATTTCATCAAATTCTGGATTGTGATGAGTCTGATTGCCGCCCTGTACGGTTGTTACCAGCAATGGTTCGGGTTATTGCCCATGGAATTGAATTCACTGGATGAGCATGAATACGGCATACTGTTCCAGGGAGGCGTTGTCAGGAAATTCTCATTCCTCGAGGGTGTGGGCACTTTTGGAAGTCTTTGCGGAACCATGGCGGTCCTGACCATTATCCTGGCAATCAATGAAAAAAACAGGAAAAGAAAGTACCAGCTGGCATTGATTTCAATATTCCTTTTCCTTGGAATGGCCTATTCGGGGACGCGTACCTTTACTCTGATGATCCCTGCCGGATTGTCTTTATATATACTCATGACGCTGAAGAATAAGACAACTATTGCTACTATTTTCATGCTGCTGCTGGGTTTGATGTTTGTGTTTTTTGCCCCTATTAATAACCCAATATTAAACCGGATGCGTTCCACACTGAACACCAAAGACGAATCCTTCAGTGTGCGGAATTTAAACCGCAAATCAATACAACCGTATATCTATAAACACCCGATCGGGGGCGGAGTCAACGCTTCCGGGGTGGAAGGGATGCGATTCAATCCCAATCACCCGCTGGCGGGGTTCCCGCCCGACAGCCAACTACTGAAACTGGCACTGGATATGGGATGGATCGGCCTGGCTGTAACTATGCTGCTTTTCCTTATTGTATTGTACCAGGCCATTCATTATTATTTCCGGATGAAAAATGAGGAATACCGGAATTATACCATCGGCTGCATTTGCGCGATCTTTGCCCTACTGATCACCCTATATTCACAGGTTACTATCGGTCAGTTTCCGACAATATTATTTATTTTCGGTATGATGTCCCTGTTCAAGCGGTTGATGGAGTTTGATGAAAAGGAACAGAAGGCAAATCCGCAATTCCGGGTAAGCTCCGGTTAAACGAACCTGGTATTGTTACAGAAAGCAAATCCGGAAATCGGCCGGGTTCCTGTCATTAATAAAATGGTTATTATATGAAAAAAGCGTCCTTATCAGTTATTCTTTTTTTCGGCATATGTGTAAGCGGCCGGTCGGGCGGCAAGCTGTCAACTGTCGCGAACGGCATTGACGGGTTAGCTCACGTTGAGAGGGCCATACAGGTGCAGGATACCAGTATCATACTTAATAGCGAAGATGATATAAAAGCAAAGCTGATCTTCCTGGCGCTTAACAATGGGGAGGCTGTTGCGGCCGATGCCAATGTACGTATTGCCAAAATTGCCCGGAAAAAAGCGAACAGTTCGATCCTGGGCTCGGTGAACCTCGGCGGGAATGTAAACGAGTTTGTAATTAATAACTCGCCCGCTGCCAATTTCTTCCCTAAATATAATTTCGGGTTAACCATTCCGCTGGATATGTTTGCCAAGAACAGGGCGGAAAAAAGAACGGCGGACGAAATGATCATCATTAACACCTCGCAAAAGGCCCTGGTAAATGAAGCCCTGAAGGCGAAAGTGCTAAGTCAGTATGAGACCTACAAGGAGAAGAAAGAACTCCTTGAATTGCAGCTTATACTCACGGAAGATGACAATGCCGCCTATGAGAAGGCACAGAAAGATTATAAAGCAGAACTGGTCACAATAGAAGATGTGAACAGGGTTTACAGGCAACTGATAATTTCCAGGAGCACACTAGTCTCGAAACAGAAAGAACTCAACGTAGCCATCATAGAGATTGAGGAAATGATCGGAGTGCCGCTGAAAACGGTACTGGAAAAAAGACAGAACTAGTTCTGGCCGGTTGTAACACAATGGTGAGCAGCACTTGTTCTTTTTACATTATAAAAGGTATTATCTGAATTTATTTTTTACAGCATTTTCCTACTCGTACAATTATGGCTAACAGGTATTTAATTGTGGGTGCCGGCTTCTCCGGTTGCGTACTGGCCCAGCAACTGGCCAGTTCCCTGGATTGCTATATAGAGATATGGGATGAAAGGAATCATTTGGGGGGCAATTGCCATACCGAGCGGGATTCGGCAACCGGCATCATGGTGCACCAGTATGGTCCGCATATATTCAACACGGATAAGAAACAACTTTGGGATTATGTAAACAGTTTTTCAGAATTCAGGCCCTATGTTCACCGGGTAAAAGCAATCAGTTCAGGAAAAGTCTACTCGCTGCCTGTTAACCTGCATACGATCAACCAATTTTTCAACGCCAATTTTTCACCGGATGAAGCCAGGGCCTTCCTTGAAACAAAAGCAGACAGATCAATAACAGTTCCCGGCAATTTTGAGGAGCAGGCGATGCGGTTTATTGGCAGGGAACTGTATGAAGCTTTTTTTTACGGGTACACGAAGAAGCAATGGGGATGCGAGCCCCGTGAGTTGCCGGCTTCCATCCTGCAGCGAATACCGGTCCGGTTTAATTATGACGATAATTACCACCTGAATCAATATACCGGCATACCAGTGGAAGGATATACACGTGTGATGGAAAAAATGATCGGGCACCCTTCCATTCGGCTCCGGTTGAATAAGAAATTCAATCACATTTCAGAAACCGGGAACTTCAACCATATTTTTTACACAGGCCCTATCGACGCTTTCTTTGATTTCCGGTATGGAAGACTGGGGTACCGGACCGTAACATTTGAGAAAAGCTACGCTAACGGAGATCACCAGGGTGCTTCACAGATAAATTTTTGCGATGTATCGGTGCCCCATACCAGGATCACTGAACATAAACATTTTGCGCCATGGGAACAACATGAGAAAACCATTTTCTTTACGGAATTCAGTAAGGAAACCGGTGAGAAAGATGTGCCTTTCTATCCGAAACGGCTACCCGCCGACAAGGAACGGCTGAAGCAATACCGGGCCCTGGCTGAAGATCTGGATGCCGTATCTTTCCTTGGCAGGCTGGCCACCTACCGCTACATGGATATGCACCATGTTATAGACGAAGCTATCCATATGGCCGGGCAATTCATCAGCTCCCTGGAACAAAAGACCCGGCCGCCGGTATTCCCAAATACGGAGCCGGTTTGTTAAACATATAAATCAGGAAAATCTATGTTACGAAAACTCCAGTCCTTCCTTATTCACAATCCGTTTCCACTACGGACAGCAGTGAAGAAACTCATACATCATCTTAAGATCGGTAGCTATGACAAGCGCGTGAAGCTGGGTGCAGTTGACCGGCCGCACTACGGTTATTGCATTTACAATGCCGCGGTTCTGGCCCGGAAACTCGGGTATACGCGTATCAGTGTAATCGAATTTGGCGTTGCGGGGGGCAACGGGCTGATCAACCTGGAATATCATGCCGGTGAAATCAAGAAAAGCCTTGGGGTAGAAATTGACATCTATGGATTTGATACCGGCGAAGGGCTCCCGGACCCGGTCGATTACAGGGATCTTCCCTATAACTGGAAAAAAGGCTTTTACAAGATGGATGTCCCTGCACTGGAGGCAAAATTTAAAAAATCACGACTGGTCCTGGGAAATATAAGGGACACCTACAAAGATTTTTTCCAGCGTTATGAACCCGCCCCGATCGGCGCCATTATGTATGATTTCGATTTTTATTCATCCACGGCCGATGCATTTAAGATGCTGGAAGCGGATGAAAAATATTTTTTACCAAGAGTGTACTGCTATTTTGACGACACCATCGGTACCGAAACAGAACTTTACAATGATTTTACCGGGGTCAGGCTGGCAATAAATGAATTTAACCAAACTCATTCCGCCATTAAATTCGGTCTCCCCTACCATTTACTCACCCGGATAATTAAATCGCCCTGGTATTACAAAATCTGGATAACACATTTTTTCAGCCATAGCCGGTATAATGATTTTATCAGTGAAGAAAACCAGCAATTACCCTGCCAGTAGATGCCCTCTGACTGTTCGTGGTCGTCCGGGTTACACAGCCGTCATGAGCCGGAATAACAGTCCTGGTTTTCCCTGAAGGGCTTTACTGTTTTCCTATTAGATATACTAAGTGCTATTTCTTATTACTAAGAAAAAATCCCATTTGTGGCAGGTTTGCTGTTCGTTATTTCCCATGTTTGCGGGCAGAAAATCACATTGAAATAGTTACCGGCACAGTACGACACGGCGACCCATGGCGTACCGCATGTCACCAATCGTTTGATTTCGTTTCATCACGGCCCGGTTTTTACGATGTAAAAACGAATACACGGGCGGGGTATGCGCTAATCCGTGCCGAGTACTATTTCTCTTTATTGTGAATTTCATTACGGAATTTTTATTTACCATTTCAAGCAGCGGTGAATTCTTGCTAATTTGGATTGGTATTTGCAGTTAATCTATATCCTAAATCGTACCTCATGAAAAACTTTACTTTACGGAGTATTCTCTTCGTTTCAGCATTTACACTTATTGCGGGCTCTCTTCGGTCACAACAATCACTGACACAGATTGACGGATGGAACGCATATGTTCACCTTCCTGCAACGTACAACAGTAACACGCTCCCCTATCCGACAATCATTTTTTTACCCGGTCTTGGTGAAGTGGGGACGACGGCTTCACGGGTAATCTTGAACGGGCCGGGCGCCTATATTGCACAGGGTTGGAACGGGAACGTGGTGGTAGATGGCAATACTACTGAATTCATCGTGATCAGCCTGCAGCCTCCCGCATCTTTCCCCAACGAAATCGCCATTAATCAGCGAATACAGACCATCAAATCGCTTTACAGGGTAAACCCCAACAAATTATACCTTACCGGACTGTCGCACGGCGGGTGGTGCAGTACCACTTATGTCACCGGTGATCCTTACTCCGGTCCTTATAATTATGCAACCCAGATTGCCGCAGTGGTGGAAGTACAGGGAATGCGGCCCGATGATAACCAGCCTTACTCGAGCCTGTTCGACAATTTTGCCAGGGCCGGGGGTAAATTACTGGGCTTTGAACAGATCTATGATAACAGGGATATACCCACCCGGGTAGCGCGGATGAATTCTACAGTACCCGGTTCCGGCATCTATATACAAACGAATTTTGGAGGAGGCGGCCATTGCTGCTGGAACCAGTTTTACGGTGGCCAGGGTGTTCAACCCGGGATTTTTTCAATCGGAGGGGTAAACCAAAACCTATACCAATGGCTGGCTCGGCAATCCCTGAATAGCGGAGCACTGCCTGTTTCGATGGCCAGTTTCTCCGGATACAGGGAACGAAATTCCAATAAACTGAGTTGGACAACAGTGAACGAAAATAATAACAGCGGTTTTGAAGTGCAGCGTTCACAGGACGGAGTCAGCTTTACTGCAATCGGTTTTGTACCTACCCAGGCCGCCGGAGGTAACAGCAGTTCCGAGCTGAACTACCAGTTCTCCGATAATACACTTACGGGGAACTCCCATTTTTACCGGCTCCGGCAGGTTGACTTTGACAGCCGCAGCAAGCTCAGTTCAGTTGTACGTATTCTGGGCGAAAAGCCCCTGTCGCTGACCATTGATGCCGTGTTCCCGAATCCTGCCAGTACCATGGTCAACGTGCAGGTCAACGCGCCTGCCAATCATCATGCAACATTGATTGTTACAGACATTGCCGGCCGGATCATGAAACAACAGGCGATCACCGTAGAAACAGGCAGTAATACAATACCCGTTGATATCAGCCGGTTGCCCAGGGGTCCGTATATGCTGAAACTTGTTAGCACAGATAATCGAGCAGCCTTACAGAATAGTATTGACCCACTATTTATTTCTGTTCTCTAGTTTGTAGTTGAATAGTGAGTCTCCATATCTTAATTAACTCCCTATGAATTACATTACTAACCGTGGAAGTATTCTTTGCGTTGTACTTCTTCTTCATGCAGGCTTTGTGAGATCACAGACGCCCGGCGATTGTAATAACAATGCCCCTCTGACCTATATAGTTGCCCCTACTGCTCCGAATGAAATTTATATTACCAATGCCAGTACACGTGGCTGGAAAGGCGGGGATACCCTTAAAATTCTTGCCGGCAACTACACTGTCATTGAAATTGACAGCTTCGGGGGAGACCCCTGCAGGGACATTGTCATCATCAATAGTGGAGGGCTTGTAAGTGTGAACGGCCCGATGCGATTTAAAAATGATGTGCATCATGTAAAAATAATCGGAAGCGGTTTTGCGGGACTCACCTATGGTTTCAAAACAACTGTATTTTCCTTTAACAGGGTCAATCATTTTACCATGGAAAGGATCGAGTGCGGCCCCAATCCCGCAGGCGTGGGCATCTACGGCAAGCAGGATCCGTACGTAGGGCAACCCTGGACCCAATACCCCAATTATACCTCCACAAAGATTACCATAAACAACTGTTATGTTCATGACGTTAACGGGGAAGGAATGTATATCGGCCATACGTACCCGGGAGGAGACCCTGCCAATTCAAATCTTATACCGCAGCGAATGGATAGTGTTACCATTTCCAATTGCACCGTAATCAATACGGGCTGGGATGGAATACAATTATCCAATGCGAGAAACGGGTGCCTGATCTTTGGCAACACCGTCAGTAATTTTGGTATGCTGGACCTTGACGGACAACGGGCCGGTATTATCAGCGGCGGTAATACAAACACACAGGTTTATAACAATACTGTTACAAATGGCACGGGGAACGGCATACAATTCTTTGGCTACGGAACCATGAATTGTTACAACAACACGATCACCAATGTAGGCAATACTACCCATAACGGTACAAATGGGGAAGAAAACCTGTACGGCTTTGCCTATGTCAACACGGTAGAATCCAACCCCAGGCAGGCAATGATCATATATAATAACCAGTTCAACTATCCAAAACCCAGGGGAGCCATCAGGTTCTGGGACAATAACAACTCTGAACTGGTCAATTTACACGACAATAACTTTTGTTTTGCCACGTCTCCTCCATCAAACTGGCAGCAACTCTATATTTTCCTGCAATCAGGCTATATCAATATCAATAATATACTTTATTGTGCCGGCAGCCCCAACCAGCCCCCGACGGCGAATGCAGGTCCCGATATCACGATCACCTTACCGGTCAATACCGCCACACTGAACGGAAGCGGAACAGATCCCGACGGTTCCATCACGGCCTATGCCTGGGTGAAGATCGCGGGCCCCGCGCCCGGCACTCTGAACAATCCCAATTCAGCTACCGCCACCGCCACCGGGCTGGTGGCAGGCGTGTACAGCTACCAACTGACCGTTACCGATAACCTCGGCGCCACGGGAAGGGATACAATGAACGTGACCGTTAATGCCGCCCCCAATCAACCCCCGACAGCGAATGCAGGTCCCGATATCACGATCACCTTACCGGTCAATACCGCCACATTGAATGGAAGCGGAACGGATTCCGACGGTTCCATCACGGCCTATGCCTGGGTGAAGATCGCGGGCCCCGCAGCCGGCACACTGAACAATCCCAATTCGGCCACCGCCACCGCCACCGGGCTGGTGGCAGGCGTGTACAGCTACCAGCTGACCGTTACCGATAACCTCGGCGCCACGGGAAGGGATACAATGAACGTGACCGTTAATGCCCAGCAGTATCAGGCGGATGTTCGCCGGGATATGAAATTTTATCCAAATCCGGTGCAGGATGTAGTCCATTTAGAAATAAAGAGCCCCATTCCCAACAATAAAATTTCTTTATCGCTGATAGGCAACAAGGGCGATCTTATATACCAGGAAGCTGAAATTATTCTATTTGGCAACAGTCTTATTAAGACAATTGATTTATCCCGGCTAAAACCAGGAATTTACTTTCTGAGGATTGATTTTGGCTATGATTACAAGATCGTAAAAAAGCTAATAAAAGGCTGACCTTTATTTTACGAATTCCCTGTAGAAAGGATGCGTGGCCAATTGCAGCATCCGTTCATCCTCTTTGGAATCACCGTAACAATAAATGGTTTCATAGTCAGCCGTATTAAACAGTTCCCGGATCCGGTTAACTTTTTCCGGGCCATTGCAGTTACGGCCCAGGATTTTGCCTGTAAGCCTGTTGTCTATTATTTCCAGCCGGGTGCAGATATACCGGATATTATTTTGAATACACCACGGAGCCACCCAGTCTTCAGCGGATGCCGAAACAATAACAACCTCGGTATCCTCTTTCCTGTGTTTCTGTATCGCCTGCATGGCGTCTTCCCGGATCAGGCGGGGAATGATTTTTTTGCTAAAAGCAAGGCATTGCGATTCAAAGTCACCCGCATCCGTTTTACTGAAAAAATAGGAAAGGAATTTTTCCTTGGCTTTTTGCCTGCTGATGACTCCCATTTTCATGGCAATAAGCCACGGTGATATAAGGCACATCCCGATCCAGTAAGCAGCAGCGCCCCGGGAAAACTTGACAAATTCAAGCAGGGTATCCTTCCGGGTGACCGTACCATCAAAATCGAAGAAAGCGATACTTTTTGGCAACTCTGTTTATTTGAAAATGGTGATATTCTTTACATAGAGGATGAGATAAAAGCTGATGATCCAAAGGACAATCGTCACCTGTATAAACCTGTCCTTATACAAAATTTTTGTAGGTGATTGTGAATCCCCCTGAATATAAATCAGCTGCAAGTACCTGAAAATGCCTGCTAATACGAACAAACAGGTATAATACAACCGGTATGTCTTCAGGCGATTAATGATTTCCGGGGATGTAGTATACATAAAATAGGCCACAATAATAACGGCGCATATCAATGAAAGAGCTGTATTAATAAAATCCAGGTTGTATCCTTTCACAGCCTTCCGCATATCGCTTCCGGAGGCTATTTTCAACACCACATCATCCCTTCGTTTGGCAACAGCCATGAACAATGCGAGCAGGAACACCATAATAACCAGCCATTCGCTCAGACCGATCTTGGCGATCACTGCTCCTGCCTTGATCCGCAGGACAAATCCTATAGCTATAATGATGATATCCAGAATAGGTATGTTTTTCAGCCCGATTGAATAAAACAAATTCAGTACAAAATAAATCCCAAGCACAAACATGAATTTATCGCCAATCATCCAGGCAAAGGCGAAACCTGCCAGAAAAAAAACAAATGCCAGGACCAGCGCAGAGGTTTTGCTGACAGCACCTGCAGCGAGCGGGCGCATTTTCTTGACCGGGTGTTTTTTATCGTCTTCAATATCCCTGAAGTCATTGAAGATATATATGCTGCTGGCGACCAGGCTGAAACAAAAGAAACCTCCCAGCAGGCGTAGCAGCATTTCAGGGTTAAAAAAAAGCCCCGCGAAAAAAAGTGGCACAAACAGGAAAAGGTTTTTAGCCCAGTCCTTCGGCCTGATAAGCCGGATATAATTAATCATATTACGTCAGGAGTTATTTGATTTTGACGTTCCTGCCTGCCCTTTATTTCACGTTCCACCAGCCATAACAACATCGGCATCATGATCATGACAAACGGCACCATGAATAGCCTGGTTTGATACGCCACTACGGAAACATAATGCACGCCGATCCAAACCGGGACCAGGAACAGAAACCATTTTTTCAAAAGATACGGGAATGTTTTGAAGCGGTAAAGGATCACCAGGGGAATCACGGCGTAAGTGGCTATCAGTTCCAGGTATGCTTTTGCGCCGATACCGCTAAACAAATTGTACTTCAGCATCGGCCATCCGGCCGGAACCTTCCAAACCTGCTGCGGCCTGTATCCGTAATACACCCGGAGCCCTGTGAAAATGGCAAAGAACAGCACATACAGGAAAGCGGTGAACAGCCACGTACTCCGGGGCGGAAAGACTATTTCTTTCCAGGTTCCCCTGTTGAAACGGAAGCGGCTGAAGTCGGTTTGCGAAATGAAATACAGGCCCGGGATCAGGATACTGGTTTCCCGGTTAAATGCCGCAAGTACCGTAACAGGGACCAGCAGCCATGGATTTTTCCTGTACACGATAATATTGGCTGCAGCCAGGTAAAAAATGATATCCATATAGGTATTGAAAGATAAATCTGCAGCAGCCACGGCGTTGCCCAATGCAATAGCCAAAAAATTGATCCCCAGGAATATCAGCCATTTGCTATTGACGAAATACCGCCATAATCTCCAGGCCAGGTAAAAGATCAGCAGATGCTCGAAAAACCGGAAAAGTATGAAAATGATCATATACTTCATGGCCCCGGGGGTCTGCATCAGTTTTATGAATTTATCCGTTTCCTCAGTTGTGCCGGTGGCATTCGCCATAGTGAAATGAATTTTCTTCTCTACCGGATATACCCTGTCAACCGTTGCATTATAAATGCGGATCATTGCCTCAATTGTAAAAGGGCATAATATCCGGTATTGCCAGGGATTGTAGTACTCCGACCTTTTTTCAATCACGGCACGGTGCCTTTCATACGTCAGCAGCCCGTTACTGTAATAGAAATTCGTGTAGATGGGGGATAAGGAAAGCACTGAAAAACACAAGCACAGGAACCAGGTGCCAATGCCTTTATTTTGTTGCGACAATGGTGTAGTGCGGGTATACATACATAACGCGTTTTTCCTGTTCAACAATTGTGAGCCCGTTTTCCGTTAGCAGCCGGATGGCTTTGGCAAGGCTCATTTCGTTGCCGATCTCCCGGGCAAATATGAGGTCATGGAGTTTATTGAAATAGACAAGAGGGTTAGCTGCATTGATATCCTTCAGGATCAACCTTGACCCGGGTTTCATGATTTGCGCCAGCACTTTTATAAAAGATTCCTGGCTTTTCCGGGGCACATGATGCAGCACATCAATGAGAAAAATAACATCCATACTCCCCAGTTCCGCGGGGAAAGTCCTTCCATCATATTCCGAGAAATAATAATCATCTCCCGGCATGCCCCCAAAGAGATCCTTTGCGTTGTCAATAAGCCTTTTGCTGATCTCTATGCCATACACATATCCGGGTTGCGCGAATTTTTTCAGCAGCAGGAGAAACTGGCCTGATCCGCAACCGACATCCCCCACCCTTTCGCCCGGTTTGACCTTTTGAATCAGACTGATAAACGGGCATATCAATGACCGGTATCTGATCTTCAGGCCGTCTATAAAACCGGTCTTTTTGTATACCCCTTTTAAATAATGGATGATGGACTTGTTGGTCAGTTCTGCTTGCATCAGAATTGCTAATTAGTTATGGCTGAATCAGCTAAAGTTAAAAAAAATAGCCTAACCGGCGGAACTAATCCTTTAAGCGGTATATGGCCTTTATGCAAAAAATTCTCACCTCCGGCCCATTCGACTATTTGCTCCCTACTGCTTTGGCAGGAATCCGTGCCTCAAACGAAAACTTTTCTTTTAGTTTTAGGAAAGGTGCTTCAAAGTACCGGTAACTTAATAGACTGAGCGCAATACTTATTAATAACGAAACTGCAGGCTCCATAAAAACAACCTGCCAAACCTCTCCGTTAAAACCCAACAACCGGGTGGCCGATACAACGATAGAAATGACTATAAAATGAATACAGTATAAGCCATAAGTCACCAGTCCCAGCCGGGTTGGGATTTTCCAGTTACCCATTTTATAAAATGAATGTTCAGAGTAACATTGTTCGAGGATGATCAGCAGCATGATTGTTGATATTAAAAGTCGTTCCACTATGCGTATCCAATACGATGATAGCAAAAATTCATCCCGAAACAGGAAAACAAAAATAAATGACAGGTAAACAAGAAATATGAACCACCGGGGCAATTTCGATATCCGTATTTTGAATGCAGGTGATTCCAATATTAGCCAGGCACCCAGGGCCCCCAATGCCATATCACCTATGCAGGAAAGCGTATGCATAGTATGGAGTATCGGAACATCATTAAAGGCCCTATATGTCAAACTGAATGCCAAAATCAAACAAAGCGGTATCCAGAATTTTCTTATCGGAAACAGGCTGAGAATAACCGGCCAAATAAAATAGAATTGCTCTTCCACGGCAACACTCCACAATACACCCAACCCGGGTGAATCAGGATGACCGTGGTTTATATAGTCAAAATTACTTACAAACCCTAAATAAAGCCAGGGGTTCGCCGATTCATCCGGCATACCGCCAGAGAGAGTCTTTGTAAACGGAAAAATTAAAAACCCGTAAAACACGCAAGCGAAGTACAAGGGCCATATACGAAGTATGCGTCTGACCCAGAATCTTCCGATATGGATCCTGCCATTCTTCCTTTTTTCTTTTATCAGCAAATAAGTGATAAGGAAGCCACTTAACACAAAAAAGAAATTAACTCCCAGGAAACCGTTCCCAAAGAGCGTCACTTTAAAAAAATGATACAGCGAAGAATTTTTAATAGCCGCGATTTCCGTATGAAAACTATGAACAAAAAAAACAGACAAAAAACAAAAAAACCTAAGCCCGTCCAGGTTCTCAAAATAGTTACTGCTTTGTGATTTCCGGAGATTTGCCATTAACTAACAAGGGGAGTAATGGGTTGAATGCATACAACATGCTTTGAGTATAAAGATAGCGACTATCTGTTTACATTTCAAAGTATATCGTCAAAATCTAAAGACGGAATGCCCGCGTATTACAATTCCTGGAATGAAATTGCCGGCAAATTTTAGTGCTTTCAAGGGTGTTGCGAGTCAGGGGCACCAGGGAAACTCCTTTACGGGCATGCGCAATCGCCCTGCATTTTCCGTCGCACTACGGATCCGGCAACGTCGCGGATATAGAGATGCACTGTTCCCTCCTGTCGCAGGGGTCCGGATTGGTTGTGGTCACTGTGGCGTTAATAAATTCCCCCGCCCGGAACTGTTGTTTATCGAGGTTGATTCGCTGTAGGAAAATTGCGTGTAGCCGAGTCCGTTCCTGCCGTTCGCAAGGATGTGCTGGTTCCCTGCTTGCCGGCAGTCAGGGATTCCAGTCCCGGGCACAGGCCCCGATCACTGATCGGGGCCTCCTTTTTACGGTCAGTAAACACAAGTACCGCTCACTTAAAAGGCCATTCTACTCAAAATACCCTCTTCTTCAATCAATTCAGATACCC
>JBGATE010000140.1:0-7586 GCA_044229375.1 Chitinophagaceae bacterium
ACAATGCTACGGCTACAACGGGAAGTCTTTTGGGCTTCAGGGAGGAACTGGGCAATACCAATTCCATCCTCCGGAATAATATTTTCTACATCTCTCAAACCACCTCCGGTAACAGCGCTGCCCTGCAACTGGCTGCATCGAGTTCCATTACTACCGCGATCAGCAGTAATTATAATGTGTTCTGGACACCCGGCGGAAATACAGCGATTAAGATCAATGTATCGCCCAACCCTCCCACGTTCTATACGAACCTGGCGGCCTGGCAGGCGGCGAGCTCACAGGATGCCGCGAGTTTTGAAACGGATCCGAATTTCCAGGCTCCCGCCAATCCCATACCCACATCGGGGGTGATCAATAACCAGGCAGTAACCGGTACAGGCGTCACCACCGATATCACCGGCGCCCCCAGGGGAGCGGCCCCCGACCCGGGCGCGTATGAGTTCGCTCCGCCTTCGGCGGATGCGGCCATCACGGATTATGTGCTGCCGACCATCCCGCATTGCGCCGCCACGCTGGATGTGAAATTTGAACTTACGAATGCCGGAGCCGATCCGCTTAATTCGGTAACGATCAACTGGACGGTGAACGGCGTGGCCCAGGCGCCATTGAACTGGGCGGGACCACCGCTTGCATCCGGTAACTCAACGGTTGTAACGCTGGGAACTATACCGGTATCACCGGCCACCTTGTATGATTTTACCGCTACCAGTTCCAATCCCAACGGGGGAACCGATGCCAACCCGGCCAATGACAGCTTCACCTATCTTGATTTCCGTAAAGGTTATGAGGGTGTGCTTACTATTAATGGAGCAGTACCGGTAAGCACGACAAACTTCCAGACCTTCCAGTCGGCAGCCAATGCGCTTGCTCAATACGGGGTTTGTACCGCTGTTACGATCAATGTATCGAATGGACCCTATACCGAACAGGTGGTATTCAATTCCATTCCCGGTACGAGCGCCGTCAACAGTGTCACGCTAAACGGTAATAGCCAAATCCTGCAGTATAATCCTACCGTAGCGGTAACGGATCATATCCTTCAGCTGAACGGCGTGAATTACATGATCGTTGAAAATCTCACGGTAAACAGCCTTCACCCCGACCAGGGCAGGGGCATACATATCACCAACAATGCTTCCAAACTGGTGATCCGGAACAATACAGTGAATGTATCGATGTCGAATAGTATATCCAGTTCTTTCGGTATTATCATTTCAGGCCAGAACTGGTTATTGGATGGCTCTTTGTCCGACAGTGTGGTGATCACCGGTAACACGGTAAACGGCGGATATTCCGGTATCCAGCTTTCAGGTGTGCACTGGACACAGCCGCTGACACGCATACGCGTGGAGAACAATACCATTCTCGACTGGTATGGATTCGGTGTGTATTTATCGTACACCAATAATGCCATTGTTCGATCCAATACGATCCGCAGACCGACAAGGTTTAATTCCGGCAGTGATGCGGTCACGCCTGCGGGCATTACCATCCCGGCGGGTTCGCTGGGATTCCTGCTGGACAAGAACCGGATTTATGATCTTCAACTGGGTATGCCGGGGACGCCGACCATCAGCCGGGGTGTGTACCTGAGCGGAACGAGCATTGCGCCAACTTCAGGGTCCATACAGAATAACCTGATTTATGGTATGACGAATGATGGCGCCCAGTACGGGATTCAAAACAATTCGGTGAATGGTCCTGTAAACATATTTCATAATACGATCGTGCTGAACAGCGCCAATGGAGCCAGCACCTCCAATACCAACGCGATCAATATGTCGAATTTCAGCACTCAAACGGGGACGGATATCCGGAATAACGTCTTCTTTGTGACGCGCGGGGGAACGGGTGTAAAAAGGATCTTTGATGTGGCCGATGCCAGTTCCACCTTTACAAGCAACTATAATGTTACCTGGCTGAATGCGCCTGGGGGCACCCAAACATTCGGACAAGTGGGCAGCACGAATTATATCAGCTTCAGTGACTGGACCAGCGGAACGGGTAAGGACGTGAATTCTGTTTTTGCGGATCCCGTTTTCGTGAACCCACCCGCCGGTAACTTCACGCCATCCTATTTCATGGCCGATGGCAGTGTAATGGGCACCGGTTCAGTGGGTGTAACGGATGATATCCTCGGCATATTACGCAGTGCCAATCCCGATCCGGGGGCTTATGAATGGTTGCTGCCGCCCTGTACGACTGCATCGGGTGGCACAGCATCCGTTTCGGGTGCAGGATCCTTTTGTACTTCCGGTTCCGCCACGCTCACGGCTACAGGATTCTCGAGCGGATCCGGCAGCACTTACCAATGGCAGTTCTCCAATGATAATTTTGTGGCGAATATCAATGACCTTGCGGGACAAACCAACCCGGCATCGGCCAATACCGGAACGATCACCTCCACTACGTATTATCGTTTGAGAGTAACCTGCAGCGCGGGCCCCTCTACCGCCTATTCAAATATCCTCACCCTTACCGTTGGTCAACCGGTAAACATTTCGGTGCAACCGCAGTCGCAGTCAAGATGTACCGGTGCGAGTGTTACCTTTAGTGTAACGGCCTCGAATGCCGGTTCCTATCAATGGCAGAAGAATACACTGAACATACCGGGAGCCACCTCGGCATCCTATACAATCAATAACCTCGTGGTGGGTGATGCCGGAAGTTACCGGGTGGTCATAGGAGGACAGGGAACTTGTCCGCCTGTTACATCGGATGCAGCCGTACTGACCATGCAGGAATCCGTTGTGATCAGCGCGCATCCTTTATCACAATCTGTTTGCAGTGGTGCGAATGTGGCATTCAGCGTTTCCGCCACCGGTACAGGTCTTTCGTATCAGTGGAGAAAAGGAGGAGTGAATATTCCCGGTGCCACTACTTCGGGTTTGCTGATCACCGGTGCGGTGGCCGGGGATGCAGGAGTATATGATGTTATCATTACAGGATCCTGCGGTGCACTTACGTCCAATTCCGCGACACTAACCGTAACAGTAACCGGTTCCTGGATCGGCGTTATCAACAGCGACTGGAACACGGCCGGGAACTGGTGCGGCGGCATACCCGGAACGGCCACCGATGTGATCATACCGCCAGGTGTTCCTAACATGCCGAACCTGAGTGGCGGAAACGGTTCGGCGCGTCAGATCACGATCGCGGCAGGTGCCACCTTAACAGTGGGTGCCGGGGGAGTGCTGAATATTTACGGCGACCTGGTCAATAACGGCATTTTTAATGCGCTGGGAGGTTCGCTTGCATTCCGGGGAGCCGCTTTGCAGTCCATCTCCGGGTTTATTGCGCTCAATGCCACGATGAACGGAGCGGGCATAGAACTCGCCGGTAATTCGGCTGTAACGGGAACGCTCACCCTAACAAACGGCAGCATAACGCTTGGCTCATTCGATCTCTCGCTCTCAGCCGGCGCGGCCGGATCAGCGGCCTCGCATATCATTACCAATGGTCCCGGTAATGTGGTGGTTATGTTCCTGGCGGCCTCATCCTTCCGAACAGTGCCGGTAGGCAGCGATGCCTCTTCTTATAACCCGCTGACCATTTCAGCCAACGCGGGTCATGCGACTGATAATTTCACCGTGAATTGCAAGACGGGTGTACCGGTAAACGGAGTAGCCGGCACCTTGTTTACCAGTGACGTGGTCAACCGTACCTGGCTGATCACGGAAGGAGTGGTGGGAGGCAGTAATGTGAACCTTACTTTCCAGTGGGCAGGCGGACAGGAACTCACCGGCTTCCAGCGTAACCGTTCTTATATAAGCAGGCACAACGGGGCCAATTGGGTGGATGGTCCGGCAACCGGCGCTTCCGGCGCCGACCCATATACGCAAACCCTCGCCGGCGTCAGTTCCTTCTCGCCCTTCGCGGTGAGATCGGAGGCTTTACCGCGCCCGCGCACGGGGATCTATCCCAACCCCGCGAGGAACCAGATCAATGTAATACTGGATATGCCGGCGGATACGCCCGCAACCTTTACTGTTTACGACAGCAAGGGCCGGCAGATGCTGCAATTGAGCACAACGCTTATTACCGGAATCAGCAGGACGACACTGAACCTGGATAAACTGGCTTCGGGTGTTTATGTACTCAAGGTTTCCACTTCGGCAAATCCTGAATTGCTTGTTGAACGGTTTGTGAAGCAGCGGTAAGTATAACTGATAAAATGAGAAAAGAGGCAGTCGGTGAAGACTGCCTCTTTTTATTTTGCTAAAACACCTAATTTTACAGCCCCCGGAACGTTAGCTCAGTTGGTTCAGAGCGCTGCTTTGACAGAGCAGAGGTCACTGGTTCGAGCCCAGTACGTTCCACTTGATTTTGTGATATATGGCTGACGTTTATGTTTTATACTCATATACTTTAGGCAAGTACTATATTGGGAGCTGTACTAATATTGAATTGAGGTTACAGCAACATCTTCAGGGCTCAATAACTGGTTCATTTACGTCAAAAGCCAGTGACTGGAAAATATTTCTAACAATTAAAGGACTTAGCTTTAAGATGGCCAGATCAATAGAATCGCATATTAAAAGGATGAAGAGTAAAAAGTATATTGAGAGTTTGAAGAATTATCCCGAAATAGTAAAAGGCTTAATTTCTCGTTACTCAATCAATGAACGTTAGCTCTCCCGATAGCTATCGGGAGGTTCGAGCCCAGTACGTTCCACAAAATAATAAGCCCCGTCCATTTTTGGATGGGGCTTATTATTACATTAATTGATCTACTGCCCTTCCCCTTCCACAATAACAAAATTCAATCCGAAGATCGTTCCGTTCTGCGCGGTATTGATCTTGCCATTCCCTCCGCGGGTACCGGTGGGAGACACTTGTGAATCATTGAATATTTTGGCGAGGTTGTTCAGAACCCCACGGCTCTGGCTGTTGTTGCTGGTATTCGAAGTCAGCATCTCTTCCAGGTCGAGCGGGTCGGAGGAGAGGAAAACCTTGAACACTTCTTCACCCAGCGGGGGCCCGATCGTAATGGAGAGATCCTTGAAGAAAAGCGAATCGCCCTTGTTCACCGTGCACTGTTCCCAGCGGATGGGAGCGGGGTTGTTATTGATGTCCCGCAGGTTCTTATTCGGGATCACCGGGTTGATCTTGCCGTCGGGCTGGATATCTACGATATTTATATAAAATTTCTTCACGCCGGTATTGGTGATCTTCAGGTATACCTCGTCACCAACTTTAAGTTCCAGGTTCCCGAATTTGGTGCGGCTTTTCATTTTGGCCAGGTCGATATTACCTTTTTCATTCAAAAAAACCAGCTCCACTTTGGCGGAAAGCCCTCTTTCGGTGAATTTCAGGTTTTGGAGATAACGGAAGCGGTCATAACGTTTCAAAAGATCCTTAAGACCTTCCGCGTCGTGTACGTCAATGTCATCCACGAATACAGAGCCCGTATTGGCATACCGTAAACTCCAGCCGGTGCCGGATTCAGAACGGCCGATATAAATCTCGGGTTTATCGCTGATCTCCACCAGTTGAAATCCTTTCAGTGATTCCCTGACAACACCGGGTTCGGATTCATTCAATGAGTCAAGTCCCAGTTTTATTTTATTGTTGCCATAGGAAGTTTCTGTAACAAATGCCCAGGGCAATTTTTTCAGCAGGCTTTCATCTTCCCTTTCCAGTTTTACAGTAGAAGTAAAGTTGTTGGCCGAAACAACCGTGCCTTTTACGATCGGGTCAATACCGGCTGTACTGCTCGTCCCGACCGGGTAGAAACTGACCGTAGAACCTACGGTTGCACCGGAAATGGTTCCCCCGTTCAGGAAAAGGGTCCGGCTGTCGCTCTGGGCCGCGTTGACCGTAATATAGGGTTGCTGACGAAGGTACTTGCCGCCAAACAATTCCCGGTCGATGCCATCTCCTTCCAGCACCGGTTTTTGTTTGGGCGCTTTTTCCCTCATCACTTCTTCGATCTGGGCAAACAGCCCCCTGTAAGTGATCTTTCCTTCCAGGTTCGAGATCGCTTTGCTGAATGCATAGGAGAGTGATCCTACCGGCCTGTTCTGGTCGTCGAGGCACTCAAAATTGAGTTCCTGCGCCTGCGCGCCGGAAAGCACCACATAGGTGGCCGCGTCATTACTGAGCCTGGTCCGGGTACTTTCTTTGAATACGCCTGCCGCGTCTTTTGCCGGGAGTTTTTTCTTGGCGAAATTATCGCTCACCATCGGGGCGTTATTTCCCCTGGCCAGGGCAACATTACCGCGGGTGCCGCTCCCGGAATGACAGGCATCCAAACTCACCAGCAGATCCCCGGTCTTGCCCAGTTTATTCCTCAACTGCGTTACTTTTTCCCCGAACAGATCATCCCGGTAATATCCATTCGATACTTTACTGAAAATACTCTTATCCATGGAGTAAACAGCGCCGTAGGGAACAATAGCCTCATCCAGCCCATCCATCTCCTCGCTTTCATTATCATCTTCCAGTTGCTGACCATGCGAGGAAATATGGATCACTACGATATCGCCTTTACCCGAACTCTGGATCAGTTTATTGAGCGCGTCATCAATACCTTTTTTCGTGGCCATCGAATCCGTGATGATACGGATATTGCTTTCAGGGAATTGCTGTTTGATCAGCGCATTCTTCACCAGGGACACATCGTTGAGCGCGTTGATCGGCCTCCAGCCGTTCTCATCGGGATCGGGATAATCGCCGATTGCAATGATCAGGGCCCTTTTGTTCTGCGCCTGGCTGAAGAGAATGACGGAAAAGAGTAAGATAAAGGTTAGTAGTAACTTTTTCATATGCATGGTCCTGTTTTAAGGGAGGTGTTTAAAATTACGGATCTAAGTTAATTATTAAGCCGGACGGGAGCATACCCAATGGCGGGTATTCGGGCTGAAATTAACAATTATTATAAAGGGAGTGGTTTAATATTAATAGCTAAGAGTTTAAATGAGTGAAAAAAGGAAAAGAGGGTTGCGGCGCAACCGGGAATCTTTCTCTTTTTTCTCAGTGCGACACACTATGTATGTCAAATTTATCGCCCGGAGGATAAGGAGGAAAAGAGGGCTGCTGCACTTCCGGGAAACGATTTCTTTTACTCATTTTCCCGGCGCGAGGCTTCAGTGTGATATCAAAAATCCTCATGCGATAAAGGAAGAAAGCAAGGAATAAAAATACCGCGTGAACAATTCTCTTTTTCTTCTTTTTCTCTTTTATCTCCTAGTTTTACATACGCCGGAATAATGAGACGAATCCTGTACATATTGGTTGCCTTGCCCCTGTTTTTTTCTGCCCCGGCGGCCGCCCAACGCCCCGGAAGTGCCGGTGACACTTCCATTTACCGGATCTATGGCGTACAAATGGCCTCCCTGCTCAGCGCCAGGGGTGTGCCCGGAGAGGAGATCAATGAACTGCTGAAGATCTATAAGGAGAACAACATCACTTCCCATGAGAATTTTGCCAGCCTCCTGGGTAAATTATATCCTTCCGGACGCGGGATCGGTATCCTTTTTTACATTTTCAGTAATGATACCCTGCTCCGCGTCTTTTTTGAGCCAGGCAAGATCATGGAAAAGCAGTCCATTCCTGTCAAAAAAGCGGACCTGCTGCAACTCAGC
>JBGATE010000141.1:0-7528 GCA_044229375.1 Chitinophagaceae bacterium
GATGACGGGTATAACTTTACCCCGGTTGGTATCGTGAACGGGTATAACGATTTCCGTTCAGAAAAAAATTATTACTCATTTAATGATCCTTCGCCGGTCAATGGCAAGGCTTATTACCGGATCGCTATCATGAACGACAGGCTGGTCCGTAAGTTTTCACAAACCATTTTACTGACCACGAAAGAAACGAAAGAGTGGAGTATTGTCAATGTCATTAATCCTTTTGTAAATGACCTGATGTTCCAGATTGTTACCCCTGAATCAGCGCTGGCTACTATTGAGTTGATGGATAGTAACGGGCGAAAAGTAAAGTCCTTTAAGCAGCCATTGAACCAGGGTGTAAATGCCATCGCCGCAGGCAATACCCTGGATATGCCGCCGGGAATGTACCTGCTCAGAGTTACGATCAAAAACAGATCGGTAACGCAAAAAGTAGTGAAGGCGGGAAAATAGTCACTGCAACCATATTGAAGAGATTGTCTAACTACAAGACAATCTCTTTTTTTTGGAGTAAACGCATGCCGGCAGATATATTCATTCTGCAGGGTTCCGGGCAAGAATTGCTGCTATTGTCATAATAAATCAGCCACCACCATATTTCACTATTTTTGCCGGGAAACTATTATCATGACCCCCAATAAACCCCTGATAGGTATCTCCTGCGGTGACCTCAACGGTATCGGCATCGAACTGATCATCAAGACCTTTTCGGATAACCGGATACTGGAACACTGCACTCCCGTGATCTTTGCTTCCAATAAAGCCATCAATTTTTACCGGAAGTCCGTTCCGGATATCAATATCAATTTCCAGAACATCAAGGAATTCAACCGGATCAGCCATAAACAGGTCAATCTTTTCAACTGCTGGGAAGAAGAGGTTGCGATCACACCCGGCCTGCTCAATGAAACCGGCGGCAAATACGGGATCCTTTCCCTGCAAACCGCCGTAGCTGCACTCAAACAAAAACATATCGACGGACTGGTAACGGCACCGGTCCATAAAAAGAATATCCAGTCGGCCGAATTCAGTTTTACGGGGCATACCCCCTACCTGAAAAGCATTTTCGGCGTAAACGATGTGGTTATGATGCTCTGCTCCGGCAAGCTGCGGGTGGCCCTGGTCACCGAGCATATTCCCGTCAGCGGGATCGCCGCACAGATCACGAAAGAAAGGCTGTTCAGTAAACTCACGCTTATCAACCAAAGCCTGCAGAAGGATTTCGGGATCGACAAACCCCGGATTGCCGTTCTGGGCCTCAACCCGCATGCCGGCGATGAAGGCCTGATCGGTACCGAAGAGGAAGCCATCATCAAACCTGCCATCAAAGAGGCCAAGAATAACAATATGCTGGTGGTTGGACCTTACAGCGCCGACGCGTTCTTTGCCCGCGGAAGTTATGACCGGTTTGACGCAGTGCTCGCGATGTACCACGACCAGGGACTGATCCCTTTTAAAACGCTTGCATCGGGGGATGGCTTTAATTATACAGCGGGGCTTACAGCAGTAAGAACTTCACCTGACCACGGTGTGGCCTTTGATATTGCCGGTAAGAACAAGGCCGATAATTCTTCTTTTTTAACGGCCCTGTTCGAATGCATTGAGATCATCAACCACCGGAAAACCTATGAAGAAAACAGGCTGAACCCGCTGAAGAAAATGACACCGGCCATACTGGCCAACGCGAAGGATGAAGCGATCGATGAATAACCGTTACTGAAAAACAGATTCGGGAACACCCTTATTGATGACATAACCGGTATAACTGATCTCCACTTTCCCTTTCCTGGGACCTGTATTCTCTTTTTTCTCCTTACCCGCCCCGTTGTCATAATCGATAGAGATCCCTTTAGGCAGTTTGTAATCTTTTGTATTGAAGGTCAGCTCCACTTTATCGGGCAACCCATAGGCCGCATAATTCCTGTACTGCATCAGCAGTTCATAGGTGCCGCTTTCCCTGGTGCTGATCACGGAACGGATGACAAGCAATCGTTGTTCATCTATGTACAGGGTTGCACGGGTGATATTCTCTTCATCACTCAGCGGGAAGATCTTCACTACCCTGCAATCGGTACCGCCGATCTTTTCCACCCCTGATTCCATCGCTTCGTAATTGTTCAGTCCCAGTACATTGTTCATGTTAATGTTGACGGATCCTTTGGGGATAAAAGAAACCCCTTTTTCGTTCCTGATCCGGAGCTTATCCGGCTTCTTGTAATATACTTTCACCTTTGCCACCGGCGCCTTGATAAAGATCACATTGGTCTTCAGTTTCCCGTCAGCGGTATAATCATTCACCAGGTCATATTTCTCCTTTACTTTCTTTAACAGCGGTTTGATATCCTGCGAAAACGCCTGCACCCACGTGAACACCGTTGCGGTCAATATGACAATTCCTTTTTTCATAGTGCGGTTTTAACTTAAAATATCCTTTCGTTTAAAATAACGGGTGGTCACCATCAGGAACAATACGATATAGCCCAGCAGGATGAGCCCGCTCCTGACCAGCGAGCCGGGATTCTGCACCGAACCGTCAATGGTCACGCCTTCCGCATTCTTTTCCACGTAAAAGAAACCCTTCCATCCCAGCATATGCGTGGTAAAGGACCAGGGATTCACCGTTTCTTCGAACAACGGAACTTTCAACTGCTGAAGGATGGTGAAAACGATCACCACGCAAACGGTGGCCACGATGGGCCCCAGCGAATTTTCAGAGAAAGCGGAGAACATGAGCGCCATGGCCGCGATGGTGGTGAGCGCCAGTGCCGCAAACACGAAAGCGGCAAAGAACCTCCACAGCACATCATACCCGTTCATCAGGTGCATCTCGGTTTCGCGGAAAACCACCAGGTCGCCTTTTCCAAAGAGCAAAATACTCCCCAGCAAAGCAAACAACGCCATCCATACCAGCAACATCACCACGTAGATCGTGCTGGCCATGAACTTGGAAAGAACCAGCTCCGTGCGTGTCACCGGTTTGCTGGCGATCAGCCGAAGGGTACCCAGGCCGGCCTCACCGGACAACATATCGCCCGCGATCAGCGCCACCAGCAGGGGAACATGGATCAGGATCATATGCAACACCGCCACACATACAAAATACCCGTTCGCCATCCGGTCGTAGGGTATCTCAAAAGTGTCGGACTGGCTGTCGGTGTACAGTTGTATGAAATCCTTCCCGTTCACTTTCAGGGCCAGTTGCACCAGTAGCACGATCAACGCCACGGCGCCAAAGGCAATGAAAGTGCGGGGACGTTTAAACACTTTGAAGAGCTCTATCTGCAGCAGTTGAATGAACATCAGTCAGGGTTCCCGGGTTTGTGATAAAAAATATTCTTCGAGGGAATTCACGGGCCGGATAACGGAAACGGCAATACCTTGCTGCACCAGTTGCCGGTTCAGCTCCGGTATCTTTTCTTTTTTCATCTCCAGGCTGAAGCGGTGGTTATCCGAATGTTTCAGGCTCGTGCTCCATTCTGAACGGCGTATGAACTGAAGCGTTGCGGCCTCATCGGCGGTGACCAATTCCACCAATGCCAGTTCGGGGTTAAGCAGTTCACTCACTTTTCCCTCCACCACTTTCCGGCCTTTATGGATGATCAGCATATCATCGGCCACCATTTCCATTTCACTGAGCAGGTGGGACGAAACAAGCAATGTTTTATGGAGGTCACGGCTCAGGTGAAGGATCAGTCTTCGCATATCGGCGATCCCCTGCGGGTCGAGTCCGTTGCTGGGTTCATCCAGTAGGATCAGTTGGGGCTGATGGATCAGCGCACAGGCAAGACCGAGCCGTTGCTTCATACCCTGCGAGTAGGTTTTTACTTTACTGGCCGCTCTTTCCGACAGACCCACCATCGCCAGTTGATCCATTATCTGTTTCCGCGTCACTTTTACCCCGCTCAGCCTGGAAAAAATGCTGATATTCTCGGTAGCCGTGAGGTATTTGTAGAGGTCGGGTTTTTCAATGATGGCGCCGGTTTGCCTGAGAATTTCCCGTCGATTTTTTTTCAGGTTCATCCCGAATATCTCGATCTCCTACACGTATGACCGTCTGCATTCCTGATTATTAACGAATAAAAGTAGGAAACGTTTAACCGCAGGCTGCTTAATATGACTTCTTTTAAAAATATTTTCCTGCATTCATTTGCAAATTCAGCTTAGGGGTATTAGGTTTGTTTACGATTCGGAAAACCACATATACCCACGTAAAACTACGTTAACGATCCGTAACAGGCCTCCCGCCATTTCAATAGGCAAATTGCGTTTCAGGTAAATGTTCTTCAACGAATTATTATAAACCAGAACAACCATCCAATATTTCTGTGGGTACCTGAACATCGTCCCCCGAACCGGGACAAAACCCAAAGAAATGATCAAGACTGCTGCATTGATATTAATAATTGCCCTGAGACTGATCTACCAGCCCTCAGAGGCACAAACAGGATTCGCCCCTTTTTCAAGCCAACCCACCACCAGGGGCGGTATCTCCCATCCCGCCAACCTGGTAAGCATTAACGGCACCATTAAAAAGAACAAGATCATCCTGGAATGGGTGGTAAGCAAAAACGAATCGGCCGACCAGTTTGAAGTTGAAAAAAGCACGGACGGCAGTAACTACTACACAATCGCCTTTGTATTTGGTACCGACCAGCCCGACACCGGCAGGTACCGCTATTCTGAAAAGGCCGGCTCCCAAAACATAATGTACCGGGTTAAAATGATCGGCAAGGATAAGCTGGCCACGTACTCACCTGTCATAACCCTTGCCACGAACGCTTAAAAAAAGGACATGAAGAAAGTTGCCCAAAAAATACTGCGTGAAGAATATAACCGCCTGAAAAAGGCCATTGAAAAAATGATCCATCCGAAGCAGGGTAATGCCGTACCGCAACTGATGTTGCAGCCTGTTCGTCACAAAAAATACTGAGGGGTGCCGGTCTTCTGAAAGTTTTCATACACATAGAGCACCAATGGAGTAAGAGCCCTTTGTCTAAAGGGCTCCTCTTTTTATATAACTACAGGCCTTCTCAAAATTCAATTACATTAATTCAGGCGGGAAGTCCGAAAGAAATGATCCTTTGGAAAATTATTTCCCTGCTAAATACCTTTCCGGCCAAAAAATACTTCTGAGATCGTTTCTGCTTATCGTTATTTCAGAATCCCCGGGCAAGCGGGATCTTCAACACCATCATCACCAGTGCCGCTACCGGCGCCAGCAGGGCGACAAGCCCCCATGCTTCCCAATTGGCAAACCATGAATGATAGGTGACCCAGTTGAAATTTTCTTTTTCTTCCGGGGAAGTATACCGGCGGAGCTTCTTCTGAAGCGGGACAAGTTTCCAACTGAAAACAACACCGGAGAGGGAAAAAAGGACCAGGGGCCAGAAGATCCAGCCGGTTTTCAGTATTGGTGTATTCGCGTGCAGTGCCGCGGCCATTCCTCCGGCCGTGATAATGATCACCCCGGGTACCGTGAACCACCTGTCGCTCCGGATGATCGTTTGCATGGCAAAAGAAATGATACCGGTGTCACGGGTGCGGTTGGCCTGTTTCATCCAGAAAAGCCCGGTGAAGATATTGCCCAGGAAAATGATCACAGCGATGATATGGATCAGTTTGATAAAAAGGTAAATGTTCATGCCGTTCCGTTGTTTGTTCCAAGATAAGCCTGGAGGTCCGCTACATATTTTTCAAAGGCAACGACGCCCTGTTTGGTTATTTTACAGATGGTTTGCGGATAATTGTCCTTGAACTGTTTGGTTACATCAATATAACCGGCCTCTTTCAGTTTCTGGATCTGTACGCTGAGGTTACCGGCAGTAGCATTGGTCTTGTCGCGGAGAAAAGTGAATTCCGCCTCCCTGACACTTATCAGCAACGACATAACTGCCAGTCGGAGTTGTGAATGCAATATGGGGTCCAGATCCTTAAACATTTGCTTCTGCCAGTCCTTTTTTAGCCATTCGGTAATCCCTTTCCATAATGATACCCGGTATCAGCCAGGCCACGACCGCGGCAAACGCGGTAAGTAAAAGATCCAGCTTTACAGTAGTGTATAATGCCGCTAAACAGCAAACCCAGCAAAGAAGACCTCCCCATACCATCGGTTTGAATTTGCAGGCGGTACCGGTGACAAACGTTGGGATGCCGTACAACAGCAGGAAAAGGGATGACACATACTCGGAGAACCGGAAATCGGTCCAATCCGTTCTGCCTTTCGCCATTTCCCTGTAATCCTGCACCATTGGTGAGAGGTCTGCATAAACTGTATTAATAATAAAGATCATCAGGAAGATGCAAATGCCGAAAGCCAGCCAGAGATAATCCATATAGATATCATCATAGGTCTTCACCTTTCTTTTCTTCTTCTCCTTTATCGTAATGAAAACCTGGGGAACGATGGCCACCAGGGTCAGCAGGTAGATATCAAAGGGGAGCCGGTAGTTAAACTGGATCTCCGACAGTTTTACCAGCGTGCAGACGGCTACTACGGCGCCCCACATCATGGCGGCCACTCCCGTGTCATGGTAGGCATTCTTAGCCTGGTTGATCATTTTCGCGATCAGGTCAAGGCTTTCCTTTTCGGAGAGTGTTTTATCGGTTGTATTCATACAGCAAATTATTCTTGTGAAGAATTATTTTTCCGCCTCAGCAAATAGGCCGGTATGATATAACTAAACAGGATGGCTGCCGCCGCGAACAGCATCTGGTAATCGTAGGGCGCCCAGGCTGCTCCTGCCGCCAGTGCCCAGGCAATGATCCCTCCTGTGATGAGGGGCCTGAACCGAAGGAAACTGCCGGAAACAAAAGTTCCGAGACCATATAACATGATAAAAAAAGGAAAGACGGTGGTTCCCCATCCCAGTTTGGAAAGAATGATACTCAGTACAAAAAAGGAAGCGCCCATCCCGGTCCAGAGGTATTTCATGCTTTCCCCCACATACGTGCTGGCCTTTCTTTTTTTCCCGTCTCTTATCCCCTGGTAAATACTGAAAATGACCCCCACCACTACTAACAACCAAACCTGGTAATGCTCTTCATAGTGCAGCAGGTTCTTTAAAACAAATTGACCGGTGCAGGCGACCAGGGTGATCCATCCCCATACCAGGAAATAGATACTGTTGTCCGACATATCCTGGCGGGTCTTGCTGATCATGGACCGGATCAGCTGGAGGCTTTGTTCGGGTGAAAAGTTTTCTTCTTTCATGGTTACCGTTTTAAAAGTTGAACAGGAGTTCACGAAGTTCGCGGGAACAGCCTGCGGCCTGATCTATTTCAATTGTGAAAGAAAATAATTCACCTGTCCCCTGCCCCACTGCGGATCAATGCTGCTGGCGGGCCGGCTCGTCATAAAGAGTTCATTCGCCTTTTCAAATAATTTTTTGGCCTCTTCTTTGCCGCCCAGATATTTAATATATGCTCGTAGAGCCGTTTTGATAGCAAACGCGGTCTTTGAATTTGGATTCTTGTGATATTCAATGAGGGCATTGTCGACGGCTTTTAACTCAGAACCTCTCCAGTTCAG
>JBGATE010000142.1:0-7517 GCA_044229375.1 Chitinophagaceae bacterium
CCACCATCACAATCCGGTTGGCATTCACGATCTGTTCGGCATATTGCTGGATACCGCTCATCGTGATCGTACCTTCCACTGCATCCAGCCTTCCCCGCAGGCAATCATAAATCGTCTGCGGCTGTTCATAGATCTCCTTGAGCATGAAATGTTCGTAACCACCTTTTTCAATGGCGGCCAGTTCCAGGTCCAGTTTCTGGACATAGGGCGTTATTTTTTCGTTGCCGAGATTTTTTAAGATCAGTTCATCCGGTTTTACGATCGCCAGTTCGTAATCGTTCACATACACCACTTCCTTGGTGTATTCGAGCATGGGAGAAGCATCCGAACCCAGGAAATGTTCACCTTTGCCGATGCCGATCACCAGCGGGCTGCCTTTCCGGGCGGCAATGATGGTATCGGGGTTATCTTCATCCAGCAACAGGATCACATAGGCGCCGGTTACCCTTTTCAGCGCCACGCGAACCGCTTCTTCCAGGTCGCACTGGTTATTTTTCCGGATCTCTTCAATAAAATTTAAAAGTACTTCTGTATCCGTATCGCTGGAAAAACTGTAACCCAGGTTGATCAGTTCCTTTTTGAGCTGGTTATAATTTTCAATGATGCCGTTATGGATCATGGCCAGTTTGCCGCTTGCGGAACGGTGGGGATGGGCGTTTCGGTCGCTGGGTTCGCCGTGCGTGGCCCAGCGGGTATGACCGATACCCACATGGGCGTGCAGGTTTTTACCGATAATGGCATCCTCCAGTTCGGCAACTTTTCCTTTTTTCTTGAAAACTTTAAGTCCTCCGTTCTGTAATGCCACGCCCGTACTGTCGTAACCGCGGTATTCAAGCCTTTTCAATCCTTTGATAATAATGGGATAGGCCTCTCTGGTTCCGGTGTATCCTACAATTCCGCACATAGGTTTAAATGGCTTTTAGTCTGTTGAGTTTCAATCAGGAACAAAAATATTGATTTCAATATATGCCGGCAACAAACCGGCAAAAAACCGCAAACTTTATTTCATTACATACAGGGATGAGCAATGAAATTCTTCGTATTAAAGAAGAACGCCTTTCAGCATCAGCAGCGCCGTCCCGAAATAAATGAGCAAACCGGTCACATCAACCAGGGTGGCGATAAAAGGTGTGGAGGAGGCGGCAGGGTCGGCCCCCAGTCTTTTCAAAAGAAGCGGAAGCATGGAACCCATCATCGTTCCCCAAAGCACCACACCGATAACGGCGGTACCGATGGCAAACCCGATTCGAATATAATGTTCACCAAACAGGCCAAAGAACCGGTTTCCTCCGTAAATGATGAAGAATCCCACAATGCCAAGGGTGATCCCCATGATAAGTCCCGATACGATCTCCCTTCGTGCGATACGCCACCAGTCTTTCACTGTTATTTCACCCAATGCAAGTGCCTGTATGATCAGGGTGGCGGCCTGTGAGCCGCTGTTACCCCCGCTGGAAATGATGAGCGGGATGAAGGTGGATAATACCAGCACCTGTTCCAGCGTTTTTTGAAAATTGGACATGGCAATGATGGTCAGCGTTTCTCCAAAGAACAGTATGATGAGCCAGATGATCCTTTTTTTATAGAGTTTGAAAATGGGTACATCCAGGTAGGGTTCATCCAGCGCGGCGGTACCTCCCATTTTCTGCATGTCTTCACTGAATTCTTCCTCGGCTACCCATAGGATATCATCGATCGTTACGATTCCCAGGAGTTTATCGCTCTTGCTCACTACCGGCAGGGCCACCCGGTTATTCATCTTGAATACTTCGCTGGCCATTTCCTGGTCGTCCTCCGGATGCAGGGCCACAAAACGGTCGTCCATGAGTTCGGATACCAGTTTATCCGGAGGGTTGAGGATGAATTCCCGGATACGGATATCATCCAGCAGTTCGCCTTTCTCATTGATGATATAGATCACATTGATGGTCTCGCTGTCTTTCCCGTATTTGCGAATGGTGGAGAATACCTCTTCGATCGTATTCCACGGATATACATACACATAGTCCGGGGTCATAAGCCGCCCGATACTGTTTTCCGGGTAGCCCAGTAGAGACAGGGTGATCTTTCTTTCATCCGGATCCAGCAGTTTGATCAGTTCGCGCACCACGCTGCTGGGAAGTTCTTCCAGGAAATCGGTACGGTCGTCCGCCGGCAATTCATTGAGGAGGGACGCGGTGGTATTGGGAGGCAGATCATGTATGATCTTTTTCTGAATGGAAAGATCCAGGATCTTAAACACGCTGGCGGCCCGGTGAATAGACATGTTGGCAATGATCCGGTCATCGTATTCAGGGAATTCATCCACCAGCATGGCCACATCGCTGATGTTCTGGTCATCCAGGAAATCGCGGATCTGCAGTTTATCTTCCGTTTTGATCACCCATTCAAACTGCTCCTGTAGCGAAGCTTGTTCCAGTTCTGAGGACATGACTCAAAAATACGAAGAAGTCAGGGGCCGGAGGGAAAGTTCAGAGTTCTGAGTTCAGAGTTCTGAGGTCAGAGGTCAGGAGTTCCTGTTTTTGCCGGTACTCCCAAAATAAATATGACCCCGCGAACGCTTAACTCTGAACTCTGAACTTTGAACTAAGTACTGAATCCCTTTACTTCGTGCAGCGATGATACTTCCCTGCTTATATATTGCTCCGTCGGGTTCCCTGGACCGCGGTGTATTCACTTCAGAAGCCATTCAACCGGGCACCAGGGTGGAAGTGGCGCCCGTGATCGTATTAACGGCGGCCGAAAGGGAGAAACTGGACCAGACCCTGTTGCATGATTATATTTTTGAATGGGGTGATGACCGTGACCAGTGCTGTATGGCATTGGGGTATGTACCCCTGTATAATCATTCTTACCAAAGCAACTGTGAATATGAAATGGATTACGATAACCGTTTGATCAGTGTTAAAGCCGTTCGGTATATCGGGGCGGGCGAGGAGCTGTTCATCAACTATAACGGCGACTGGGACGACCGCAACCCGGTTTGGTTCCCGGCCCAATAAAAATCCCGTCCAGGCTCAGCCGTGACGGGATTTTTTATAAAAAAGAATTTTATTACTGGAATCTGATCTGACCCCTGATTTCACCACCGGGAAAAGCGGCAGTGTGAAGATTTACATAATACATACCATTGATCAGGTCCTCTTCTTTTACCACGAATCCATCCACCTGCATCGTGCCCGCATATCTGCCGCAGGCCGTAGAGGAAGAAGCGTTGCATTTTACGATAGCAGAAGTGGAAAGCGTTTGTACGATTCCTGTTGTATAACCGGCAGGCGCAAGGCCATGAATGTGCATGGCGGTGACGGGGCCGGTCAGTCCCGACCATTCAACTGAAAAAGTAAGCGTGCGGAGACCTTTTGAGTAGAAGACGTCCATTTTCCCGAGGGCGGCTGAGGTGCTGGCGGGTGATTCCTGTGAGCCGCTCAGAATGATACCTTTTTTCTCGTAATCCGTGGTCTTCTTCATTTCGGCATCACGTTCGCAGGAGCTGAGAATTAGGGAAGAGCACACAACAAGCGATAAAACAGTCAGTTTTGGCAGTTTCATATTTGGTCTATTTCTCGTAAAAATAAGAAGTTTTTTGGATTGGCAATATTTTTAAAAATCGGGCTAAATGCCTGTGGGCAAAGTGTTAATCGTCAATGGTGAATCGTGAGTCGTGAATAGGTTTACTACTGCCCGGGTGTTCCTTATTTTCCCGAAAATCCCACCATTGGCCATTCACCATTCACCATTCACCATTCACGACTCCAGCCTACCGCAGCTTTCCCTTGATCTCCTGTAACTTCAGCAGTGCCTCCACCGGTGTGAGGCGGTTGATATCGATTCCTTCAAGCATTTTACGAATCTCGTCAAAGGTCTCGCTGTGCGCGTCAAAAATGGATAGCTGCATCTTTGGCCCGGATATGTTTTTCAGGATATCGAAAGCTTTCTGCCCCCCAACCTCAGTCTTCTTGCCTCTTTCCTCCAGCTGGCTGAGTATCTCATTCGCCCGGTCGATGAGGGAAGGGGGCATGCCGGCCATTTTGGCCACATGGATACCAAAGCTATGGGTACTTCCGCCACGGGCCAGTTTGCGCAGAAAGATGATCCTGTTACCCGATTCCTTATTGGTGATATGATAATTTTTTACACGCGGGAATTTTTCTTCCAGCTCATTCAGTTCGTGGTAATGGGTGGCAAATAATGTTTTGGGCTGATGCGCCGAGTTGTGCAAATGTTCGGCAATGCTCCAGGCAATGGAAATTCCATCATACGTGGAAGTACCCCGCCCGATCTCGTCCAGCAACACCAGGCTTTGGGGAGTGATATTATTAATGATGGAAGCGGTTTCATTCATCTCAACCATGAACGTAGATTCGCCACCGGAAAGATTATCGGAAGCGCCGACCCTCGTGAAGATCCTGTCCGTTAGGGAGATGCTGGCGGATGTTGCCGGTACAAAGGAACCCATATGTGCCATCAGGGTGATCAGCGCGGTTTGACGGAGCAGGGCGCTCTTTCCGCTCATATTGGGACCGGTCAGTATGATGATCTGCTGGTCAGTCTTGTTCAGTTCAAGGTCATTGCTGATATAGCTTTCCCCTGCGGGGAGTTTTCTTTCGATCACAGGGTGACGGCCTTCTTTGATGATCCATTCGTCGCCGGTGTGCAATTGTGGTTTCTTATACCGGAACTGCAGGGCATTACCGGCAAAGCAGCAGAGACAATCCATGATGGCAAGGAGGTTGCCGTTGGTTTGTACGGGTGCCAGGTAATCGAAAAGTTCGTTCAGCAGGGCATCGTATAAACCAAATTCGATCTTCAGGATATTCTCTTCCGCACCGGTGATCTTTTCTTCATACTCTTTCAGCTCCGGTGTAATATAGCGTTCCGCATTGGCCAGGGTCTGTTTACGCATCCAGTCGGCGGGCACTTTGTTCTTTTGGGAATTGGTCACTTCCAGGTAATACCCGAACACATTATTGAAACCGATCTTCAGCGAACCGATGCCGGTCCTCTCGGCCTCTTTGATCTGTAATTGCGCCAGGTATTCCTTTCCGCTGAAGGCGATCTTCCGGAGTTCATCCAGTTCCTTACTCACCCCACTGTTCATCATACCTCCTTTGACCGCCATTGCAGGAGGATTGTCAACGATCTCCCGGAAGATCTTATCCGCGATATAGGGGCAGGGGTTCAGTGCGTCACCGAGCCGTTTCAGGTATTCATTGGAAGAGCCCAGGCAGATCTGTTTGATCGTTTCCACCTGTTTCAATCCCTTTGCGAGTTGCAGCACTTCCCGGGGATTGATCTTTTTCGACGGGATCTTGGAGACCAGGCGTTCGATATCTCCGCATTGTTTAATGGGAGTGCTGATCTTGTTCCTCAGTTCAGTTTCAATTAGCAGGAACTCCACTGTATCCAGGCGTTCATTTATTTTCTGAATATCCTTTAAGGGAAATACGATCCAGCGTTTTAACAGTCTTGCACCCATCGGGGAGACGGTATGGTCCAGTACCCCGAGCAGTGTATGGTTCCCTTCCGTATTGCCGGCCACCAGTTCCAGGTTACGGATCGTGAACCGGTCCATCCACAGAAAATCTTCCCGGTCGATCCGCTGAAGGGTGACAATATGCTGCAGGTTGGGATGTTCGGTGTCTTTCAGGTAATGAAGTATGGCACCGGCTGCCGTAAGACCGTTCTTCAGTTCATCCACTCCAAACCCTTTGAGTGAATGTGTCTGGAAATGTTTCAGCAGCGTTTCGGTGGCATAGCCCGGATCAAAGATCCATTCGTCAAGTGTATAGGTATAGATCCTGCTGTTGAAATATTCTTTGAATTTTTTCTGCTGGTGACGCTGGAAGACCACTTCCGCCGGTTTGAAACTCTGCAGCAGTTTGTCGGCATATTCCCGGTCTCCTTCGGCTACGAGGAATTCACCGGTAGAAAGGTCGAGGAAAGCCAGTCCGTACTGGTCATTTTCCGCAAAATGAACAGCAGCCAGGAAATTGTTGCTATGGTGTTCGAGCAGTTTATCGTTGACCGTGGTGCCGGGAGTGACCATATCGGTCACTCCTCTTTTCACGATCCCTTTGGCAAGTTTGGGATCCTCCAGCTGGTCGCAAATGGCCACCCGGTGACCGGCCCTCACCAGTTTGTGTAAATAAGTATCCAGCGCATGGTGGGGGAAACCGGCCAGTTCGGAGGAAGCGGCCGCCCCGTTATTTCTTTTGGTAAGTGTGATGCCCAGGATCTGCGATGCCAGCACGGCATCCTGGCCAAAGGTCTCATAGAAATCCCCGACCCGGAAAAGCAGGATGGCATCAGGGTATTTTTGCTTGATGGCCCGGTGCTGCATCATCATCGGTGTATCGGAACTCGCTGTTTTAGCCATGCCTGTCCCGTTTTTTCGGGAGAGGACAAATATAAAGGCTTTGTTTGCGTTACCGAAAGTGTTCTGCCCGTTGTGAATTACTTTTGCCGGATGCGAAAACTGAGCATGGCCGAACTGGGCCGCAAATCGGTGGAGGAGTTCCGGCAGGCGGAAAAGATGCCCATCATTGTAGTGCTGGAAAATATCCGGAGCGCCTATAATGTGGGGAGTGTGTTCCGCACTTCCGACGCATTCCTGGCAGCGGCAATTTACATTACCGGTTATTCGGCCAAACCGCCGCATAAGGAGATCCGGAAAACGGCCCTTGGCGCGGAGGAGACCGTAAGCTGGAAGTATTTCAAAACAGCCGCGGAAGCGATAGCCGATCTGAGAGAAGCCGGGTATAATATCTATGCAGCCGAACAGGCGGAAGGGAGTTATAAGCTGAACGAGATCGGTTTTGAACCCGATGAAAAGATCGCTGTTGTATTCGGTAACGAGGTGACTGGGGTGGAACAGTCCACCATTGCCTTATGCGATGGTTGCCTGGAGATTCCGCAATTGGGGATGAAGCATTCACTGAACATCGCGACGGCGGCGGGGGTGGTATTGTGGGAACTGGTGAGGGGGAGGGTTGGCAGTCGGCAATAAGCTGTCGGCAGCCGGGCAGTACTTGTACATTGAGCATTGAAAATTGAATATTGATCATTTATTTATGAATAAAGTAAAGAGTTATCTATCCCTGATAAAATTCTCTCATACGATCTTTGCGATGCCTTTCGCCCTGATTGGTTTTTTTCTGGGGATATTTCATTCAAATAGAGATATTATCGATTTTTCCATTGTTCAGCAGCGGCTTTCAACCGATTCGTATACGGATAAAAACACGAATACTGTCTATGACATTTATGAAAGATGGGTTAACCCATTATATGTAAAGTTGATACTGATTATACTTTGCATGATCTTCGCCCGCAGCGCCGCCATGGCCTTTAACCGATATCTCGACCGGAAATTTGATGCAAAAAATCCCAGAACTGCGGTCCGGGAAATTCCTGCCGGTGTAATAACACCCAAAAATGCCCTGATGTTTACTATCATAAGCAGCCTGCTTTTTGTCATTTGTACATTTTTCATCAACCGGTTGTGTTTTTACCTTTCT
>JBGATE010000143.1:0-7513 GCA_044229375.1 Chitinophagaceae bacterium
AAGGGCTTGTGCTGAATTTCTCTTCCGAAAAGGCAAAAGCAGAAACCACACGTACCGTATTTTCCATCACGGCCAATGCGCCCTGCACATTTAAAACCCGGGCGGGTATGGGGATCGGCAGCACGGCTTCAGAAATACAGGAAGCCTATAAAAGAGATATCAATCCGGAAGAAAGCAGTAATGAGCAGATCACGGTCGGTTCCATTTACGGTGGAATAATCTTTACCATTAAAAATGATAAAGTGACAACTGTATTTTTAGGTGCGGCGGCAGAATAACCTCAATCTGCATTAACATCATCCAATGTGGTCCCGAAAGGGATCCCGCAGCCCCTGCATCATTTAAACCCGATGATGGTCCGCCCTCCAGTTCCTGATCGCCATCTTGATGTCCTTCTGCGAAAGCTTTTCGTCAACCGCCCTTTTTGCCAGTGCGGGTAACTCTTCATCACTCGCAAAACGAAGCGCGATGATCTGACCCAGTCGTAACTGTTTGTCGAGCGGTTTTCCTGTAAGAAGGTAATACCTGAAATTTTCTTCCGCGCGAATGGCCCTGTCCTGCGCCTTTAATGCAAATAATCTTGCATAAAAAAACAGGCTCACCAGGATAAAGAATACAACTACCAGCAGCGCCGCCGAATAGTGCGAGGATGCATCTGAATGCAACAAGTTGATGATACTTCCGATCAGGCCTGCGAGGATCAGTAAAAATGTCAGCCCATGGTATGCAGGGAGGAGACGCATGTGGTTCTTAAAATCCTGTTGTTTCATAATTAATAGGTTGTGTGCTGATTAAATGCAATATGGCGGAATTTGCATTAACTGCAAAGCGGAATCGGTTGTTTGCAAAATTCAATTGGGAATTAACCTGTATCCGATCGTAGCTTTATTCAGCTAATTTAAACCTTTGCGTATGAAACGGCTTGTTTTTATCCCGGCGATCACGGTATTTCTTGTACTTTCCTGCAGCAAACCGGATTTACCAAACACGGGCAGTAACAGATCATATGGGGATAAGAATCTGCCCCCAATCCAAAATGATGAGTCCCTTCCCCCTCCATCAACCCCTCCGGCAGGTGGTTCAAACGCCATCCTGGTAGATGCTTCCCGCGACGGCGGGGTTTGGTGGTTTCCACAATACGAAGCGACCGGTTTTTCAGCAACGGCTCATCACCAGGGAAAAGCTTTGGCCAACTACCTGAAAAGTCTTGGTTATAAAGTGGATGAACTGCCCCGCGGTATTACAATCAGCGGAGACCTGCTTGGAAGATATAAATATGTGATCCGTGCCGGTGGCTTTGGGACCTATTCAACCGGGGAAATCGATGCATACACATCTTTTTTGCAAAAAGACAGCTCTTCCCTGTTATTAATACAAGATCACCTTTCCATAGGCGCAAACGATCCATTATCCATAAGCCTGGGAGTTATGTTTGAAGGAACTGCGCAGGGCACCATCAGCTATTTTGCACAGCACCCGGTAACCGCCGGTGTCCATTCCATTCCTTTTATAGCCGGCTCTGTTGTTTCAAATCCCGATCCCCAGAAGATTACACTGCTGGGCTCACTTAACCCTTCTGCAGGTGAAGAAGGACTAACATCAGGTGTTATGGGAATTGTACATCACTCCCGTTCAAAGATCTTCTTTCTTGGAGATATGAACGGATTGGAAAGTGTACCTCAGCCGTTTACACAAAACCTGGTTAAATGGTTGTTCCCCTGAAAGACTTTCATTTTAGTACATTCAAAACGGTAAACATTTTACCTACCAGCGGAGAAGTTTTACCGTTATAGTTATTCACCAGGAAAGAAAAAATATACTCCCGACCGTCTTTTGACTTATGATACCCGCAAAAACCTTTTACATCACTGATGGTGCCGCTTTTCATCGTCATGCCGTTGTATTCGGGCAACGATTGTAAAAAATAAGGGAACCAATCTTTTGTTTTCGCATACTTCAAAATCTCAACCTGCGCATGAGTGGTAACCCGGTTGAGTGGTGAGAGACCCGAGCCGTCATAGATATTCAGTTCGTCTTCATCCAGTCCTTTTTCTTTCCAGAATTTCCGGACAATGGCAACACCGCTGTCCGTTGAACCGTATCCCAGTTTTTCGAATGCAAATGTTTTTACCAGTGCCTCGCCATAGAGATTAATGCTTTTTTTATTGAACCAGTAGATGATAGAATCCAGTGAGGGGGAATAGTGCGTGTAGAAGATCGTTGGGGTCGTTTCCGGATGCTGATTAAACCTGCCCCATGAAAGATTGGCGGCTTTGGCATCAAATCCATTCTCACCTAACCTTTGCAGGAACTGTGAAGGCGGATCCGGCATGGCACCTGAAATGGTGAAACTATCTTCATTAACCGGGATCGTTCCGCGAACAATGCACTGTTTACCCGTAACGGGAAAATAGATATAGGCATTGTCCCCGCTGCCCGCTTTGGCGGCCACCGCTTCTGAAACCAGGGTATAATCATACAAGGATGGTTCCGTTGCAACAATATCCACTTTATCGCCAATCTTTTTACCTGATTTCAGTTTTATAGTAAACTGGTTTTCCCGCCAGTTCAATGCGCCCGCACCGGCCCCGTAATAATTTGCTATATCCTGCCATATCCAGCCATCCGGTATTTGCTGCGTACTCCATCCTGCCAGGTCGATCATCACGGTGGAATGAACCGGTTTTGAAACCGTAGCAATTCCCCTTACGATCCCGTCCATTATACCTTTTTCATTTGTTGAAGTCCATCGCCAGCTCCCGAAAGTAGGATCACCCGATGGCTTAATATAAATCCCGGCTTCATTTTTTTGTTCAAGTATACCGAATTCGGTCGCATACCTGAACTCCTTCCCCAGCAACTCAAAGGCCGTCACACTGGTAATGATCTTCTGCGTGGAAGCGGGCGCCAGGCCTTTTTGCGAATTCCTGTCAAAGACCACCTGCCCGGTCTTCGCATCGATCACATACAGGGAACTGATGGCATGTTTGAGCTGGCTGTCGTTCTCAAACTGTAGAAAAGCCTTCTGCAAACGCTGGGTAACCGTTTGCGCGGAAGCGCCTGTTACCAGAAACAGAAAACTTACAAACAAACGGGGTTTCCGCATTGAAAATTGAACATTGAACATTGAGCACTGAACATTTCGTACACACAAATTTAACCACTTGCTACCTTTGTACCCTATGCGAAATGTTAATGCCTCCATCATCACCATCGGTGACGAACTGCTGATCGGTCAGACCATCGATACCAATTCGGCCTTTATTGCCCGGGAACTTAACAATATCGGGGTATGGGTACGCCGCCGGGTGGCGGTTGGGGATGATTATGACGAGATCCGGAATGCACTTGATGAAGAAGGCGGGGAATCGGAAATTGTTATTATCACCGGCGGTTTGGGACCTACCGCGGATGATATCACCAAACCACTGCTTTGCGACTATTTCGGCGGCAAACTGGTGATCAATGAAAAAGTGCTGGAGCATGTCAAACATTTATTTGAAAATATCTACCGGCGACCCGGCCCGATCCTGGAACGCAACCTGAAACAGGCCGAAGTGCCGGATAATTGTATCGTGCTGCATAATGCGAGGGGAACGGCGCCGGGGATGTGGTTTGAGAAGGTCGTGAAAACCCCGATAAATCCGGAAGGGGAAACCGCCTCCCCAAATCCCTCCAAAGGAGAAGCCCCCCTAAATCCCGCTAAGGGAAAGGCCTCCCCAAACCCCTCCAAAGGAGGGGCTTTAGAGCCCGACAGTTCAGAAGCTTACTATTATTACCAAACTTCAGATCCCATCAGTTACGGTTTATTGAAAAACTTTGCAAAAGAGAATAAAGAAAAACAGACTCTTGCAGAAAGTATTTTATGGGGAAGGCTCAGGAATAAACAACTAGATGGATATAAATTCAGAAGGCAACACATCGTTCGAACATTTATTGCGGATTTTATTTGTATTCCAAAAAAATTAATAATTGAAGTAGACGGAAAAATTCATCAGTTACCTGATAACAGGATGAGTGATATTGCCAGAACAATCGAACTAAACCAGGCTGGTTTTCAAGTCTTACGATTTACCAATGAAGAAGTTTTTCAAAAAATTGAGCAGGTACTCAATCAAATACGTTTATCTCTACGGGAAAGAATTTTTAAAGATACAGAGTCTGAGAACCCTCCTTTGGAGGGCAGGGTGGCACAAACCCGAAAGGTTGTCTTTATTTCTTTACCCGGCGTCCCCCACGAAATGAAAGGTCTTATTGTAAACCAGGTCATCCCACGCATCCAAAAAGAATTTGACCTCCCGGCCATCGTACATAAAACAGCTTTTACGGCTGGCCAGGGTGAGTCCTTTATCGCGGAAATGCTGAAGGATTTTGAACCTTCACTGCCCTCACATATCAAACTGGCCTACCTGCCTAATTACGGCATGGTGAAACTCCGGCTGACCGCAAAAGGCAAAAACAGGGAAGCAGTGGAGAAAGAGCTGCAGCCTTATTTTGATCAACTGCAGGTTTTAGTAAAAGATTGCCTGGTTACCAATGAAGATGAGGGACTGGAGATGGTGATCGGGAAAATTTTAAAAGCAAGGAACAAAACAATGGGAACGGCTGAAAGCTGCACCGGGGGCTATATCGCCCATCTCATCACCTCCGTTGCCGGTTCATCCGCTTATTTCAAAGGTTCCGTTGTGGGCTATGCCAACGAGGTCAAGGAAAATATTTTAGGGGTCAGTCATGAAACACTCGGCAGGTACGGTGCGGTTAGCGAGGAAACGGTTAAGGAAATGATCAGGGCCTCCATCAAAAAACTGAATGTGGATTATGCCCTGGCCACTTCCGGCATCATGGGGCCTGGCGGGGGCAGCCCCGAAAAACCGGTGGGCACCGTATGGATCGCAGCCGGCAATCAGGATAAGGTTGAAACGATCAAACTAAATCTGCGGTTTGACCGGGAGAGGAATATCAGTATGACAGCCTCCGCCGCTCTCAACTTTCTCCGCAAATTCATCCTTTCTGAACCTTGATATTCAGGATATAAGGGATTAATCGGAAAACTTTACCTTTGACCTGATCGATTGCAAAGCTAAATGACCCGGTTGCCAAATCGGGGTTTACATTTCCTGGCAATCCTGAACTATTCAATCTAAAATTGTAAATAATCATATGGCTGTCGTTGACCTGATAATGCCCAAACTCGGTGAAAGCATCATGGAGGCCACCGTGCTGAAATGGCACAAGCAACCGGGTGATACGGTTAAAATGGATGAGACCATCCTGGAAATCGCAACAGATAAGGTGGACAGCGAAGTCCCCAGTACAGCTGCGGGGGTGATCGAAGAAATTCTGTTTAAAGTGAATGATGTGGTTCCTATCGGAACTGTTATTGCCCGTATCAGGACAGGCGCTGCTGAAACAACCACAACCGCGCCTGTTATCAGCACTCCGGCAAAAGAATCCTTCAGTCAGCCCGCGCAGGAAGCAGTTGTAGTGGAGTCCAACCGGTAATGAAGGAAGGGTGACGAAGAAAGATATATTGCAGTATGTCGGACAAAGAAAGTCGGGAGTCGGACCGGTCCACCGTAGCGTTGGCGAAGGCGGCAGTCGGGAACCAGGCGTCAGGCCTGCCGAAATGGTGATACCTGTTGAGAAAGTAGTACAGCAGCAACAAACAACCGGCAACCAGCAACTAACAACTTTCCAGGGCAATGTAGAGATCATCGAAATGGACCGTATGCGCCGCCTGATCGCCGAGCATATGGTGCGAAGCAAGCAAACCAGCCCCCACGTAACCAGTTTCACCGAAGCCGATGTGACCAACCTGGTGATGTGGCGGGACAGTGTGAAGAAAGAATTTGAAAAAAGGGAAGGGGTTAAGATCACGTTTACGCCCCTGTTCATTGAAGCGATCGTTCGCTGCATTAAAAAATTCCCGCTGATCAATTGCTCACTCGACGGGAACAATATCATTATTAAAAAAGATATCAATATCGGCATGGCCACGGCCCTTCCCAGCGGTAACCTGATCGTGCCCGTGATCAAAAATGCGGACCAGTTGAACCTGGTGGGACTGGCAAAACAGGTCAATAACCTTGCAGATGCTGCCCGGAACGGCAAATTAAAAGTTGACGATACTTCCGGCGGCACTTTCACCCTCACCAATGTGGGTACTTTCGGCAGCCTGATGGGCACCCCTATCATCAACCAGCCGCAGGTGGCGATCATGGCGGTGGGCGCTATCAAGAAAAGACCCGTCGTGATCGAGACCCCGGCGGGTGACAGTATTGCTATCCGTCACATGATGTACCTGAGCATGAGCTATGATCACCGGATCGTAGATGGCAGCCTTGGCGCCACTTTCCTGACGGCCGTAGCAAAGGAGCTGGAGAATTTCAACCCGGAGAGGGATTTTTGAGTTGCTAACCACGAAGGAACGTGACACAAAGTTCTGAACTTTGATGATTCTCTTCTTATTGCTTAGTGGCAAGATAAAATAGTAACATTATTATTCTGTCTTCGCCCCGTATTTCTTCCCCTTAAATACATACCTGTCGCCCTTTCTTTTAATCGCATACAGGTTATCATAGATCTTCTCATCCAGGTCGCCGGGCACAACGGTCGTACCGCAAAGTTTATTGGCCAGGTCATCGATGGTGTTGGAATGTCCCACCACCAGCACATTGCCGTTCCGGATCGTTTTCAGCCGGGAGATAAAAGCATCCATGGAATCCTTTTTACTGCTGTAGAGTTCGATTCTCAAATCACCCTTACTATCCTTCAGGGGTTGCGCCGTACTGATCGTCCTTTTGTAATTTGTTGAAAAGATATATTTAACATTCCTGTTCCCCAGCAGGTCCCTTAGTACGAGCGCCCGCTGCCGCCCGGCCTCAGACAGGGGCGGGTCGCCGGCTTCCATCATCGGAGCGCCGGGCTTTACAGGTTCCTTCTCTGCATGCCGGACGATATAAATGGTATTGCCACAGGAACAAAGACCGGCAACGAGGAGGATCAGCAGGTATTTCATAAACGGGGTTTTAACAGTATAAAAATAAACCTCCCTTTCATTCTTTGCGTCTTTTTTGTAAATTAGATTATCCAAATCCGTTAAGTTATGAAGTCATTATCCGAAACCTGGTTCGCCGAAGGCCGCATTGATTTCGAGCTGAAGAAATACACCCTGCTCGCATATCTGCAGGAGGTCAACAAGTATTTTAATGAAAACAAGCTTTACCCGCAACTGGCGGATGTGATCTTCCATTACCACAACATCGTGGCATTCCGGGAGAATAAGAAATACCTCCAGGAGCATTTCCCCAAAAAACTGACCGGTATTCAACTGGAGAAACTGCAGCTCCTTTACGAACAATTGATCGAAGATGATGAGTTAATGCAGGAGCTGGAAGATATCATCCATTATTCCGCTGGAAAAATAAAGAGCACCATCAGCAGCGGCACGGAGATCTATGAGTTTGTGGAGGACAAGATGAACATCAACCCGGTGGGGATCATCCCCCTGGAC
>JBGATE010000144.1:0-7474 GCA_044229375.1 Chitinophagaceae bacterium
GTTACATCTACACTTGAGGTTACAGGTGGAACTTCAGCAGCCCCTACAAATCTTACTCAAACACTCGGTAATTTTACATGGAATAGTAATACGACAACTACAACCAACCTTACAGGATCCCTGACCACCGTCGCTGGCAATTTCAGGGTGCAAAATTCCGGTACAACGGCATTAAGGCTTTCCGGGACAGCAGACCTTAATTTAAGTGTAAGTGGAAATTTTACTGTTGAGGATGATCTGGATATTGATAATAACTCCACAGGAGTTTGTAATATTAGTATTGGGGGAAATTTCTCTCATACGGCAGGTACCTTCCAAAGTTCAGTAGATGTTGCTAGCATTACCCTGACGGGTGTTGCCAAGACTTTTTCGCAATCCGGGGGAACCTTTAACGGTACTAATATCAATTGGATTATTAACAGTACATCAGCAATATCACTTCTAACGGATATCCCAGTTTCCACAGGCAGATCATTAACAGTAGATGGAGCTTTAGATGCCGCCGTTTTGCAGATTACTGGTGCAGGTGCTGTAACAGTAAACGGAGCGCTGGCAACTTCTCATGTCAATGGTATCGGGGCAACTGGCACTTTAGCAAATACCGGTACTATAACGATTGGCGCCGCTTCATTCATAGTATTTAATGCGGCCGGGGCACAAACTTTTACAGGCCGTTCTGATTATGCCAATGTTATAATAAATGGCGGAGGAAATAAATCACTTGATAATAACGCAGCACTCAGCGGTAATCTTACTTTAAATAATGGGAAGGCGGAGTTGGGAACTAATAATCTCGTTGTAGGCGGCACGGTATCCGGTGGCTCCGCAACTAACTATGTAGTTACAAACAGTACCGGTACAATCACGATCAATAATATCGGTGCAGCGGGTGTTGTATTCCCTATCGGAATTTCCAGGTACAACCCATTGACCATTGCCAACGGCAGCAACCTTAACTGGACAGTAAGGGTGGAAGACGTTCTCAATAATGTGCTTGCCCCTTTTAACACCGACAAGGCTGTTTTGCGAACCTGGACAATTACGCCTTCTACGAATCCTCCACCTTCGGGTGCGGACCTGACCTTCCAGTATGATGACGGTGATCCTACTCAGATTGGACCTTCTTATATCACAACAGAGAATGTTCAGGTGTGGCATTATAATTTTGCTTGGATAGCCGCCAGTTCGCCAATGGCACCAACTGGTTCCGCAGGTGGCGTGAGGACAGTGACACGTACAGGATGGTCCAACTTCTCTTCCTTTGCTATTGCCAATATGAGCGGCCCGCTCCCCGTAACCATCCTCCATTTCTCCGGCTACAAAGACGGGGCCCGCAACCAGCTCCGCTGGTCAACGGCAACAGAAGTAAATAACCGTGGTTTTGAAGTGCAGCGTTCCACCGATGGCATACATTTCAGCCCGATCGGTTTTGTGAACAGCCTGGCCCCGGGCGGCAACAGCAGCGACCAGCTCAGTTATTCATTTACCGATAACGCCCCGGCCGGCAGCAAACAATATTACCGTCTCCGCCAGGAAGATCTTGCCGGCGCCGTAAGGCTCAGCAATATCGTGCTCATCCGCGGTGGCAAACCAACGGGACTGACCATCGACGCGCTCTTCCCCAACCCGGCGAAGAATGATGTGAACCTGCAGTTATCATCACCGGCAAACGATAAGGTTACGATCCTCGTCACCGATATGGCCGGCAGGAATATCCTGCAACAGGTAGCCGGCATCGGCGCGGGCAGCAATACCCTCGTGCTCGACATCAGCTCCCTGCAGCGGGGAATCTACCTGCTGCGGATCGTGGGTAAAGACGGGGTGCTGAGTGAGGGAGTGAGGTTTGTGAAGTGAGTTGGCAGTTGGCAGTCTGCAGTCGGAAGTCTGAAGTCTGAAGTCTGAAGTCTGAAGCCGGAAGTCTGAAGCCGGAAGTCTGAAGCCGGCAGTCTACAGTCGGCCCCATATAGAGAATGATTTCATCCGAAGGAAAACCAAATTTTAGAAGGACTGCGATATCGCGGTCCTTTTTTTCCGTTTATATTAACTGCTCTTCAAAAAGAAAAGTAGGCCATGCAAAGAGTAGTAAATAAAATACTGTAATACTCTGACTGCCGACTGCCGGTTGCAGACTGAAGACTGAAAAAGCCGGAGAAACTAGTTCCCCGGCTTTGGTTCGTCCGTCCCTGGTATTTACTTGTCCTGAATATTTTTTATCGTGCGGCGACGATGATCTTTTCGGTGGTTTGCGTGCCGGTGGCGCGGTTGATGATGCGGATGCTGAACATCCCGGTGTTGAGACCGGTTACCTGCAGGCTGTTGCTGTTAAAAGCGTTCCATTGTTTAACGGTGCGGCCGGCCATATCGGTGATGGCGATATCACGGGTGGCGGCATCGGCGAAAACAACATTCACATGGCCGTTCACGGAAGGATTGGGGAAGACGCTGATCTTCGCGTCCTGCTCCGTACCGCGGATCATCCTGATATCGCTGTACTTGCCGGCACCGTCGATATCCACCTGCTTCAGGCGGTACTGGGTCATGCCTTTGGCGGTATTGATCTCGCTGAATTCGTAATTCAGTTTATCGCTGCTGTTGCCGTTCATGGCAAGGGTGGCAATAAAACCCACCTGCTGCCAGTTACCGTTGGTATTACGCTCGATGGCAAAACCGGTATTGCTGATCTCGTTGGCTGTTTCCCATTTCAGGGTCACCAGGTCCTTGTTCCTTGTCACGCTGAACGCGCTGAAAAGAACGGGGAGGGGAGCGCCGCCGCTGGAGTACCAGGTGGGACCGCAGGCCGAACCCGCAACGACATTGCCACAGGAACCTGAGTTAAAGGTGGAGATCGCCACTTCAATGCCGCCCATATTGCAGGCAGTGAATGGCACGGAAGTATAATTCGTTTGAATATCCTTCAGGTGGCTGAAGCTGTAGCAGTCATTGATCACGGTAACGCCATCCACTTTTACGGTGAGGTTGATGCTTTTATGGCCATTGCTCTGCGGGATAAAGTCAAAACTGACGGTTCGCTCGCAAACATTCGACTCATTCGTTATGATACGAAAGGTCGGTCTTACGATCTCGGTGCACTGGGCAGATAACTGGCTGGTAAAAAGGATGGAACTCGAGAATAGAACAACGTGTAAAATACGTTTCATGCGGTACGGTTTAGTTTTCAGTAGATTAGATTCCTTCGTAGATTTACGGTACTGTTAGGGTTATTTCCCGCAAATCTTCCGTAAAAGTATCATGCAGGTTTCGTAGATGCAAGCATTTTGAAAAGTATTTTTTCGGGAATTTTTTCTATAAGGGGAAGACCTTAGAATCCTGCACGGGATCATCTTAGAGGGTTGACATTCAGGTCGTGAGTGGGTGCTTTCTAACAGGGTTCGAAATGGAGCACCCGGAATTGAGCATTTAGTTAGGAGTAATCTTACAAGTAAGCATAAACCAAGTCGAACGCAGGGGACCACGGCTTTTCCTCTGCGATCCGCTGTGTCCGCTGTGGTTTCATTCCACGCTGAATGGACTTTTGAGACAGGTGCTGGCTTTTTTTAATCCAGCTTCATTAGACTGATCCCGATGATCCTCACCGCTCCCTGCACCTGCTTCTCATTAATAATAAGCGGGGGCGCGAGACGTATCTTATCACCGTGCGTGGGTTTGGCCAGCAACCCGTTTTCTTTCAGTGCCAGGCAAAGTTTCCAGGCCGCGTCTTTGTCGGGGTGATCAATCACGATGGCATTCAGCAATCCCTTGCCGCGAACCAGTTTGATATGTTTTGACGGCAGTGCGCGTAATTCCGCCCGGAACAGTTCACCCATCAGGGCGGCATTCTCCGCCATCTTCTCTTCTTTCAAAACGGTGAGCGCGGCAATGGCCACCGCGCAGGCCAGCGGGTTGCCGCCATAGGTGGAACCGTGTTCACCGGGTTCGATGGTAAGCATGATGGGATCATCGGCCAGCACGGCGCTGACGGGAAGCATGCCCCCGCTCAGGGCCTTACCCAGTAACAGTATATCCGGGCGCACTTCCTCATGATCGCAGGCCAGCATTTTTCCTGTGCGGGCGAGACCGGTCTGGATCTCGTCGGCAATAAAAAGCACATTCGCGGACTGGCACAGGGCTTTCGCGCTACGCAGGTATCCTTCCTCCGGCACCACCACCCCGGCCTCACCCTGGATGGGCTCCACCAGGAAGCCGGCCACCTGTTTATCCTGCAGCGCTTTTTCCAGCGCGGGAAGATCATTAAAGGGTATGGAAACAAATCCCTGCATATAGGGACCAAACTGTTTTTTCGCGGTTGGATCGCTGCTGAAAGAGATCACGGTAGTGGTGCGGCCGTGAAAATTGCCATCGCATACGATGATGACGGCGTTATTTTCTTCAATGCCTTTCACCCGGTAGGCCCAGCGGCGGCAGAGTTTGATCGCCGTTTCCACGGCTTCCACGCCGGTGTTCATGGGCAATACTTTATCATAACCGAAGTACTGCGTAATGAATTTAGCGTATTCTCCCAGCAGGTCGCTGTGAAAGGCGCGGCTGGTCAGTGTAAGCTGCTGCGCCTGTTTCACCAGTGCCGCAACGATCTTCGGGTGACAATGCCCCTGGTTGATGGCCGAGTAACCGCTGAGGAAATCATAGTACTGCCGGTCCTCCACATCCCATATATGAACCCCGAGGCCGCGGTTCAGCACTACGGGAAGCGGATGGTAATTATGCGCCCCAAACTGTTCTTCGAGTTGCAGGTAATACTGCGTGCGGGATGACTGATCAATTGCTGTTGACATAAATGAAAAATGTGAAAATGAGAAAATGTGGAAATAAGATTCGCGACCCCTGGTTATACAGAGGCGATCAACGGGTCCGGGTCATCGGTGGTTGAGCAGGTCGAGATTCTGCCGGAGGAACGATATGTTGGAGTAGTTGCTGATAGTGTAAAGGTAGTTAAAATAAAGAAACAGGAACCGAATAAAGCTCCAAGAACCGAAGATACAAGAACCAAATAAAGCTCCAAGAACCGAAGTAACAAGAACCAAATAAATTAGAAAATGAAAAATGAAAAATTAAAAAGGAGTCTGAAATTGTAATGTTTACTATTGAGTTCAAAGTCTTTGAAGAACCCTGCATAAGCACGCCATTTTTAATTTTTGATTTGGCACTTATTTGGATCTTGTTTCTTCGGTTCTTGGAGCTTCGGTTCCCGGGTCTTCGGTTCTTGGATCTTCAATATCGAGTATTTTCACAAAATAATGCGGAGGAAACTTCAACTCCGGAACTGGTTCCTGGTCAAAGATCCCGAACACCGTACTCCCGCTCCCGCTCATGGCGGCAAAGACGGCGCCGGAGCGGTAGAGCTGGTCCTTGATCTCCACGATCTCCGGGTGACGGGCAAAGATGATCTTTTCAAAATCATTCTGCATTTCATCCTTCCATCTTTCCACGGGTCTTTTGATGATCTCCCGGATGGAGGTATCGGGCAGGGCGGGAATGATATTGGTAAAAGCCAGGCCGGTGTCGATATGGATCCCGGGGTTCACGATCACTATTCGGTAAGCGGAGAGATCGATATCCACTTCTTCCAGGATATCCCCGCGGCCGGTGGCGTAACAGGGTTTGTTGATGATAAAGAAGGGGCAGTCGCTGCCAAGTTCGTTGGCATAACGGAGCAGTTGTTCCTTTTCCAGTTTCAGACCGAACATTTTGTTCAGCAGCAGCAGGGTGAAAGCGGCGTCGGAGCTTCCGCCTCCCAGTCCCGCCCCCGAAGGAATGGTCTTGTGCAGGTGCATCCTGATATGCGGGAGACCGGGGAAATCTTTTTTCAGCATTTTATAGGCCCGCACGCAGAGATTGGAAGTAGGGCGTCCGCCTATTTCAGCGCCCGAAAGCGAAAAAGGAAAGGCGGATGTTTTTTCCAGGGGATCGAGCGGTATTATTTCCAGCGCGTCTTTCAGCCCGATGGGGTAGAAGATGGTCTCCAGGTCGTGGTAGCCATCCTCCCGTTTACGGTGGATACGGAGGCCGAGGTTGATCTTTGCGTTGGGGAATACTATCAAGGGGAAAGGTTAAGGGAGGGTTTAGAAAAGGAAGTTTTGTCGGGCCCCGGCATCTTTATTTTCCTCTCTTTCGGGCGTTGATCTCATCCCGGATGGCAATGGCGCGGATATAGTCCTCGCTGTCCAGCACATCATTCAGGAGGGTATGCAGTTCCTCAACGGTCATGGTCTTAAGGTCCTCTTTGCCGCTGCTGTCGTTTTCTTCCACCACCACTTCCTGTTTACCTTTTTTCTTCTTGCCGGTGGCGGCGCCGGTTTCTTCCATGAGGATGCCCGCGCTGTCGAGGATATTCTCATACGTATAGATCGGGCAGCCGAAGCGTACGGCCAGCGCGATCGCATCGGAAGTGCGGGAATCGATCTCCACCGTATCATTTTCGGTTGAACAGACCAGTTTGGAATAGAAGATCCCTTCCTGGAGATCGCAGATGATGATCTCGTGCAGGTCGATCGCGAAGGCGTTCATGAAATTCTTCATCAGGTCGTGTGTGAGGGGCCGGCTCGGCTGCATCTTCTCGAGCGCCACGGCGATGGCCTGTGCCTCAAAACCGCCGATAACGATGGGGAGACGGCGCAAACCGTTCAATTCACCCAGTACAACTGCATAGGAATGCGTTTGGGTGATGCTGTGCGACAATGCCACTATTTCCAGTTCGATCTTTTTCATGTTGCAGACGCACAAAATTACATCATTTACAGAGAAAAATAAAGGAGATGGAGCGGTGTTTTTACCGTCGGAGACGGTCTTTATTATTTGGGTTTATAACCCGTGAGATCGAAATAATTCTCTACATTTCCCCGCTCGATCTTATAGGCGATGATATAACTGTTCTCGTTCTCAGATGATTTGGTTCTCCAGCCCAGTACGATCCGGTAACCGAGAACCACGGGCTGGATATTGAGGAAATTATAATCCATCGCGGAGATATAGGAGTGTTGTTTGCTGACCAGGGCGGCGGCCTCATAGCTCTCGCCGTCCTTCAGCAGCATCTCGCCGCTGTATTCGGGGCAAACGACCCCCATGATGTTCATTGTTTTTTTGCGGTTGAGCAGGGTGAATTCGGTACCGGCATTGCGGTCGGCCAGTTTTTCCGTTTTATAGGTCTTGTTCCGCGGCTCCAGTGTGAGCAGGGTGCTGTCGGAAAAACGGGCGATCATGATACTCTCAAATACCTGGTCCTCCCGGTATCCCGGGATGAACATGCTCACCCGGATCTGGCTTTCCCCGAAATAAATGATCATGGATTCCTTGGCGGAAGGGTCGTCCGATGTCATCCTGTATTTAATGATGCCGGTGAATTTGGTGGCCGTATCGGCAACGGGGTTTTCCTCGCCCATGGTCACGTATTCGGTCTTCGGCGCGTTCTTCTTGTCTTTTTTATCATCTTTCTTTTTCTTCTGGGCGCCGGCGGATAAAA
>JBGATE010000145.1:0-7447 GCA_044229375.1 Chitinophagaceae bacterium
GACCACCCATTTCCCGTCATTACTGATCAGTCTTTCGCCGATATGCTGCCAGCCGTCGTAAACCGTATGATCAAGTGGTTTTTTTTGGGCCGGTGCAATGTAAAAACAGAATACTGATACAATAACTAATAATGTCCGCTGCATGTAAGGAAATTTATTTTTCTAAGGTAATGAAAATCAGGCGAGGATATTTCTTCGCTGGCAATTTTAAACCACAGAGGTACACATTCGCACAAGAAACCACCTGGCGATTTTCATTTGTGTTATTCTATTTTCTACAGTTCATTGCCTATCGCTTAACACCTGTAATAAGCCCATACTGCCACAAACCTTTTTTCATCCCCATATACTGGTATTTACAGGCCCTGATATTCTTTTTCTGCATTTCCGTGGCCGGTTTGGAAAAGTTGATCTTCTTCCACAGCAGGTACAAACTGGCCAGGAAATAGAACCGGTATAAACGCCGGGAAGAATGAGCTGTCTCCCTGGAAATATCGCGGTAGTTGATATGCGAAAACCCCGCTTGCCTCATGAAACCGCTGAACCGTTCGGGGGTCTCCAGGTAATTCACCTGCCAGCCATCCAGCCAGCGGCGGATGACAGGATGATCATTATTCTCAAACGAGCCGGCAAAACCATCTGCCACCACCAGCCTCCCACCCGGCTTGAGCAGGCGCCAGGCTTCCTGAACAAACAGTTCCTTATCTTCGGCATAACAAATGCTTTCGCAGCCCCAGACCACATCAAAGCTCTGATCAGGAAAATCAGTATCACTGTAGTTCATTCTTTTGAAATCGACCCGTCCTTCCACTTTTTTCTTTAGCGCGTTATCCGTGGCCTGTTGCACCTGCCTTTCGCTTAAGCTGATGCCCGTTACCCGGCATCCCGTCACCGAAGCTAAAAAAATACTGCTGCCCCCCACCCCGCAGCCGGCATCCAATACCCTGTCAGCGGAACGAATGCCTGCCGCTTCCATCATCACTTCGTTCATCCGCAGCAATGATTGTGAGAACGTACGTACTTTCTCATCCCAATACCCGTAATGAATGGCGAGGCTGTTATGGAGATCCCAGGAGTCCCTGTAAGCATTCTCCGTGTCCCGGTAATAGTCAATTATCTTTTGGTGGTAGTCAGCGGACGGCATACAATTTTGATTTGCTTTCTTCCCGGATCAGCATAAGAATATGTACGAGCAGGGCCGCTGCGATCAGGGCAAACCCGATAAAGAACCATTTACTGAGCAGCTCATTCTCCCGGTAAACGATAAAGGCAAGAATGATCCCGTACACCGGCTCCAGGTTAAAGCTGAGGTTTACGGTAAAGGCCGATAATTTTTTCAGCGCATGGGCCGATAACTGAAAGGCGAGGACCGAGCAGAACCAGGCAAGCACCAGCAGCCACATCCAGTCACTAGTATCCGGGAATATATAATCCGTAGGGAACCGCCACAAATAAAACGGCATAACGGCAGAAAGAAGGATCGTCCCGCCGCTGATCTGGTAGGTGAGTACCGTCTCGGGATTGAACCTGTTAACCTGTTGCTTTTGCAGGATAATAACTACCCCAATGAACAAAGCAGACAGGATCCCCAGTATGATCCCCGTTTTATACTGGGGGTCAAAATGGAAAATGATGTAGATGCCACCCAGTACCACCAATCCCAGCAATACTTCTATCCATTTCACCCGCACCCGCAGGATCAGTGGCTCCAGCAGCGCTGTGAAAAAGCCAACCGCCGAAAAACAAACCAGCGCAACTGAAATATTGGCGTATTTGATGGCTCCGTAAAAAGTAACCCAATGCAATGCGGCCAGGAATCCGATTCCCGATAACTTCAGCATGTCACGTAAGGGTATCCGCTTGATTTTTTTGGTGAGCGTGAACAAGACCCACATGGTAACGGAGGTGATCAGCAAACGGTACCAGACCAGCAAACCTTCATTCAGGTCGATCAGTCGTCCCAGTATACCTGTAAATCCTGCCAGGAATACAGAAATATGCAATTGCAGAAAGGCCTTTCGCATGGGCCTGTAAACTAAGTAAAAAAGGGGTTATTTGCTTTCCGCCAGCATTTCATTCTGGGGTAATGTCTCAACGGTTGTATTACCGTTCTCGAGGTTGGTCACTTTTTTCCGGTAATTGGTAAACCAGCTTTTCCAGCGAAGCTTGAGAACGCCGAGTATGCCTTCTTTCACGATCCCTTTGTTCATTTTTGACATGCCATAGATCCGGTCTTTGAAGATGATGGGAACTTCCTTCATTTTAAAACCGAGTTTCCATGCCGTGAATTTCATCGCGATCTGGAAGGCATAACCCACGAACGGGATCTTATCGAGATTAATGGTCTCCAGCACCTCTCTTTTGTAGCACATGAAACCGGCGGTCGGATCCCTGACCGGCATCCAGGTGATCATACGGGTATATACAGAAGCGCCCTTGGATAACGCGATCCTGTTCTTTGGCCAGTTCACCACACCCCCGCCTTTTACATACCGGGAACCAATGGCCACATCGGCGCCCTGGTATTTACAGGCAGCATAGAGCCGGGAGAGATCAGCGGGATCGTGCGAGAAGTCGGCATCGATCTCAAAAATGAACCGGTAACCTGCTGCCAGCGCCCATTTGAATCCATGAATATAGGCCGTACCCAGGCCCAGTTTGCCTTTTCTTTCCTCGATAAATAGCTGGCCGGGGAATTTTGACTGCAGATCCTTGACGATCTGTGCCGTTCCATCTGGTGAGTTATCATCTACTACCAGGATATGAAAGTCCTCCTTCAGTCCATATATGGCATGAAGGATATTGCTGATATTCTCCTTCTCATTGAAAGTGGGTATGACAACAAGCTTTTCCAGGTAATAAATAAAGTTTAAACCCGAATTTACGATAAATAGACAGCAAGCTGTGTTAAAAATTTTTCACCGGTTAGTGACAATCTCAGCTTTTTTTCAGCAGGGTGCGGGTGTATATCTCGGTGAGTTTTTGTTTTGTGTGCTGGGGAAAATCTCCTTTCATCATCCAGTCGTAGTATTGTGGTTCGGACCTGAGTACATCTGCCACAGGACGGCCCTTGAATTTACCGAAATTGAACACTTCTGTTCCGTTATCCATAATGAACCGACGGGCAAAATCAACGATCTGGTCCTCCCCGAGGATCTTCAGCACCGAGTCAACCGAAGTCCCCAGTTCCGGGTATTTTTCCAGTTGCTTTTCCAGAATTTCATACGTTGCTGATGCATCCACTTCGGCGCCGTGAGCCCCCTCCAGGACCTTGTTGCAATAAAATTTATAAGCGGCCCCAAGAGTGCGGGGTTCCATCTTATGAAAGATATTCTGTACGTCCAGCAATTTGCGGTTCTTCATGTCAAAATCCACCTGCGCTCTCAGGAACTCTTCCATCAGCAACGGGATATCGAAACGGTTGGAATTATACCCGGCAAGGTCACAGCCGTCCAGCATCTGCTTCAGTTCCTGCGCGACTTGTTTAAATGCGGGGGCATCCTTCACCATTTCATCCGTGATACCATGCACATCGCTGGCCCCTTTCGGAATGGGCATCTCCGGGTTGATCAGTTTGCGTTTGATACTCTTTGTGCCGTCGGTCAGGATCTTCACGATTGCGATTTCCACGATCCTGTCGGTACCCAGGTTGATACCGGTCGTTTCGAGGTCAATAAAGGCCAGGGGTTTTTTCAGTTGAAGCATCGGGTCAGTAATTACACTTAGAAATTCGTCAGGGTCCGCTTTTACCACCTTAAAATCAAGACATCGGCGGGTAAAGCGGTAAAGTTAGTTGTTTACCAAACTCAGCAAAATCAATTTTTCCGGTCCAAAACGATATGAAACAAAGATAACCAGTAATTTATACTAAGTAACAATCCTTAAAAACAAGTGAAAATATTCTCTGGCGGGAAAGGAACATGCGGGTTATCTTTGTACCGGTAAAATAATATCACACTTTTATCGTTTAACAGTCAAATATCCACCTGGTATGAAAAATAAGTTATTCCTCGCTTTAACACTGCTTACGCTGGTTGTACTGGCAACATCTTGCGCATCGCAAAAGTATGGTTGCCCGGGTAACCCTCAGGCCAGTTCAAAATTCAGGGGCTAAGTTCCTCACCTGCGCTTTTTCAGTAACTATCTGTATCGAATAATTGCTGAACATTGACCTGTACCGGTCACAAAATTGGCATTGCATTTATTTGTTCAGCCCCTGGCATCAGGGATTCCCTATTATTCCTCCTCCGGAACCAACGGATTAAACGGTGTGTCATCAAGCGGCAAAAACACATCCAGGGTGCACCCCAGCCCCGGCGACGATGTGATCTTCAGTTCCCCATTATAGAAACGGGCCCGCTCCTGGATGCTCGATAACCCGATACCTTTTACCGGTTGTGTCAGATCGAAACCAACACCATTATCCCGGATGGAAAGATGTACCTGGTCCTCCCTGCACAAGAGCAGTATATCCGTTTGCACCGCCTTGCTGTATTTCAGTATATTCTTGATCTGTTCCTGGATAATCCTGAACAGGGTGACCTTCTGACCGGTGCCCAGCAATTCAATATTGTGGTCAAAAGTGAAACAAATCTGCAGGGTCGTCGATACGGTAATATCGTCGATCAGTTGCTGAATGCTCTCCACCAGTGTCTTGTTCTTGAGCTGGGGAGTTACCAGTTCCCTTGATAGTTTTCGGATCTCCTCTATGGCATTCATCAGGTAGTCCGTGCTTTTCTCCTTGAGCGATCGCTCTTCTTCCGATCCCGGAGTGAGCATATCTACAAAAAGCTTTGCCGTGGATAAGATCTGGTTCACGTTATCATGCAATTCATGCCCGATCCTTGTCCTTTCCTTTTCCTGAACACGGATAACGGTCTCAGAGATATTCTTCTGGTGTTCCAGTTTTTCCCTTACCAGGTCACTCTCCAGTTTTTTGAGATCGGACACATCCTGGAGTGAACCGATCATACGGACCGGGAGGCCATTCTCATAAACGATATAGCCTTTATCAAGCATATGCTTATAGGTGCCGTCCGCACATTTGAAACGGTATTCATCCTCCCAGGAAAGTTGCCCTTTGTCCGTACTGTCCTTTACCTTATCACTTACGCGGTCGCGGTCCTCGGGGTGGATACGGCGAAACCACCAGGTCAGACCTTTTGTATCTTCCGAATGATACCCGATCATATCCATCAGGGCGTCGTTACGGAATATATGGCCTGTTTGCATATCCCATTCCCAGATCGCATTGGTGGAGGCCCTTGATAAAAGCAGGAGCCGTTCATTGGCCTGCCGGAGTTGTTTCTCTACCGCATATTTATCCGCCACGTTGACTGCCTGGCCGCCCAGCAACCGTTTACCGTTTACACTTTCAATGGAAAAGATATTGATATGAAAATAAAAGCGGCTGCCATCCGCCCACTTGATCTTCTCGGTGACATTTATGGGTTCGCCCTTTTCCAGTACCTGGAGATGCTTTTCCACCAGGGCGTTAAATATCTCCACCGGGATAAGTTCACTTATGGGCCGGTCCTCCGCGGTCTTTTCATCCAGCCCGAAATATTTATAAAATGACCGGCTGGCCGCAATTAGATGGGTATCCTCATCCACCACCCAGGCAAGATTGGGGGTATTATTCATGAAAACATTGAACAACTCTTCCCGCTGCTGCAACCGGAGGGATAACTCCTGTTCGTTCGAAACATCGGATATTCCGGAAACAACAGCGCATGTTTCACCGCTCATCTCATCAAAAAGGGGTTGCGAACTGATGCGAACCCTGCTGTACCCGCCGTTGCGAAGGCGCACAGAGAGCAGTTGTGAGCAACGCATCCCGGTTGCCAGTGCCTGCATAAAGGGACTGTCCCCGAAAACCACTTTTTGCCCGTTCTCATCCAGTATGGTCCATACGGTATCCCATGCATCCCGGATATCGGTGAGCTCATATAACCGCTGCAGAGTCGTATCAAATATCTCAGCCGTGCGCTGGCTGGCGGCGATCAATCTCCCATTGGCATCCTGCAGCAGTATCCCCTCGTTAAGCCCCTCCACGATATTGTGGAAGTTCTGGCTCCCCAATTGGTTGAATATGCTGACCCGCGCATCATCTGTCAGCTTATGGCCCGCGCAGAAATAGTTCTTTTTACCGTCATCCCCGTTCTCCAGGGTGATCAGTTCCCATTTCATCGGGTGATAATAACCGTTCTTCAGGAAAATTTCCGTAGCCACGGGTGTATGTGTTTTTTCACAGTCATCCATTGCTTTTCGGAAACTATCCTGGTTCACCGGGTGCAGCAGGCTGAAAAAATTTACCCGTTTTTCCCGGGGATGCTGCAATTGCAGGCTACGGATCATCCGGGAATTGGCACTGACGATGATGCCCTCCTCATCCAGGACGGAAAGGAACAGCTCCTCCTGGTTTTCCCGGCCCGCGATAAATCTTTTCATTTTAGTCCACTTGGTCTTCATGCATCACATTTTTGGATCCCCGTTCAGTAAGCCGCTGATTTATTCACCAGCGATGTTATCTTGTTGTAGTCATTGGATTTGTCGAGAAAATATTTGGCCCCGAGTTGAAGGCATTGCTGCCGGTAGTAAGGATCGGCATGGTTCGTGATCATGATCACTTCGGTTTCCTTCCGGTGTTCCTTGAATAGTTTGAGTAGTTCGATCCCGTTCCTGCCGGGGAGGTTGATATCGAGAAATACAAGCTGGTGTTCCTCGCTGAAAAAAATCCGCCTGGCCTCATCGTAATCGGAGGCCACATTAATACCGCGTATGTTCCGGGCATCTTCCAGCATATGCAGGATCCTTTTCACAAAATTTATATTATCATCCACGATCAGGAGCAACTTGCCTGTTTTCATTGTGCCATTTTATTGTGGCGAAGAAAGTGCATCTGCCGTCTCCGGCCAATAGCCATAGCTACCACTTTGCTGTCCTATTATTCTGTTCCGCCTGTCGTATAAACGCCACATATAATACCGGGGGCCTTATACCAGGATATTCTTCACCGCGTAAAAGATTAATTCCGCATTCGTCTTCATATTCATCTTTTGCAGTATCCTGGACCGGTAGGTGCTGACGGTGTTGGGACTGACACCCAGTTCGTTTGCAATTTCTGAAATGGACATACCCTCCACCAGCTTCAACATTACGGTCAGTTCCCTTTCACTGAGCAATTCATGCGGCAGCAGTCCCGCCTGGTGCTGCAGCACCCCGGTAAGTTTCTCCGCAATGCCCGGCTGGATATACCGCCGCCCGCTAAGCAGGGCTTTTACCGCTTTGAGCAGTTCATCAGTAGCCGCATCCTTATTGAGATAGCCCGATGCTCCGCTACTGAGTACCCTAACCGCATATTGTTCCTCCGGGAAAATGCTAACGATCAGGATCGGCTGCTGTGGCTTATCATTCTTTATCACTTTCATTGCTTCCAACCCACCAC
>JBGATE010000146.1:0-7374 GCA_044229375.1 Chitinophagaceae bacterium
CTTTGCGGGCATAAAAAATACTCTTGAATCCGCTGGAATTTTCTTCGGTCACATCTTCCTTGTTCGTATCACGGATCGAACGGCTGGCGGTTTTCTCTACCTGTTCTGAGCCGGGACTGAAGCTAAATTTACCGGACTGCAATTTTGTAAGACTGCCGATTCCCTCAAAATGATAAGGCTTTCCGATATTGAGGAACTGACGGATGGATTCAAGATGTGAATCAAGGTCGGCCGCAGCCAGCGCTTTCTGTTTTCCCGTGCTCTCCGATATAAAATTGACCAGTTCTGCTGACTCCCTGAGCGCTGTATTGGATTCGAAATGTGCCCCTTCAACGGTAAAAGCAATGCCCGATTTCAGTTGCCCGGAATCCTGCGAACTGCCTGGATCAAGCATAAAACTGCCGATACCGGGAAGGTCCAGGCGTTTATGTAGAAGAAGAAATTCTGCTAATAGCGGGGCGATTTTCAAGGCAATAAGATATTAGAACGTACAAGATATATATTTTGAGGCGGGGATGCAAGAGGGGGATTACTCTGTGCTTTATCTTTGCCGGGATTATGCTGAATGAGGAAGAAAAGCGGTTTGTCGCCTACTGGGAACAAAACCGCAACCGGAAGAAGCGACTGATCTGGCAACTGGCAGCCGGCCTGCCGCTTGCCGTATTGCTTTCCGGAGGAATTTTCATCACTTATTTTTCCCGTTGGTACACCCGGGCCGTGATGATGATCAACTGGAATTCATCCGGGGTGCTGGTGGTCTTTGTGGCACTGGTAGGGATCGTGGCCTTTGTTGTTACGTTTTCAGCCCGTCACCGTTGGGATATGAACGACCAGCGATACCGGGAACTGATGACAAGGGAAAAAAATAAGGATTAGTTATGGAACTCTGCAGCAAAAGACACCTGCCGCAGGTCTTTGGTTACAATAAATCAATTGAATGAAAAAAATATTACTTTCTTGTCTGATAGTAACATTGATCTTCCTTACCGGCTGCATTAAAGACGATAGTTGCCAGGCGAAAACCGTACAAAGTGAGGAGGCCGCCATGCAGGCTTTCATAACCGCGAATGGTATAACGGCCACCCAGCACAGCAGTGGCATGTATTACGAGATCGTCAATCCCGGATCCGGGGCCAGGCCAACGATCAGTTCTACGGTTTCTGTAATGTATGTGGGAAAACTGGCCGACGGGACCATTTTTGACCAGACCACATCGGCCACCCCGTTATACTCTGTGACTGCTTTTATAACCGGCTGGCAACTCGGGCTCCCGTTAATTCAGAAAGGGGGTGTGATCAGGCTGGTCATTCCTTCCTCGTTGGGTTACGGTTGCACACAGGCTGGCACCATACCTCCCAATTCCATACTTTATTTTGAGATTGGCCTGGTAGATGTTCAATAAGATACTCCGGAACGGGGCTATCTTTGACCCCTGCTGAAAATCAGTTGTGTTAAGGGGTTTATCCAAAAATCTTTCATTTTGTCATACGAGGCCATATCGGTATTTGATATTTTTAAGATCGGGGTGGGACCCTCCAGTTCCCATACCCTTGGCCCCTGGCGGGCCGCACAGCGTTTTGCACAAACATTACAGGCTAAAAATCTGGTCCAGGAGGTTACTACGGTAAAAGTGCTGCTTTATGGTTCCCTGGCCAAGACGGGCAAAGGACATGGTACCGATGTGGCGGTACAACTGGGCCTGGCAGGAGATGATCCCGTGACTTTTGCCGTTGAGGATATCGGGTCCAAGATCAGGGATATCGCGAATATGAAGAAAATCCTGCTGCTTGGATTACATGAAGTGGATTTTGATCCCCGGGAAGACATTGAATTCCTGGTCACCGAATCCCTGCCATTTCATCCCAATGCGGTCAGTTTCCTGGCAGAATTCAGTAACGGCGATCCTTTGTCAGAAACCTATTATTCCATTGGCGGTGGTTTTGTGGTGAAAGAGGGTGAAATAGCGGCTGAAAATGATGCGGTGCAGTTACCTTTTCCCATTCACACATCCGATGACCTCCTGCACTGGTGCATCAAGACCGGTATGCATGTGCATGAGATCGTACTGGAGAACGAACACTCCTGGCGGAGTGAAATGGAAATAAGGGCGCAGGTAATGAATATCTGGAGGGTCATGCGGGAATGCATATACCGCGGCTGCCATACCCCCGGCATACTACCCGGAGGGTTACAGGTGAAAAGAAGGGCTGCCGAGCTCAACCGGAAACTGTTGCCGGGAAAAACCTATACTGATTACGAATCCTGGCTCCATGCTATCCGAACCGGGGGAAATGATTTTAAATACACGCTCGACTGGGTGAGTTGTTTTGCCCTTGCCGTAAACGAGGAAAATGCCTCATTTGGCCGGGTGGTGACCGCCCCGACCAACGGTGCCGCGGGCGTGATACCCGCCGTATTGCAATATTTTATTGCCTTTTGCGACGGCGATCATGCCGATAAGATCATGCAATTCCTGCTTACCGCGGCCGAGATCGGCAGTATTTTCAAGAAAGGGGCCACTTTATCGGCGGCAATGGGTGGCTGCCAGGCCGAGATCGGGGTATCTTCGGCAATGGCCGCGGCTGGTTTGACGGAATCGATGGGGGGTACCCAACGGCAGGTATTGATGGCTGCGGAGATTGCCATGGAGCATCACCTGGGATTGACCTGCGACCCCATCGCCGGTTTAGTACAGGTTCCTTGCATTGAACGGAATACAATGGGGGCCATCAAGGCAATAACCGCATCGCAACTGGCCCTCCAAAGCACACCCGATTATGCCAAAGTATCCCTGGATGCGGTAATAAAGACCATGTGGGACACCGCCCTCGACATGAACCATAAGTACAAGGAAACCGCCGACGGCGGACTGGCCGTAAATGTACCCTTGAGCCTCCCGGAATGCTGACCCGTCTTTCCCGGTGACAAACGGGAAACCGCAGGGCCGGTTTATTATTTTCTCCCCGATTTTGTTTATAACTAAAATCAAGTTGTAATTTTAGTTCCCCTCAAAAGTTATTACACTCAACATTTAAACCTATCTGACATGGCAACAAAAAAGAAAGCAAAGAAGCCGGCACGCAAAAGCGGGAAAGCGGTTAAGTCTGCCAAAAGAAAACCCGCCAGTAAGAAAGCGGCACCAAAAAGAAAGGCGGTCAGGGCAAAACCCAAACGCAGGCCCTTAGCCAAAAAGAAAGCAGCTCCCAAAAAGAAAGTTGCCAGGAAAGCGGCTAAGAAAACAGTGAAGAAAGCAGTAAAGAAAGTGGTGAAAAAAGCGGTGAAGAAGAAACCTGCACCCAAACCCAGGGCCGTAAAAAAAGCACCGGCCTCCAAACCGAAGGCAGCGGCACCGCAGCCGAAACCTGCGCCACAGCCGGTGATCATTGAAAGGATCGAAGAGGTTTACAGCACTCCCGAAGAAACGATCGTCGTGGAAACAGTGGTTTATTCCGATACAGAACAGCAGGAAAATGACGGTGGAGCTAATGAAGGAATGGCCAATACGGATAATGGGAATGATGAAAATAAAGGTTCGGTCATGTGATGCTGATCCAAAGATATTCAATAGCCGTCACGGTTCAGCCGGGACGGCTATTTTTATGTGCGGCAATCTCAATAGAACCTATTTCAAAAGTATTTTATTACCGATATGACCAGATTTCCTGCACTGTCATTCCGGGCGAAGCGAGGAAGCTGACCTTGAAACAGATCTTACTTTTTATTTCGGCTGATTGAGGTTCCTCGCTTTGCTTGTTTGGGGTTCCTCGCTTTGCTCGGAATGACATGATTGAGTAAGAGAGAAATAATTAGATTTCTCGCTTCGCTCGAAATAACTATTAAACCCTCACCTGCACGGTCGTACCGGGCGAAGTGAGGAAGCTTTATCTCCAGTCCGGTGTTTGGGTTTTGCTTTAATAAATCGGCTTGAAAGCGTTTTTTCAACGAACTTAATTTTGTGGCAGCTTGCCTCATGTGAAGAAACGGCGAGAGATAACCCATTGCCGTCTTACCGGCAAAAAATACGTTAGTATGGCTTCTGATTTATCCGGCGTTAACCAGTGCTCCGGAATATGTTTTGATCTCATTATACAACGTATCTCTTTCCACCGGCAAACGTTTCGCCTGCCGGATCAGCGTGACAAGCTCTTCCGTTGTCATCGTTGGTGTTTGTTCTTCCGAACCGGCCATACTGTAGATCTTCGTGGAATCATCAATGGTCCCGTCGATATCATCCACCCCAAAAGAGAGGGAGAGTTGCGCGTTCTGCCTGCCCAGCATGGGCCAGTAGGCTTTCAGGTGCGGGAAATTATCGAGATAGATCCGGGCAATGGCGTATAACCGCATGTCTTCGATATGTGTGCTTTCGGGTACATTGCTCATGGCATTATCGGTATTGCGGAATTTCAGCGGAATGAACGTGTTGAATCCTTTTGTCCTGTCCTGCAGTTCCCGCAACCTGCGCATGTGATCCACCCGGTGTACATACTTTTCAATATGCCCGTAGAGCATGGTGGCATTGGAAGGCAGTCCCAGTTTATGCGCCGTTTCATGGATGAGCAGCCAGCCATCGGCATCCACCTTATCGGCACAGATCTTTTCCCGGATCTCGGGGTGAAAAATTTCAGCGCCGCCGCCGGGGATACTATTCAAACCCGCCTGGATAAGAAATTTCAATCCTTCTTCCACGCTTACTTTCGCTTTTCGGAACATATAATCATATTCAACAGCGGTGAAAGCCTTGATATGGAGATCCGGCCGGTGTGTCTTGATGGCTTTTAACAGATCGGCAAAAAATGGCAGGTCCATTTTAGGATGCACACCGCCCACAATATGCACCTCGGTGATCGGTTTGCCGTCATACTGTTTTACCATATCCAGCATCTGGTCAATGCTCAGTTCCCATCCTTCTTCCCGTTTGGCATACAGCCGGCTGTAAGAACAGAAATTGCAACTGAACACACATACATTGGTAGGTTCGATATGGAAGTTGCGGTTGAAGAATACCTTTTCGCCGTGCAGACGCTCCTTTATTTCATTGGCCAGGCTGCCTGCGAATCCCAGGCTGGCTTTTTCAAAAAGCAATAAACAGTCTTCATCGCTGATGCGTTGCCCGGCCCTTACTTTTGCCGCTACCGGCAGCAATTCCCCGGGGATATTGGTAGTGCTGATCATGGTATTTTAAATGGTCCGGGTGCAAAGTTACAGCCGGAAAGCTTGCCAACCTTCAGGTGACTGCCAACCTCTAAAATCCTTATCTTCCCTTTCCAATTCAATCACTCAACCCAACGCCACATGAATATCAAATTCAGGTTAACGATACTGAGCTTTTTCCAGTTCTTTGTCTGGGGTGCCTGGCTGATTACCATTGCCACCTATTTCTTTTCCAACAATATGGGGACCGGGGCCCAGTTTGGTGCGATCTTCTCCACGCTGGCCATTTCTTCCCTCATCATGCCCGCTCTTACCGGTATCATCGCCGATAAGTGGATCAATGCGGAACGGCTTTACGGGATCCTGCATATTCTGTACGGTGCGATCCTGTTATATTTACCACAGGTGAAGGATGCCAATACCCTGTATTATGTGATCCTGGCCGCGATGCTCTGCTATATGCCCACGATCTCATTGTCCAATTCTATTTCTTACACGATTTTGAAGAAAAACGGATTCGATGTGATCAAAGTGTTCCCGCCCATTCGGGTTTGGGGAACTATTGGCTTTATTGTGGCCATGTGGACGACCAATCTAACCGGGAGCAAGGCCAATACAAACCAATTCATTATCGGGGCGGTTGCTGCCATTGCACTGGGTATTTATTCCTTTACACTGCCCAGGTGTCCCCCGCAACGGTCCATTGCCAAGGGCGCGCCCCTACTTGAGCAACTGGGACTGAATGCATTTAAACTTTTTGCCAAATACAAAATGGCCCTGTTCTTCATTTTTTCCATGTTCCTCGGTGCCGCATTGCAGCTTACCAACATGTACGGGGATACTTTCCTGGATGATTTCCGGAAAGTGCCGGAGTACGGGCCGGAATCCTTTGTGGTGAAATATTCCACGATCATCATGTCCATCTCACAGATATCAGAAACAGTATTCATTCTGACCATCCCGTTTTTCCTGAAGCGGTTTGGTATAAAAAAAGTGATGCTCTTCTCGATGATCGCCTGGGTATTGAGATTTGGCTTATTCGCTTACGGCAACCCGGCCGATGGTCTCTGGATGATCATCCTGTCCTGTATTGTGTATGGAATGGCTTTTGATTTCTTCAATATATCGGGCTCTCTCTTTGTAGAAACCACAACAGATCCCTCCATCCGCTCCAGCGGGTGCGGCATTAGCGCCGTTCCGTTTCATAAAAATAAAATTCCCAAACTCCGGCAAGGAGTTTGGGAATTCTTTTTTGGGAACTATTTCTTAAATGTGCGCTTCGATCTTTTTTACAAAATTGGATTTTGGCTGTGCACCGACCAGTTTGTCCACTACCTGCCCGCCTTTGATGAAGAGAATGGCCGGTATGGAAGTGATGCCATAGTTCATGGATACTTCGGGATTGTTGTCAACATTCAGTTTCCCCACGTTTACCTTGCCATCGTACTCCTTGCTCAGTTCTTCAATGACCGGCCCGATCGCGCGGCAGGGTCCGCACCATTCCGCCCAGAAATCGATAACGGTCAGTTTGTCGGACGATAAAACATCTGTCTTAAAATTGGAATCTGTGAATTCTCTTGCCATTTTATTGTTGTTTAAATTTTTAATGCCTTTGGTTCGTGTAAAAGAGGGCAAATTTACTACCATTCATCATAACATGCAGTGTTGGCATAAAGTTGTGCAAAAATTGACCTTAATTTCCGGTACACGTCCTCTAAACCTGCTAAAACGTCCGGCTTATCAAACCGTTAACACCTGCACCTCCAGTTCTGGCTTGTTTTCCAGGAACTGGATCATTTCCTCGTTCATTTCAAACCCGCCGTTCATGCTGACAAGACTGATTTTCATTTTGTTCTTTGGCTCACTCAAAGTGAATTTCAAAGTGGCTTTTCCCGGGTGCACATTTACGTTATTTTCGATGAATCGCACCATATCGCCGGTAAGATCCTTGGGATGCGCCTCAATGGTCAGTTGGCGGGTCAGGTTCCTTTTCATGGTCTCCGCCAGTGAAACGCTATTAATCTTGAACTCGAATTCTTCCTTGTTAAACCGTTGTTTGAAATACCCGGTGATAAAAACGGTGCTGCCCTGCTGGAGTAAGGGGGATAGCCGGAGGTAATCCTCGCTGAACAGCATGAGCTCCGTTTTGCCGGAGTAATCCTCAATGATAAAACTTCCGTACTTATTGCCGCTCTTGGCGATCTTATGCTGTGCCAGCGCCAC
>JBGATE010000147.1:0-242 GCA_044229375.1 Chitinophagaceae bacterium
GTATATTATTCCTGTCGGTGATCACCATCTTGACTTTCAGACTGTCGAAGGGCACTTCACTGACATTCTTAAAGGCCACTTTAAAATCAAGCGGCTCTCCGACATCCACGGAATCTTTTACACTCGCATAGATATTCGGGGCGATGGCACCTTCGGGTACCGGATCATAGGTAACTCGCCAGTACCGAAGCTGGAAAGGTGTATAATGGCCTTTATCCTTTGTCCGCAATGTAAGTTTCAGG
>JBGATE010000147.1:252-7347 GCA_044229375.1 Chitinophagaceae bacterium
GTGAAACAGTGAGTCCGGCAAACATGATTTGCTCGCTTCCGTCAAGTCTCACCCCGATCACATCCACCGTTGCCGTATCTGTTGGAGCGTCATCAGTTCCTCTCCACTTCAGTTGTTTCCAGCCTTTGGACCTTCCATAAAGCGCGGAGGTGACATACCCTAATGAGTCCGGTGTTTTCAGGTTCTTATTTAATGTAATCAGATCATATATGCCTGCTGATACAGAACCGACCGGTCCAAAACCCGGGTTACCTTTCTGGTAAATGAATATCATTGCTTTCGGCGAAGTGAATGAATCCAGCTGGTTCATACCAACGGCCTTCAGTTTATGATACAGCGAAACACCGGGACCATAACCCGGCAATGCCGTATCGGCCTTCCATTCGTCGATGAATCCACCGGGTTGTGCATAGTTCAGGATGTTCCTGACGACAACGATCGAGCCGTTGGGTATCGAATCCATGAAATCCATCATCTCCTTTCGCTTGGGGGCGTTCATATACGTCCATTCAAAATTCCACTGCCGGGAGGGATCGCAGACGCCTGCACTTCCGTAAGCACCGTTCAGATTCTTAGTCACCCCAAAACTCTTTGGGTCAATGAGATTGAAAATAAGTGAAAAACCGACACAGGCGCTCCGTATGAAGGCAGATCCGTCAGGGGCTACAATAAGGTCTCCTTCCTGGCCGGTAGCTGTAAGAAAGACCCCGTTCTTGGCAAAAATAAAGTGCGGCACAGAATCAAATTCCCATTCCCGGTTTTGCGCGTTCAGCCTCAGCCTGTTCCAAACCGACTCTGTATGCTGGAAATAATGTGACTGGTTAAATCCCAGGTTACTGTTGGGCAGGTAGACAAACGAAGCGTAGTTCCAGTTCGGGGAACCGGAAGCTGGCACGGGTGATACCCGCCAGTAATAAACGGTGCTGTCCGTGAAGGTAAGGGTCGGACTGAACTCTATCACCCCCCCGACAGAAGTGATATTCTGTGTTTTCTTGAACGGTGAATTAAAGAGTTCTGACGTGTCGATCTCCATGGTATACTGCCGGGATGTACTGAACGGGTTGGCCGTTGACGCGTGGAATTTTATTCCCTGCTTGTTGATAATGGCATAATTGAACGGGTACACAGGCCGGATCTCATCCTCATAAATGAAGAATTCCTTGGTCACACAGTTATTTGTTTCGAATATCTCGTCCACTGTATTATCCGCATCAATGCAGAAACTGATTTTATTCAGGCCCTTGTCCCGTGTGGACAGAATGGGTATGTTATACACCAGCGAATCGAGAAACCTTATGCCGGGGATGGTATCCCTCCTGATCTCCGTGCTTTGGTCCGGGTAAGTCCGTTTCATTTCAATCACAATCGGCTGGTTGACCGCTTTGTTCAGATTCATGAACTTCGCTTTCACGGTAAACGCGTTTTCAGCAACTGAAATAAACGAAGGATTGATCTCTACCATCGGCTCTTCGATCACATAGTCAGGTTTATGGTACGAAATATCCATATGCAGGGCCGGGTCACCATGCAACGTGGTTTGTTCACAATGAAACCGCGCATAAAAGTCGTTTTGCGATGTAAGGTTGTATACCTGGTTTACGGCATCCCGCATGATCTCCCCTATCGTTTTTCCATAACTGGTAACAGAAGAGGCATTCATGGTGCGCGTGTTATAAATATCCAGGTAGTGTACAATACCCAGGTGTGTACTTGCCAGTGTGGCGATACTTCCCCGCTGGTCAGCCAGGACGAATTTTTCAGAGATCGTTTCCTTGGTGGAAAGACGTGCCAGGTTGAAGTTGTAAAAGTTGCCGGCACTGCAACCCAGGAGAATAAACAACGGATACTTACCGGCGTTGTTATAACCATCGGGGTTATCCAGGTTAAACTCAAGTGTACTGGCAGAGGAGTGCCCAAAATAGGTAAGTATCCCGATACCCTGCTCAAAAAGGCCGTATAGTCTCGCCGCATTGACCTGTTCCACCGGCGCGGTGGTTAGCTTACTGAATGTATGCACATTGGCGCCATATAAAGTATCCCTGATGATGGCGGAAAAGTTATTCATGGAATTGGTGAGGATATTGCCCAGGGTACCGTCACCGGCCCCGATCACATGCACCACATTCTTTTGCCATGCCTTATCCGCTATCAATGGCGACTGGAATGCCAGTTTCTGCTCGTATTGTTTAACCTTTTCAAGGTAGATGGCCACTTCATTTCCGTTGATCACCGACAGCCTCCCGATGGACAACCTGGGTGTAACATCCAGCCCCGGATCCGTTGTGAGCAAATTGTCGGAAGCCGGGTGGCCAAAAGTGGGAACAAAGGATAATTTATTGAAATCAGGATTGCTCTGGTACGCATAGTTCTGCAAATACTGCAACCCCTTGCCGATCAGGAAAACATTCTTTATCGGGTTTGCATAATTGGCTCTTGCCCAGCGGAGAAAATTTCTGATAGACATAGATCTTCGGAATGTAGCTTCCGCCTGTTGCTGAAGCCCTGTAATCCGCATAATCCTGAACCGGGTTTGATCCGTTGGGTCCGGAAAGTAAGGCGGTATGCGAGATGATCAGGTAATCACCCTGGTTCGCAGCTGAACCATAGTTTATGAAGTTTCGCTGCTGTAAACCGGTAATAGCAAGCGGAAAGGAAGCTTCCTGCGTAACCAGCAGCAGTTTGCGGGGGGAGGAAGAGGGTTGCAGCGCCACCCTGACCATCGGGGCATTCGAGATATCGCCAGTATAGCGTTTACCATTTGTAAGATCATACAATACAGGGTTCACTGTTCCGTAATTGAACCCGGATATTTCCAGGTAATTACCCGCGGTATTGGCCGGCAATTCAAAATAAAAATTATTGGCACCGCCGAAATCGAACTGCCTTGGATAGATCAGTTCCGTTTGGCCGATCACCATCCTGTCACCGGTCGTGTTGTTGTTCTTGATGCTCACCAGTGCGCTTCCGCCGCTGATATCGGAAATGTTTACCGGGAAACTGGCCTTGACATAGTCAAAGAAATCCATGACCTGGTTAGCGATAAAGATGTCGTTCACACGTACTTCGAAACTTCGCGGATTCAACGCATTTCCCGCGGCATTCACTTTCAGAAGCGGGGACGGCGCCCCGGGGCCGGTATAGGGATACAGGTTGGCAAAGGTTTCATTCCGGATTACCCCCGCGCCCAAATCAGTGGATGTAAATCCTTCCCCTGATTCATAACTGGAAGAATAAACATAATCACCAACGATGGCGGCATACCCCAAATGAGATTTTTCCCTGTAATATTTTCCGGTTGTATGGATAAAAAACGGTTCAACAGGAAGCGGAGAGGGCAACGTATTGGTTGCCGGCGCCAGGCGGAGGTTCCCGCCGCCGGGATTGGCCGTAAGAAATAATACCGCGGTATCCGTTTCCAGGCTCCATTTATCGTTGATCTGGTGGTCAGTGATCCGGTACAGGTCCTTGTCCGGTTTGCCGTCATTCATCTCCCCCCAGAATTCTATATAATCGCTGCCGCCCATGATCCCGGTTTGCACGGAGGTGTAAAGGGGTATCTGCTGGCCGTTCCTCCATAACTGGAATTGTTCGGCAGGTACACTGCCTAACCCTGCTGATGCGAGCACCGGTTGCGCGATGCGGTATAAACCGGTCGCCGCTATCTTGAACTTATAATAGGTTTTACTGTAATCAATCCATTCGTTGTTGAAGGATTGCCCCCGGGCGAAAAGCCCGGCTAATATCAGCAGGAGGAGTAAAAATCTTTTCATGAAGGATCAGTTTATAGTGGGTTCGGGATGATTACTCGTTATCTTTTTTAGTTTTTACCATGTCCAGTCGCAGGGAAAACACATGGGTAAACAAAGGGTTCGACTGATTGGCGAGATTGGTGAATGCATAGTCGATGGTCACATTGCCGATCCTGAACCCTGCACCGGCGCCGGGCTGGTAGATCCATACTTTTTTCTGGTTCAGCGTATCCCCGTCAGAAAGGGCCCGCTGGAAATTATTGATCCCGCCCCGCAGGTAAAAAACATTATTGATGTTCAGCTCCAGTCCCAGTTTGGGATCCACGCTCACCGGATCGGCGCTCAAAAGTGTATTGCGTTTGCCGTCAAATGTGACATCCAGGTTGGCCTCGGCCAGCAAACTCGTTTTCTTGCCCAGTTTAAAATCACGCGCCGCTCCAAATACCAGCCGGGGTGCCGTCATTTCAGTGGATTTGACAGGGATCTCGTTCTTGGTAAGGTAGAGCACTTCCTTTTCCCGCTCGGTGAAACTGAAGGACCATGCATTGAATGTGCTGGTGATATCGCGGCCGATGACACCAAATTTCCATTTCTTTGTGTAGTACTGCAATCCGGCGTCCAGCCCGAAGCCCCAGGCCTTGGCAAACTTTCCCACGCTGCGGTGGATCACTTTTGCATTCAGCCCGAAGTGTATTTTTCTTTTTTCAGTTTCCTTTAATTTCTGCGCATAGGAAAAAATAAAAGCGTAATCCGCGGAAGAGAACGCCTGTATGTTGTTATAATTGATCGAACCATCCGGTTCAACCAGGAATAAAGTGTTCATGATATCATCCACCGCGAAACGAAGACCGGTAACACTGATGGTTCGCTTATTACCAGAGGCGGGAAAAGCAACACCCACATAATCGTATTTGCCGATCCCCGCGAAATACTCGGCGTGCATGAGGTTCACCTGCGGGTTGTCCTTTACACCCGTGAGCCCCGCGGGATTCCAGTAACCGGCGGTACCATCCTGCACGGATGCTACCTGGGCACCGCCCATGGCAAGACCCCTGGCGCCTGCGCCAATATTTAAAAACTCATTTGAATACTTGCGGAACTGTGCGGTTGCGGAAAACGAAAAGACAGTCGTCAGCAGGGACAGGCAGATTGTGGTTGGTTTCATTCGGACAATTTTCGATAAGCGTTTGAATTATACTCGCTTTCATAAGTACGGGGCTTCTGTAAAATTAGTCTTTAGCCCCGTAAAATCATAGGTTCGGAGGCAAAAAGACTAGTTATTGAAAACGAATGGATTAGAAATATATTGCCTTCTTCAGCCCGCAATCCTATTCTGGCTTACTTTTGTGCAAATCATTGGTTTAGATATGAATTTGATCGAAGAACTACGCTGGAGAGGAATGATCCAGGATATTATGCCCGGAACAGAAGAACAACTCGGCAAAGAGATGACAACGGGTTATATTGGATTTGACCCGACCGCCGACAGCCTTCATATCGGAAGCCTGGTACCGATCCTGTTGCTTGTTCATTTCCAAAAGGCCGGACATAAACCCATCGCACTGGTGGGTGGGGCTACGGGTATGGTGGGTGATCCCAGCGGGAAAAATGAGGAAAGAAACCTGCTCAGCGAAGAAACCCTCCAAAAAAATGTCGCCGGGGTAAAAGCCCAACTGGAAAGATTCCTCGATTTTGATCCGGCTCTGCCAAACGCGGCCGAAATGTCGAATAACTATGACTGGTTCCGGTCCATCTCCTTTATTGACTTTTTAAGGGATGCCGGCAAACATATCACGGTGAATTATATGATGGCGAAAGAAAGTGTGAGGAAAAGGATCGAAGGGGAAACAGGGATCAGTTACACGGAGTTCGCTTACCAGCTGATGCAGGGTTATGATTTTTACTGGTTGTACACCCATAAGAACTGCAAACTTCAAATGGGCGGTAGCGACCAGTGGGGAAATATGACCACGGGGACAGAACTCATACGCCGCAAATGCGGAGGCGAAGCCTTTGTTTTCACCAACCCGCTTATCACAAAGGCTGATGGCGGTAAATTCGGTAAAACGGAAAGCGGGAACGTATGGCTTGACCCCGAACGGACAACCCCTTACCAGTTCTACCAGTTTTGGCTCAATGCCAGCGATACCGATGCCGAAAAATGGATACGGATCTTCACCTTCCTGACAAAGGATGCCATTGAGATGCTGATCCATGAACATAAAATGAATCCGGCGGAAAGGGTGCTTCAAAAAACGCTGGCACAGGAAATCACCAGCTTTGTACACGGAAAGGAAGAATTGGAAAAATCGGTAGCGACCACGCAAAAACTTTTTGCCAACCAGCATGCACCTGCCGGGAGCCTGAGCATTGAGGACCTGGAACAAATGGAAGGTGTGGTGAAAACAGGGTTTGCGAAAGAAAAACTGGATGGCGGTATCGATATAGTTTCCTTCCTTGCCGAAACCTCTATCTTCCCCAGCAAAGGTGAAGCCCGGAAAATGGTACAGGGCGGTGGGGTAAGCATCAACCGCAGGAAAGTGGAATCCGTTGAACAACGCGTTGACAGTTCCTCGTTACTGCACAACCTGTATATCCTGGTTCAAAAAGGAAAGAAGAACTACTACCTGGTGAAAGCCGTGTAGCAATTCTTCTTACTATTTAGGGTTATGGTACTGACCTTATTTCGACCAGTGTGCCGCAAACCAGTGCTTGCCTCCCTCCTCGTAACCGGTCACACAACGTGTAAGTCTTCCGTCGGAAAGATTATCCTCCCATTTTTCCTGGTAACCATCCGCGCTTGATTTACGGGTCGCATTCCAGCTTTGGTACGCCGCGTTCTGGTACCAGATGACCGAGAACCTGGTCTGCCCCTGGTGACGATAGGCATTGACATACACCTGTTCATATTTTTTGTTCAGCATATCATCAAACCAGGTCTGGTATTCTTCCTGCGTCAGCGCACTTTTCAAAACGGCCTTACCAATATTTCTTTTTTCATAAAAGGCAGTATAATTGAGCTTTCCGCCAACAGAAACCACAGAGACATTCACCGGTACAAAGCCTTTGGATCCCAGGTCTTCAAAGAAATTCTGGTGCTGTTCGGGTGTTGCCGCGAAATACGCAGGTTGCTGATTGGGTAACCCGGGTTTCTTAATGAAGATGGCTGCGAATTTCTGCACACCGGCATCCATATAACTGTCCATTTGCTGGAGGCGGTATCCTTTCTTCTCTACCCACATATCGTACTCCTGTTTGAATTTTTCCTTCGACATATCGTGCCGCACTTCCAACTGGTAATTATCCGAATTGTACCGGAAGATCGTATTGAAAAAAGTCTTCCCGG
>JBGATE010000148.1:0-6980 GCA_044229375.1 Chitinophagaceae bacterium
CCGGTGACCGCCACCAGGTGCGAGAGCACGATCCAGCTTCCCGAAGCGATCATGAACTGGAACGTGGCCGGCCAGGCGATCTGCACCAGCGAACGCATCAGGGGAAAATCAATGATGAAATGTTCTTTGCCCAGGCTGATGGCCCCTTTCCTGTCGTTGAATAGATAGTATAACTGGTACAGCACACCGGATCCGCGGCCGATCACCGTGGCAATGGCCGCCCCTTTTAATCCCAGTTCCGGCAAAGGACCCCAGCCGTTGATCAGCGCGGGACATAGGAAGATATTAATGATGCTGGCCAGCCAGAGACTGCGCATGGCGATGGCCGCGTTTCCCGCCCCGCGGAAGATACCGTTGATCAGGAATAAAAGAATGATCACCACGCTGCCGCCCAGCATAATGCGGGTGAACACGGTGCCTTCTTTTACCACCTCTTCAGTGGCGCCCATCAGCCGGAGAATATCCGGGGCGAAGATGAGTCCGGCCGCGCTGATGAAGACCGTCGCGATCATCGCCATGATCAGCGCCTGCATACCCGCATGGGCCGCTGCGCCAGGGTTCTTTTCGCCCACCCTCCGGGCCACCATCGCCGTGGCGGCCGTGCTTAACCCGATGGCCAGCGAATACACAATCGTGATCACGGCTTCGGTCAATCCCACGGTTTGGGTGGCATTGGAACCCAGCTTGCTGACAAAGAATATATCCACGATCGCGAATACGCTCTCCAGGCTCAGCTCCAGGATCATGGGAATGGCCAGCAGCACGATGGCGGCCCTGATACTGCCCTGCGTATAATCATACTCGCCGCCCCGCAGCGATTGTCTGATCAATGAAAAGAAATAGGATAACCTGTTGGTTTTTGTTTCCTGCGACATGCGTGAAAAAAATTTGATTCAGGTGACGGCTCACACCGCCAGCCCTTATGATGAAAATAATTTAATTAATACTGAAAACAGCGTTGCAACCGCTGTAAAGAGAACGGGAGAAAATAATAAGCCCGGGGGTCCCGTTAGCAGCACACCGGGTAAAATGGGAACTTCATATTCGTTGATTGAGCAGGCAAATATAGGAACTGCCCCGGCAATCCTGAAAAAACAAATGAATAAACTGCAGATTTTGCGGGATGAACGGTGTAATCGCGTACACAAGGAGATGCCCCTTCTTAGTACCCGATCACCAACTTCAGCTTCCCCCACAACTCATTATCAAAACTGGAAAGCGCCAGCATGGGATTACCGGCCGGATCGCCCATGCGGATCACCACGATCCTCTGTGACGGCACCACATATATTTTCTGGTCGTTCTTGCCGAGGGCGGCATACATATCAGCCGGTGCATTGGGCACCAGCATGCCGTTGAATACCAGTTGCAACGAGGGAAGCATATAAGTTGCCTTGCCGTTCAGCCAGGTGAGATAGCCATAGGAGAGATTAAAATTCTGAGAAGTGTTGGTCTGGGCGTTAAAATAGTTCGTGTCCGCAGCAATAATGGTTTGGTCCCACTTGCCCTTGTTGAGTAACAATAAACCAAATCTTGCCATGCTCCTGGGATTGCTGTAATAGACATTGTTGTAACCCGTGCCGCGGAACCAAAAACCGTTCATGCCGATCCGGTCGCGGATCTTTTGCTGGAAATAGGAATTGTAACTGGTGCCACTGGCGGCCTCCACCACTTTGTCGAGTATCGTATAAGGTGCATTATGATAGGCCCAGCGGGTGCCCGCATCGGCTTTGTATTGTAAACAGGAGGGAAGGGTGCAGTCGTTATCGGGTACGCCGTCATCCAGTCCCGTAGTCATTGTTAACTGGTGCCGCACCGTGATCAGGTCTTCTTTGGCAGGTCCGAGGGAGGTCCAGCCCGGGCCGAGATACGTGGAAGTTTTATTATTGATGTTCAGTATTCCCTCCTGCTGCGCGATGCCCACCAGCATGGCCGTCATGGTTTTTCCGGCAGAGGCCCAATACCAGAGACTGTCGGCGGTAAAGGTTCCGAAATATTTTTCCGCCACGATCCTCCCGTTCTTAAGGATGATAAAGGCTTTTGTATTCTTTTGTTCCAGGTAGGGATAAAGATTGTTCAGTTCGGTTTCGTTCCAGCTCAGTGAGAGGGGGCTGCTGCTTTGCCATTCACTGTTCCCCACCGGGGGAAAATACAGGGTGGCGGCAGGTGGAGGAGGAGGGGGAGTGGTCCCACCGCCAGTATCTTTCTGGCAGGCGGAGACCATTATCGTTGCAATAAACAGGATTAAAAGGATATTTCTCATAGCGATGGTTAGACAATGAAGCAGGGATTTAGTTTAATGAAGAGAGAACTTGTGCCGATATGCCAAATTGCCGCCTGGCTGATTTTAAAACGAAACTTCCACGCACCCTCCCCGCGGGGAGGGACGATCGAAATCATACGGTGAGCATACTCTTGTCGGGGAGGGGCCTAAAATAAACTCAATTGGTTTTCATTACTCCTTTTTCTCTTTTGCAGTTTTGCGTCTCGATGGTTAACAGGACCAATGGTTGTCCCTCCCTTTACGAAATAAAGTTCGGAAGCTTCATACCTCGATGCTACCACCACTTTCACTTTCCCCGCATGCGGGGCAAAGAGCTGTTCCACCTTTTTGGGATCGTTGTTGTTTTTGGAGAGATGCGATAGTATCAGCAGCTTCAGCTCAGGTGACCGGTACAGACGGAATAATTCCAGCGCCTGTGCATTGCCCAGGTGACCTTCATCGCCGCGGATCCTTTTTTTCAGGTGATAGGGGTAACTGCCTTTCTCCAGCATCTCCTCGCAATAATTGGATTCCAGGAAGACGGCATGGCACTGGCTAAAATATTTTATTACTTTTTTGCAGGCATAACCGATATCGGTGATCACGCCGGTATTCAAGCCGTTGCAACTGATCATAAAACTGTGCGGGTCGGCCGCGTCATGACTTTTCCGGAAGGGAGTTACCGATAATCCCCCGATGGAAACAGCTTTGCCGTGTTTAAAGGAACGCACCAGGGAAGGTTCGATTGGAATTTTACCATTGCGAAGTGTTCCTTCCGTAATGTATACCGGGAGGTTGTATTTTTTAGCGATCCCCGGAACCCCGCTGATATGGTCGCCGTGTTCATGAGAAATAAAGAGCGCCTTTATTTTATCAAAAGACAGATCGAGCTGTTTCATCCGCCGTTCAGTTTCCCGGCAGCTCAACCCGGCATCTACCAGTACCGCTTCGTTTGCATTGCCGATATAATAGCAGTTGGCATTACTGCCGGAGTTCAGGGAAGCGATCGAGAGGGACATGGGGCAAAAGTATGGATTCAGTTTGGCAGTCATGCAGTCATGCAACCTTGCAGCCTTGCAGTCGGCAGGAATAACATTACACAATGATCATTTAAGGGGTTCTATCCGCCCGAAGAAATCCATGGGTGTGCGGTTGCGGAACAAAACATCCAGTGAGGCCTCGCCGTTATCGAAGAAGGTAAAGCTGCAGGAGATCACATCGGAAACATCTTTGGGTTGCAGAACGACCAGCCATTTTCCCTCTGACTTCAGTGTTTTGCTAATGGAAAAATCGGTGGTAGTAAAGTCCAGCGGCCCTTTTTCCCCGGGGAAACGGGCCGGACCCTGCATTTGTCCCGAGTAAGGAAGATTGAAAACGGCGGTATCACCGCTGCAGCGGACTTCGTAGCCAATGCTCAGTTGGGTACTCCGGCCAATGGGCGGATCCGATCTTTGTGCAGAGAAAACCCAGTTGCCGGCTTCGATGGCCGATTTTATTTCCTGTGGAGTGGCAGTAGCTACCGGCTGGGCGGTCGAGCAGGAGAAAAGCAGGGAACTGCTAAGTACCATGGTGGCGGCAAACAGGCTGCGGGCGGGAGATGAATGTTTCATAGTAGGAGTTTTTACTGTCTAAAGTTACGTCGATTAACAGGGAAACTGCTGCCTGCAGATGTTAAATCCGGGATAAGAGGGACTGGGTCGGGCTGGGCCGAAAAGCGTTGTGGAAAGAAAAAAATCCATTTTTCCATTGGGAAAATGAAAAAACCTATATTTGACTATGGTATGCAAGTGCATTCCATTGAATTTGAAAACCCGTTAACATTCTAAATTAAAAACAACATGGCAACAAAAAAGAAGGCTGCTAAGAAAGCCGCCAGGAAACCAGCCGCTAAGAAAGCCGTAAAAAAAGCAGCAAAAAAGAAACCAGCCGCTAAGAAAAAATCAGCCCGCAAACCCAATGCCGCCTTCATGAAGGCAATGACACCCAGTGCCGCATTGGGTGTGGTTGTTGGAACAAAAGCATTGCCCCGTACCGAGGCAGTGAAAAGGATCTGGGCTTACATCAAGAAGAACAAACTGCAGGACAACAAGAACAGGCGCATGATCAATAACGATGCCGCGCTGAAAGCAGTATTCGGCAACAAGGCACAGGTTTCCATGTTCGACATCGCGAAATACCTCGGCAAACACCTGAGTTAATTTCTGCGGTGTACAAAAGACTAAGGGCTCCCGTGAGGGGGTCCTTTTTATTTAGGTTACATTACAATGTATTATCCCCTCACGAAACTACAGGAACCGGGGAAACGACCTGCCTGCCGAAGCCAATAAAAAGGTATGGCCGGCCCCTCCCAAACAGTCCGACGCACTAAAAACCGGAATCTGTTGAAACGAATCCCCCCTTTCCCCTTTTTCAACTTGATAAACATCACCCCCGCCAATGAACATCCTCATTGGTTAGGCTAATTCCGGAAGCTACATTTGAAATGTTCAGAAGATAGAACGTTCATCCATAAAATAAACACAATGAAAAACACATCCAAAATGCTGATCGCGCTTGGCGCAGGTTTAGCCATCGGTGGTGTGCTGGGCGTTTTGTTTGCCCCTGACAAAGGTGCCAACACCCGTCACAAAATTTCCGAAAAGGGCAAAAAGTTGTCCGACAAGTTCACCCGCAAGGTGAAACTCGGCAAAGAGAAAATGGAGGAGCAACTGGCCAAAATAAACGGGGAACTAGAAGAACTGGTATGACCTAATTTTGTGTAAAACAAGGTTATGTCTGAAGAGTTCAAAAACGTAGAATCGCTGGTTGACCAGTTGAAGTCTTATGTAAACACCAGGGTGGCTCAAACGAAATTATCTGTGGCGGAAAAAGCCTCAAAGCTGGCTGCCACGATGATCTCATGGTTGGTGGCTGCCCTGGTGTTCTTTGTATTCCTGGTGCTGCTGAGCATGGCAGCGTCGATCGGCATCGGCCAATGGGTCGGGAATGCATGGCTGGGCTACCTGATCGTAGCGGGATTGGTCCTGCTTTTGCTGTTCGTACTCTGGATGCTCAGGGACCGGGTACTCCGGGTCCCGCTGATGAATGCCATGATAGAATCATTGTTTGAAAAAGAAGAATTAGATGAAGAGGATTAAACACATAAAAGATATTGAACGCGAAAAACTGCGGCTGCGGGTACAGCAGCTCGAGCAGGAAAAGCAGTTGCAGGAGAATTGGCAGAACCTGAAGTACAACCTCAGGCCGGGCAACCTGCTGCGTAACAAACTCGCCGAACTCACACAGAGCAAACCCGGTGAGGGCCATTGGATCGATGGCCTGATCCATCTCGGCGCCGGTTATTTCGGCCGTTATACAGGAACCAAAATGGAAGACACCCTGATGAAAGGGGTGAATTTCCTGTCACGAAAATTAAAACGTAAAACAAGGAGGTAAATCAAGGAATGATTCATCCGTGTAACCACCCGGCCATCGAAGTGGCCGGGTTTTTTATGCGAAGGCATGGCCTGCCCTGCAGTAATAGGGTTTCGGGATTTTTTGCATCCTTGTACCGATAGCTATCGGGATTTTTTTATTTTTTTGCATCAGTCAAAAAAGTAAACACGAAAAGGGAGGATTGACCTGCCTGACAGTAAAGTCACTTTCTTCCAAGTTTCATCACCAGCCCGGTACTCACCCGGAAATTATGCTGCGTGGCATGGTAGAAAAAAGTAGGCGCATAATCCGCGCGGATCAATCGTAAGGCAATGGAACGGTTCAGGTCTAGATCCAGAGAACCGCCGATATTGAATTGAAACGAAGTGGCATCATCCTTAAATATTTCATTGGCGAAAGTTGATTTTTGGGTAAGCCGGGAGATGCCAATGAGGGCATGTGCCGCAGCACTGATCCCTTTATCTTCCTTCACCGGGCCGGTGAGCCGGTAACTGACCCCGCCGGTGATATGCATCAGTCCTGATGATTTTTTTAATTCATCGTCCTTTTCCGAATGCTGGTAATAACCCCCTTCAATCGTCAATCCCAGTTTGGAGTCCAGTTGTTTGGTATAACCCAGGCTGCCACCGTAGCTGCCGAATTTGTTGTACTTGTCACCGAAATGATAATACCCCGGGAGGATATAGACCTCATCCGGCGGTTTGGCAAATGTCTTGCCCGAGCGGCAGCATTCGGGAGGACAGTAAGCCAGATCAGCAGTTTTCAAAACGTCCATGATATTATCGCAGGACATACTGGCGCCGGAAGCGCCCATGATATCCTGTTCATGATCCGCGCAGGGAACCGTGCAGCGGGTGAAATTCGCACCCGGGGCACAACAGTTGCCCCCGGGATCGGGAGGGGGATCGCAGTTGCGTTCAACGATCACGGAATCCTTCACCGGGTCATATTTCCGGGCGCAGTACTTGTCGTGAAGCCCGCAGAAGTGCAGCACTTCGTGGCAATAGGTGCCGGGCGGCTCATTTCTCCGCCAGGTACCGCTGGAGGCGCCATTGTTGGGCGTACCGATATAGGCATTTGAGGGCAGGCCGTCGTTATCCACCATTTGGACATAATGATAACCGCCGACCTCGTCTGTGGGAATGCTGCCGTACTTTTTCACCACGGTGGTTATTTTGGTCATGCAACCCCTGCTGCTGTCGTTGGGACAGGGAATAAAACAGCCCTTTCCGAAACAGGCATCCAGGTCATTTTTGATAGCGGTCACATCCGCATCCGTGCC
>JBGATE010000148.1:6990-7267 GCA_044229375.1 Chitinophagaceae bacterium
CGGCGATCTGGATGATCATATTTACCTTGCAGGGATTGTTCTCATCCCTCTCGATGGTGGTGCCGAAACGGCGCGTTCCCGTGCAGCTGTGCAGGAGAAAAAGGAAGATTCCCCCAATGATAATATGGGAGAATCGCTTCATCGCGGCCGTGGAGTTATGAACTGACCATAGTTGATGCGGATATTGCGGGGCGCCAGGATCGTGTTCAGGAGGGTGACCAGTTGGTTAACGGCGGGCTGGTCAATGTTCAGCAGTTCCACTGCATGTTTACGACCG
>JBGATE010000149.1:0-7262 GCA_044229375.1 Chitinophagaceae bacterium
GGGACTGGAAACGCTGATCAACGGTTCCGGTCTTTTCAGCGTGCTGCACAGTTATCCCTCGGCGGAAGCGGCCCTGCCACATTTAACAGACCATCCTCCCCAGATAGCCATGGTGGATATCAAGCTTCCCGGGAGGAACGGCGTGCAACTGATCGCAGCCATAAAGGAAAAAAACCCGGGCATCCTTTGCATGGTCTGTTCATTTTACGATGATGATGAATTTGTTTTCAAGGCCCTCAAGAACGGGGCCAGTGGTTATATACTCAAGGACTCGATGCCGAAACAGATCATCGAATCACTGCAGGAACTGCAGGATGGGGGCGCGCCGATGAGCCGCTATATCGCGAAAAAAGTGATCAACACTTTCCAGGCGAAAAAGAATCACCCGAAACTGGCGGAGCTCTCCGAAAGGGAGAATGAAATATTACAACTGGTCGCCACGGGCCTTATGGTAAAAGAAGTGTCGGAAAAACTTTATTTAAGCATCCATACCGTGAGGAAGCACCTGAAGAACATCTATCATAAACTACATGTCAATAACCGGGTGGAAGCGGTGAACCGGTTGAACCATCCGGGAGAGTAGTTAATTGGTTAATTGGTTGATTGGTTGATTGGGTCCTTAGTGCAAAGTGTTCTATACCTTCTACGGAGTCTGATTGGGCCGGAAACAAATTAACAAAAGAATGAACCAAAGTAGCCAGTTGGAAATAAATTGCTGTAAACCCCAATTAACCAATCAACCAATTAACTAATTAACCCTCATACCGGTCAGCCACTTTTTTCCAGTCCACCACATTCCAGAATGCGGCCAGGTATTCGGCCCTCCTGTTCTGGTACTTCAGGTAGTAAGCATGTTCCCATACATCAACCCCAAGAACGGGCTTGCCTTTTACATCGGCCACATCCATCAGCGGGTTATCCTGGTTGGGAGTGGAAGTGATCTCCAGTTTACCGTCTTTGATGATCAGCCAGGCCCAGCCGCTGCCGAAACGGGTCATTCCCGCGTTGGCGAATTTTTCCTTGAAGGCCTCGAATGAACCAAACGCGGCATGAATGGCTTCAGCCAGTTTGCCGGCGGGCATGCCGCCTCCATTCTCATCCAGGGTTTCCCAGAAGAAACTATGGTTCCAGTGACCGCCCCCGTTATTGCGAACGGCAACGGAGATCTTGCCTGCATTGGCTACCAGCTCTTCCAGTGATTTGTTCTCGTGTTCCGTACCGGCGATCGCCTTGTTCAGGTTGTCAACATAGGCCTGGTGATGTTTGCCATGATGGATCTGCATGGTCAGTGTGTCGATATGCGGTTCCAGTGCATCGTGTGCATAAGGAAGGGGTGCTAACGTAAATGCCATAATGATGAAGTTTTATAGTGAATGATATTATCAGGACAACAAAAGTACAAAGGGGAAGTTTAACGGGGCCGGGCGGCGAAGGATTTGTTTCTTATTTCGCAAATCAGCTTTTCAGCCGGTTGAGTTTTTTCCCTTTTTCGGTAAAGGTTTCCACAAGGCCCCTTGTTTCGAGGTCAAGCCGTACGGAAATGCAGTACCAGGGGATGGATTTGCTGAATTCAGGTATTTTCTTTTGGATGATCTTCACCACATCACCGGTGAGCTCGGTGAAAGTTTTGCCCTTGCTGCCTTTCAGGCTTTGGAGAATAGCCGCTTTGAAGGGCTCGTAGATGGCGGAGTCAATATTGAATCGGCTGCCCGTGCGGGGATGCGTGGTGGTTGTTTTCTTTTGGCGGGAAGTCTTTGCCATGGTTATCGCTTTGACTGGAAAAAATCTTTCATCAGTTGCGCGCATTGGTCTTTTAAAACGCCCCGCACCAATTCGGTTTTGGGGTGAAAGGGCCAGTTGGTGCCGGCGGTTTTCTTATAGCCGTTCTTCTCATCATCCGTACCATACACGATCTTCCCGAGTTTGCTCCAGTAAACCGCGCCGGCGCACATCAGGCAGGGCTCCACGGTTACATACAATACGGCCTCAGGCAGGTATTTGGACCCGAGGGTATTGAATGCCGCCGTAAGGGCAATCATTTCTGCATGTGCCGTGGGGTCGTTGAGCCGCTCCGTCATGTTATGTCCCCTTGCAATGATCTTTTCCTGCATCACCACCACGGCCCCGACAGGGATCTCCTCCTCCTCAAAGGCCTTTTTGGCCTCCTTCAGCGCCTGCATCATAAAGTATTCATCGGTCATCGGGAGAGGAGTTTTAGCTAACTTGGTATAAAATTAGAATTAATGACCAATATAGCCAGCCTGGAAAAAATGCGGGCCTATTTTAACAGTGGCGCGACAAGGACATGCAGGTTTCGAAAGGAGCAACTGAAAAAACTAAAGAACGCTATTGTAACATATGAGGAGGAATTATATGCGGCTTTATATGCGGATCTGAAGAAAAGCAAGGAAGAAAGCTGGGTAACAGAGCTTGGTTTTGTGATCTCGGAAATAAATGCGGCCCTTAGGAACCTGGAATCATGGATGAAGCCGGAAAAAGCCGGAACGAACCTGGTCAATCTTCCTTCCAAAAGCCGGGTGATGCGGGAGCCGCTTGGTGTTGTTCTTGTTATCGGCCCCTGGAATTATCCCTTTATGCTCCTGGTAAACCCGGTGGTGGGCGCCATCGCCGCCGGTAATTGTATCGTTGTAAAACCCAGTGAATTTGCCCCTGCTACCGGGGCGGTACTAAAGAAACTGCTGGAAGAAACTTTTCCCCCGGAATATTTATTGTACACAAGTGGCGAAGGCCAGGTATTGATTCCGGGGATGATGGAAAATTTCAGTTTTGATCATGTGTTTTACACCGGCAGCACAGCCGTAGGCAGGATCATTTACAAAATGGCCGCGGAAAGACTTGTGCCGGTTACACTGGAACTTGGCGGTAAAAGTCCCTGCGTGGTGGAAAGCGATGCCCATATTAAAGTGGCGGCCCGGCGTATCGCAATGACCAAATTTTCCAATGCCGGGCAAATGTGCGTTGCGCCGGATTACCTGCTGGTGCATACGTTGGTAAAAGATAAATTCTTAGAAGAGTTGAAAAAAGCAATTCCTGCTTTGTATGGGGAAAGACCGGAGGAAAGTTATAATTACGGGAAGATCATCAATGAAAAGCAGTTTGACCGTATCGCGGGGTATTTATCAAATGGTACAAAACTTTACGGAGGAAGAACGGAAAGGTCAAAACTGTATATCGAGCCCACCCTTCTCACGGATGTAGCATTGGATTCACCGGTGATGAACGAGGAGATTTTTGGTCCCGTGCTGCCCGTAATTTCCTTTTCGGCAATGGAGGAGGCCCGGAAGATCATCGAACGCCATCCCGACCCGCTTTCCTTTTATGTGTACACGTCAAGCCGGAAAAAAGAAAAGGAATGGCTCGAAGCGGTTCCGGCCGGGGGCGCCTGTGTGAACAATTCAAGCTGGCACCTTACCAACCACCATCTGCCGTTCGGCGGCCGGGGCTTCAGCGGGATGGGATCCTATCATGGCCGGTATTCATTTGAGACATTCAGTCACCGGAAGGCCGTAATGAAAACGCCCACCTGGTTTGACCCCAAAATCAAATACCCGCCGTTCAAGGGGAAACTGAAGCTTTTTAAATGGGTGATCCGATGAGCAAACTAAAGCGTTTCATTTTTGTTCTCATTGTGATCCTTGCTGCCTTTGCAGTATATGTGGAGATCGTGAACCGTAATTCAAAAAATATGACCTACCGGCAAAAAATCCTTAAAGCGGTTTACCCGGCTTTAATGTGGTTTACCAAACTCACGGGAAAGAATAGCAAAGAGCTTTCCGGCGATAAAGAGCCACCTGTTTCTTTTTACTCCCTGAAAGCAATACTGAATAGCGGCGACACACTTGATTTTGCCGGTCTGAAAGGGAAAAAAGTGCTGCTGGTGAACACCGCCAGCGATTGCGGCTATACCAACCAGTACAGCGACCTGCAACAACTGGCAGATGAACAAAAAGACAAGCTGCTGGTGATCGGTTTTCCGGCCAATGATTTCAAGGAACAGGAAAAAGGGACGGATGAGGAAATTGCGCAGTTCTGTAAAGTGAATTTCGGGGTCAGTTTCCCGCTGGCCAGGAAATCGGTGGTGGTGCATTCGGAAGCGCAAAACCCGGTGTACCAATGGCTCACGGATTCATCCAGGAACGGATGGAACAGGAAGCCCCCCACCTGGAATTTCACCAAATACCTGGTGAATGAGGAGGGCAGGCTGACGCATTATTTCGGACCTTCGGTCTCACCGCTGAGCAGGGAAGTGCTGGATGCGGTCACCCAATAAATCCGGTCATGTTAACCCGCGCAGATATCGAAAAGTATTTCAACGCCGAGAAAGAAGAAAGCAGGGTCTTTATCACAATTGGCATTACTGCTGTTATACTGGCGCTTATTTATTTATTGTTTCTGAAAACCCGCTTTTATAATGGGGCGGCCATACCTCTTTTATGGGTGGGATTCCTGCTTGCCGTGGTGGGATATACGGTGCTGAAAAGAAGTGATGCTGACCGCATCCGAAATGTTTATGCATTCGATATGAACCCCGCTGAGCTGAAGGAAAAGGAATTGCCGCGGATGAAAAAAGTAATGCGGAATTTTGTTCTCTACCGGTGGCTGGAGATCTTGCTGTTGCTGGCAGGCGCAGCTCTGTATATTTATTTCATCCGTGATTTTACCAGCGATTTCTGGCGGGGTTTCGGGCTGGCGCTGGCGGTCATGGCCCTGATAGCCCTGATGGCGGATTATTTTGCGGAGAAAAGAGGGCGGGTGTACACAAAGGGCCTGGAAGAATTTGTAAAGTGATCAGCTAACGAGCCCTTCTTTTTACTGGTTGATTTTTTTGCCACTTACCTGCCGGCTTTGGAATACACAGAATAATTTTTGAGCCACGAAAAAACACGAAAAGAACACGAAAAATACAGATACGTAAGGGATCCTTTCGTGTGTATTCCTGTGTTTTCGTGGCTGATATTTTTCCACAAACCGGTCTGCCGCTTCGAATGGGTTTATTATAAACGAAATTTGCTGGACGAAAATAAATTAAACGGTAGTTATGAATATAACAGATATTATTGGCTCGGCCGGGGTCGGACTGATCCTGCTGGCCTATTTCCTCAGCACGGAGAAATTATTACAGCAGGATGGCAAAACGTATTATGTGATGAATATTTTCGGGGCTGGGCTGGCCACGCTTGCATCGGTGCAACTCAACTACTGGCCTTTTGTGATCCTGGAAGGGGCCTGGACACTGGTTTCCATTTATGGCCTGATGCGGGCTATGCGAATTAAGATCAGTTAATCAACGGGACATTTCTCGTGGTAATTCACCAGTTCGACCGGTAATTTCTCAAACACGTACCCGGTATAGGTGCGGGCGATCTCGTCCAGCACTTCGTTGATCTCTTCTTCCATTTTTAACGTGACCAGTTTGTTACGGAACTCTTTTATATTCGGTAATCCCTTCAGGTAATTGGCATAATGCCTTCTCATTTCATTGATCCCCACTACCGGGTTCTTCCATTCAACGGAACGGCGCAGGTGTTTCCGGCATACCGCGATCCTGTCCTCGATCGAAGGAGCGGGGAGATGTTCACCGGTTTGACAATAATGTCTGATCTCGTTAAATATCCAGGGATAACCGATGGCGGCACGGCCGATCATGATCCCGTCCACACCATATCGGTTCCTGTATTCCAACGCTTTTTCGGGAGAGTCAATATCACCGTTCCCGAACACGGGAATTTTTATCCGCGGGTTATTCTTTACTTTCCCGATCAGTGACCAGTCGGCTTCCCCCTTGTACATTTGGGTACGCGTGCGCCCGTGTATTGCCAATCCTTGTATCCCCACGTCCTGCAAACGTTCCGCCACTTCTTCAATGTTCTTTGTGGTTTCATCCCAGCCAAGACGGGTCTTGACCGTTACAGGTAATGAAGTTGATCTTACAACTGCGGAGGTAAGTTTAACCATCAGGTCCACGTCCCGTAACACACCGGCGCCCGCGCCTTTAAGGGCCACTTTTTTTACGGGGCAGCCAAAGTTGATATCCAGCAGGTCGGGATTGGTCACTTCCACGATCTTCGCGGCCAGCGCCAGGCTTTCCTCATCCCCTCCGAAGATCTGGATGCCGACCGGCCGCTCATAATCGAAAATGTCAAGCTTTTTACGGCTTTTAATGGCATCCCGGATCAGTCCCTCGGAGGAAATGAATTCCGTGTACATCAGGTCGGCCCCGCTATCCTTGCATACGGCACGGAATGGCGGGTCGCTGACATCCTCCATCGGAGCCAGTAACAACGGGAAATCAGGAAGTTGTATGTTGCCTATCTTTACCACTTTGGAAACGGCAAATTTACAACCTAAAAGCGGAGTTTTCGAATGCAGGGCTTTTTAAAAACAAAACCGGCTTTCAACCAGTTTTTGATCCTTATCAGTGTGGTCCTGGTCAGTTTTTTTGTGTTAGGGCTGATCGGGACCCTGGTGCTTTCCTCCGTGACCGGGATCGGCATCACGGAGATGTCGGATATGTCAAAAGTGGATTTCACCAAACCCGGGGCCATCAATTTTCTTCGGGGGATGCAGTTCGTTCAATTCATTAGCCTTTTTGTGGTTCCCACGCTCATCTGCACCTGGCTTTTCAGCGGGAACCGGAAAAAATACCTGTGGTTGAAGCAACCCGTACATCCCGGTTTTTTCATTTCGGGGGTGGGACTGATGCTGATCGCCATTCCCTTTACCAACTGGCTGGGGCAATTGAATCAGAACATTCCCTTTCCGTCAGGCATGGAAAAATGGATGAAGATGCAGGAAGACGAAGCGGCGGAAACCATACGGGCGCTTTTGTCACGACAAACCCTTAGTGATCTTTTCCTGAATATCTTTTTTATAGCGGGACTGGCCGCGGTGGGAGAAGAATTATTGTTTCGCGGGATGGCGCAGCGTTTATTGATCAAGATCTTTAAAAGCCCCTGGGCGGGGATCATTATTTCCGCGGCGATATTTTCCGCCATGCACATGCAGTTCTATGGTTTCCTGCCAAGGTTCGCACTGGGCATTTTGCTGGGCGCGATCTATTGGTACAGCGGTAGCTTATGGGTGGCCATACTGGCGCATTTTATTTATGACACGGTACTGATCGTGCTGGCCTGGTTCTACCCGGAGATGCTGAATGATGAGAACAAGCTGCCGATCACCGGCCTGGCAATGGCCGGAACCATCAGTCTCGCCCTGGTGACACTGTTGCTGATCTGGATGAA
>JBGATE010000014.1:0-6948 GCA_044229375.1 Chitinophagaceae bacterium
GGCAGAGCAGAAAGATAATTTTGAGAATAGCATTGCCAATATCAAAAAGAACACGGAATACGGAACGCTGGCCAACGGCGCCAGGTATGCACTGTTGCAAAAACCCACCAAGGGAGATAAGATCAATGCCAGCATCAGTCTCCGGTTTGGCGACGAGAACAGCCTGATGAATAAAAAATACGCCCCTTACCTGGTGGCGAGCATGCTGAAAACAGGGACCGTCACCCGTTCAAGGAAACAGATCAGTGATGAACTGGACCGTATCAAGACCGATATTTCATTTTTCGGCAACCCCAACGGGCTGGTGATCAATGTAAGCACCGATAAGCAAAATCTTGCAGCCGCTCTGACATTGCTGGAGGACCTGCTCCGGAACCCGAAATTTGATGAAGCGGAATTTGAAAAAGTTAAACTGGATTCCAAAGCGGATATCGAAGCCTACAAGAATGACCCGCAGTCCCTGGCTTCCGAGAAACTCTCCAAACTCAGCACCCGGTATCCAAAAGGTCATCCCATGTATGCCGCCAGTTCTGATGAATTGCTGGAAGATCTTGCCGCAACCAGCCTGGATGAAGTGAAATCATTTTACAGTGATTTTTACGGGGCCGATAATTCCATCTCATCCTTTGTTGGAGAGTTGGATAAACCCGCAGTCACGGGTTTCTTCAACAAAACATTCGGTGTCTGGAACAGCAAATTGAAATTCGCCCCTGTGGCGCCCCGGTATTTTGAGGTGAAAGGAACAACGGAGACCATCAACACACCGGACAAGACCAATGCCATTGTGCTGGGCGGTATCAACGTGAATATTTCCGAAAAACACAATGACTTTGCTGCCATGTTCATAGCCAATGAATTACTGGGAGGAGGCGCTTTTCTTTCCTCCCGGATCCCGCAACGCCTCCGTGAAAACGAAGGCATGAGTTACGGTGCCGGCACTTTTTTAAACAGCAATTTCAAATTTGATGTAACCACCTGGGGTTTGTATGCCGCCTTCAACCCGGTTTACAAAGGACGACTTGATACGGCCCTCCGGCAGGAAGTGGACAAGGCCATTACGGCCGGATTCACCAAAGATGAACTGGAGAAATCAAAAAACGCCTGGCTGGAAGGGAATAAGACCATGCTGGGAATGAATGATTTCCTGGCCCAGCAACTGCGCTGGTATATCCGGGATGGCCGCGATCTCCAGGAGTTCACCGATTTTGAGAATAAAATAAAAGGACTGTCCCTTGAATCCGTGAATGCCGCCTTGCGTAAATATTTTGACCGGACCAAACTGGTAATGGTTTACGGAGGTGATTTTGAGAAAGGCAATACAGATAAACCAGCAGAAAAGAAGGGCTTTTGATCCTGCGTTCATTCCCGGAAAACTTCTTTCGCAACCTGTTACTAAACGGTTGTAAAGAGGTAATTTACATTGCACCGGAAAGCCGTAACCTCTTTTACGGAATTACGAGGCCATGTTCATGCATTGGAAACATATACTGACTGCAGCGTTTTGCTCAATACTGGGTGTGATGGCTGCAAAGGGCCAGCTGGCGGTTTGTCCCCCGAACATTGACTTTGAGACGGGAGATCTTGCCAACTGGCAGTGCTATACCGGCAGGGTGGAAAGTATTGGCGGTGTCAATACGGTCACCTGGACCGGGTTCAGTCAGCGGCCGGATAACCACCATGTCTATTCCAATACTACCCCTGACCGCGATATTTTCGGAGGTTTCCCTGTAGCATGTCCCAACGGTAGCGGTTACAGCCTGAAACTGGGTAATAATTATCTGTCCACGATCAGTGCTGAAGGAGTTCATTATACTTTTACCATCCCTGATACAGCGACCTTTTTTTCCATCCTGTATTACTATGCCGTGGTTTTTCAGGATCCGCAGCACAGTCCCGACGAACAACCCCGTTTCCGTGCAAAGGTCTACAATGTTACCGACAACGAAGTGCTCAGTTGTTCTGATTTTGATTTCACCGCCTCTGCGGGGTTACCCGGTTTTCGGGTTTCAACCGTTGATACAACCGTTATCTACAAGGAATGGACCCCCGTTACTCTGAATTTGTCGGGTTTTGCGGGTAAGACCCTTCGACTGGAATTCATCACTAGTGATTGCACTTATACCGGACATTTCGGTTATGCCTATGTAGATATCGCCAGCTCCTGCAGCGGTGCGGTTACCGGCACTACAATCTGCCCGGGTGCGAATGAAATTTCGTTAACTGCGCCACATGGGTTTCAGTCCTATACCTGGTACGCGGATGCCAGCTACTCTACCATATTATCAACATCACAAACGATGGCCATTAGCCCGGTACCGCCTGCAGGTACTGTTTTCCCGGTGGTAGTGGCACCATTCCCGGGCTTTGGCTGTCCCGATACGATCATGGCAGTTTTACGATCCGCTTTGTTACCCGTTGCCAATGCCGGGCCCGATGCTGAGTTTTGTGTAGGAACGGGGGCGGTTTTGGGCGGAGTGCCGGTGGCGGGAAATCATTACAGTTGGACGCCGGATTCATTGGTCATAAATCCCCTCGCTCCCATTACGCAAACCATTGCCGGGCTGGATATACCGGTAACTTTTTACCTGACCGTAACCGACAACAGTACCGGATGCATGAATAATGATACGGTGAATGTATCTCCCATCATCGTGGATACAGCCCTGGTGGTGACGGGTGATTCCGTTTTTTGCAGATCGGCGACGGTGAACACCCAACTGCAGGCCACGGCCGCGAACGGGAATATTCAGTGGTACGAGAATGGCATTGCTGTCGATGGTGCCAATACCCCTCTATTTATCCCGCGACCCACCCGGGAGAATAACTGGTATTACGCGATCATTACAAGGGGTCTTTGTACCGGCTTTACAAGAATTACCGGTATCCGGTTATTGCCGGAACCCGTTGCCGGTTTTTCAATCGACCCGCCGGAACAATGTGTGAACGGACCTGTAACGGTACTCAATAAATCCAGCATACCGGGGAACCAGACACTGGATTATACCTGGAAGCTGAACGATGGAAGGGAATTCAATACACGGGATATCACATTGACCTTTCCCGTAGCGGGTAATTATGATATCTCGCTGGAAGCGGTGGCAGAGGGAGGCTGTTCCGACAGTGCGGGCGGAAAAATTACGGTGATAGAAAATTGCAGCATCTATGTTCCCGCAGCCTTTTCACCGGACGGTGACGGGAAGAATGACTTCTTCCGGCCTTTGCTTTTCGGGCAGGTGAAACTCCGGCGGTTCTCCGTCTATGAACGAAATGGAATACCTCTGTTCAGCACCCGTTCTGCGGGACAGGGATGGGATGGAAGTTACAGGGGAAAAAAACTTTCAACATCGGTGCTGGTCTGGGTGCTTGAATATGAAACGACAGAAGGGAAAGCTGTCCTGCTTAAAGGTACGGTTACGCTTCTGCGTTAGTTGCTGTTGCCGGCAGGGCCGGTCGTCAGCTCCCGGAAGATATCTTCCAGTCCCTGGCCGGCGCTTTGCAGGGAAACGATATTGAGATTCCTCTCGATGGCCATTTGCAGTACCTGTTTTTTCACCAGTTCTGTATCGGTACACTGAATCCTGAAAACGGAAGAATGGGTATTTTTTACCGCGATTACGGATGGGATTGCATCCAGCCATTCCTTTTGCACCGGCTCCTTGAATTCCACCTGCACGGAACGGGAATCTTTTCCGGCTTTCTGCAGGCTGCCGAGACGCTCATCCGCAACGATAACGCCTTTATGGATGATGATCACCCGGTCGCAGATGGCTTCCACTTCCTGCAGGATATGGGAGGAAAAAAGAACTGTTTTATCTTTTCCCTGTTGTTTTATCACTTCCCGGATCTCTACGATCTGGTTCGGGTCAAGTCCGGAAGTGGGTTCGTCCAGTATCAGCACTTCCGGATCATGGATCAGCGCAGCGGCAAGTCCCACCCTTTGTTTGTAACCTTTGGATAGCTGCCCGATCTTTTTTCCCGCTTCGGCGGTCAGCCCCACTGTTTCGATAACGGCGCGTATCCGGGATGCCGGGTCGGCGAGATGATGAATGGACGCAATGAACGAAAGATATTCTTTCACGTACATTTCATAATACAGGGCGTTCAGTTCGGGCAGGTATCCGATCTTTTTTTTGGTTTCAAGGGGCTGCTCCGCTACATTGATACCGCAAACCCGGGCTTCACCGCCTGTTTGCTGCAGGTAGCCGGTGATGATTTTCATGGTGGTGGATTTACCCGCGCCGTTTGGTCCGAGAAAACCCACTATTTCACCTTTGTCAACTTTGAAGGAGATTTTATTGACGGCCTTTTGCTCACCGTATTCTTTGAGCAGGCCTTTTACTTCGATGGACATGTTACAAACCTACATCAAAAACTCAAAAAAGGGACGACGGCCCCGGATGCACGGTATTTCATTATTTTTACCGCCATGGTCACTTTTATCGTTATTGTATTCATTATCGGATATGCTGTAATAGCGCTGGAGCATCCTTTAAAGATCAATAAGGCGGCTTCTGCCCTTGTTACGGGTGTACTGTGCTGGACGATCTTCGCGCTATTTGCGGACGGGGATCCGTCGCCGGGACACCTGGTCAATGAATATTTAGGTGAAGTGGCCGGGATCCTTTTTTTCCTGCTGGGCGCCATGACGATCGTGGAACTCATCGATGCACACGATGGCTTTGAAGTGATCACAAGCAGGATCACCACCACCAGTAAGAAAAAACTGGTCTGGATACTCGGGATCATTACCTTTTTTCTTTCCGCTGTACTGGATAACCTGACCACAACGATCGTAATCATTTCATTATTACGGGTCATTTTTCCGCTTAAAAAGGACCGGTTGTTATTTGCGGGGCTTACGATTATTGCCGCCAATGCAGGCGGTGCGTGGAGCCCGATCGGGGATGTAACGACCACGATGCTCTGGATCGGTGGTCAGATCACAGCCGGCAGTATCATTGTACAGACCATTTTACCCAGTTTGGTTTGTTTCGCGGTTCCGGCCTTCATCATCAGCCGGCAGGTTGAAGGCAATGCGGCAAGAGCTTCTGAAAGCAGCATCCGGAAGAAACTGACCTCCACCGTTAAGGAAAGAAATGTGGTTTTCTGGGTGGGTGTGGGAAGCCTTTTGTTTGTCCCAGTATTTAAAACGGTTACTCACCTCCCGCCTTATATGGGAATCCTGCTGGGTCTCGGTATCATGTGGGTGGTCACCGAAATGATCCACAGCGAAAAAGATGAAGCGGAAAAAGGTGTATTATCCGTTAACCACGCATTACGTAAGATCGATACGCCCAGCATCCTGTTCTTTCTTGGAATTTTACTTGCCATCGCGGCGCTGCAGGCCACCGGGGTATTGACAAGCCTCGCCACCTCCATGGATCGTTCGATCGGCAATATCAAGATCATCACGCTGCTGATCGGTCTCTTATCTGCCATCGTGGATAATGTGCCGCTGGTGGCTGCTGCCCAGGGCATGTACGGGTTGGACCATTATCCGACGGGTCATTTCTTCTGGGAATTCCTGGCGTATTGCGCCGGTACGGGAGGTAGCTGCCTGGTCATCGGTTCAGCCGCGGGAGTGGCAGCCATGGGGCTGGAAAAAATCGAATTTTTCTGGTACCTTAAAAAGATCGGGTGGCTGGCATTGATTGGCTACCTGGCAGGGGCGGCGGTTTTTATCCTGCAGCACCTGCTCCTGGGCTGATCACTTAAAGGTCATCGTATTCATACAGTTCATCCAGGTGTGTACCCGACTTCATTTCATAAACAGGTTTGATCAGCCCGTTATCCAAACCATATACCCAGCCGTGAAGATCGGGCCGCTGTTCATGTTTCCAGGCCCGCTGGACGGTGGAGGTCTTGGCAAGATTGAAAACCTGCTCCATTACATTCAGTTCCGTAAGCCGGTCGGCTTTTTTATCATCATCCGCCAGCTTGTCCAGTTCGGCCCGGTGGATACGGTACACATCTTTGATATTCCGTAACCACATATTCAGCACCGGTCTGAAATCATGATTGGTAATGGCCGCTTTGATACCGCCGCAACCGTAATGCCCGCAAACAATGATATGTCTTACTTTCAGATGGTTTACCGCATAATCCAGTACACTCAGCAGATTCACATCCGTATTGATGACAAGGTTGGCAACGTTACGGTGTACAAAGATCTCACCGGGATCGGTACCGGTTATTTCATTGGCAGGTACCCGGCTATCACTGCAGCCGATCCATAAAAATTCCGGGGTCTGCAATTGGGAGAGACGGCTGAAATAATCGGGGTCGTTGGAGACCTTGCCTTCGGCCCAGTCCCGGTTATTCTTTAATAATATCTCGTAGGGTTTCATTCGTAAGTATATAGTATAAGTAAAAATACTGCAAGCGGGCCTATCCCGAACAGGTGCAGGCTGGCCAGCCTGTTATTATTTATAAAACAGGGGGTTGTCACAACAAAACCCCCCCATAGCCTGTTACTACAGCAGCCGGGAGCAGCAACCGTTTAACAATAAAGGGTTTGGATAAAAATCTTTTATGCACTATTTTGCAGCACTTTCAATGAGCAGGTTCAGGAACATATACAGTTTGTGCAATAAAGCGGCGGCCATCGGCATGATCCTGGCATTGCTCTGGCTGACTGTCAGCGCCCCTTTTGTTCAGGCGGCTCAACAGGAATTGGCGGCGTACCAGTTGTCCTCTGAGCGTTCAGCCCCGTCTGGTGCCGGAGAAGAGGAAAACGCCAGCCCCTTTGGCAATGCCACGGAAGAAAAGGCCCCTTCTTCCAGTACGTTTTCCGAGGAATATCTTCATGATCACCATTGCGATGAACACTCTTTTTCCATAGCCCTGCAATACAATAAACACGGTGATGCAGGGACCTATATTGCCTTTCACGGCGAGCTGCTGGTACCTCCGCCAAACGCGGCTTAATTCTCATTATTTACGATTGAC
>JBGATE010000014.1:6958-29237 GCA_044229375.1 Chitinophagaceae bacterium
CAATGGCTTGAAAAAAGCCTGATTACTAAACAGTGATACCTCATTTCTGATGGTATCCGAATAAATTATATATAACAATGAGAAAGCATTCCAAAGAATTCTTAATGCACCTGACACCTTACCAGGGTTATGAACTGCTCGTGGAAGGAAACAAGCGATTTATCAATAACCTGAATTCAGATCATGATCATCTTGAGATGATCAACGAGACAAGAGAAGGCCAGTACCCTTTTGCCGTAATACTGAGCTGTATGGACTCCCGCACTTCCACCGAACTGATATTCGACCAGGGTCTTGGTGACCTCTTCAGCATACGGGTGGCCGGGAATATCGTAAACGACGACATACTGGCCAGCATCGAATATGCGGTAAAATATGTCGGCTCCAAAGTACTGATGGTACTCGGTCATACCGAATGCGGCGCCATCAAAAGCGCCAAACAGGGCGTAACGGACGGGCATATCACTTCCCTGCTAGACAGGATACAGCCTTCTATCAGTAAAGCAATGCTCAGGGATTCGAAAGACCACATGTTCCGGGATGAAGTGGCGTATGCCAATGTCGAGAACAGCCTGGAAGAAATTTTAACCCGCAGTGAGATCGTAAAGGAATTGTTCACAAAGGGAGAGATCGGTATCGTCGGCGGCGTGTACAATGTGGAGAACGGAAAGGTGGATTTCTTCAAGAATCTCACCCGGAAAAAAAAGACCGAAAAACAATTAATCAACTCGTAAATAACAACCGGGAATCAAATGAAAATCAGTACAAAGCATTTCAAGACGGATTTGCTGTCCGGCATGGTGGTGTTCCTGGTAGCGCTCCCGCTTTGTTTGGGTATTGCCGTGGCCAGCGGGGCGCCCCCTTTCGCTGGGATCATTACCGGCGTATTGGGCGGCATCGTGGTAGGCATGCTGAGCAGCTCCCATGTGAGTGTATCGGGTCCGGCAGCCGGGTTGATCGCCATTGTGCTGGCCGCCATCACCGACCTGGGTTATGAAACATTTCTGCTGGCTGTAATACTGGCGGGCGCGTTTCAGCTTACACTTGGTCTATTGAAAGCGGGTAGCATTTCCAGCTATTTCCCTTCGGGGGTTATCGAAGGAATGCTGACCGCGATCGGCATCATCATCATTAAGAAAGAATTGCCGCATGCGATAGGGTATGATAAGGAACACGAAGGCGATTTCTTCTCTTACGAGCTGATGGATTCGGCGGATAAGGGATTCCTGGGTGAGATCATCCACTCCTTCAATTTCGCCCATGCCGGGGCGATCATTGTTACGGTGGTTTCCCTCGCTATCCTGGTCGCTTTCAATAAAGTGGCCTGGTTGAAAAAGATCAAATTGCTGCCGGGCGCCCTGGTGGTGGTGATCGTAGGGATTGCCCTCAATGAAATATTCAAAGCGGCAGCCCCTGCACTGGCAATCACCGGCGAACACCTGGTTAAGTTGCCTACCGCATCCTCTCTCAGTGAATTTTTCGGGCAATTCAGTACGCCGGATTTCTCCGGGTTCACGAACCCAGAGGTTTGGATCACGGCTGTTACGATCGCCGCGGTGGCGAGTATCGAGACCCTGCTTTGCCTGGAGGCCGGTGATAAAATGGATCCGATGAAAAGATTTTCCAGCGCCAATACGGAACTGAGGGCGCAGGGAGTCGGTAATATGCTGGCAGGATTTCTCGGGGGTCTGCCGATGACCTCTGTGATCGTGCGGACAACAGCGAATATCAATTCCGGTGCGAAAACCAAGTTGTCGGCCATCGCCCACGGTGTTTTCCTGCTCGTAGCGGTTGTGGCCATTCCCGGTTTACTGAACCGGATGCCGATGGCCTGTCTTGCCGCGATCCTCATTATGATCGGTTTGAAGCTGGCCAGCCCCAAAGTTTTCAAGCATATGTGGAAGGCCGGTAAATACCAGTTCGTTCCCTTTATTGTAACCGTAGTGGCCGTAGTGTTAACGGATCTGCTGAAAGGAGTGGGGATCGGCCTGATGGTAAGTGTTTTCGCTATCCTGAGGGGAAATATGAAACTGGCCTATTTTTTCAAGAAGGAACAGCACCTTGAAGGCGAGACCATTTATATGGACCTTGCCCAGGAGGTTTCTTTCCTGAATAAAGCCGCTGTTAAGCAAACCCTGGCCCACCTGCCAAAAGGAGGCAAACTGGTTATCGATGCAAAAAATACCGTCTATATCGATTATGATATACTCGAACTGATCAGGGACTTCGTAAAATTCGGATCGAAGGATAAGAACATCAGTGTGGAACTGAAGAATTTCAAACCGGAGTATAAAATGGAAGATGCGGTGCATGTCCATTCGGTGAAAGGGGCATTACAGCCAATATGAAAACGATGGATACAGCAACCACTACAAAGGTCATAACCCCGGAGTGCGGCAACGGCCAAAAGGACATCCATCCTGTTCATTTTGACGAGGCACAGGTTCTCCATGAACTGAAACACTTTCTGCCCTCCCAGCAGGCGCTGAAAGATTTCATTCATCATAATTCACTCCACGCCTTCCAGCACATGAAGTTCTATGATGCCATTTTCAAGGCCGCTAAGATCTTCGGGTTCCAGGTGCACCTGCAGCTGACGGAATACAGGGAAATGTACCAAACGGGACGTATCCGCAAAGACGTACTGCAAATGTTGATCGCTCACAAAAAAGGGAAAGCAGCCGTTGCGGAGTGGGAACAACGGCTCCTTGACAGGGAGTATGAAGTGATCAACATGCCCCGGATCGGACAATTACGGAAATACTGGAAAGAAAGCTACGGTTTCGACCTGGATAACACGGTTCACCCGCTGCTGTTCCGTATCCTCTGCGCTTTCCTGGACCAGGGTATTGCCGTTGAAGGGTTTCCTGTGAACGGGAAATCATTTATTGAAAGCATAAGGGAACTGGAGCAAAACAGTTTTACAAGCTTTTTCAGAACAAAGGCGGTCAGGAAAAAATTCCTGTCCGGCGATTATTCCGTCACAGAGTTATTGCGAACGATCGTTGGGAAAGAGGAATATTTTGAACAGTATTTATTTGATCAGCAATTCGCCCATCATGGCTGGAGCGGTTTTGTCTCAGCGGTGGAAGATAACCCGCAGACCCTTCTCGACACAAAACGAATCACCCTGAAGGAACTGGTGGAGTTTGAATTGCTGATGGAAATGGATGCCCTGAATTACCGGTTCGGTAATAAATGGAAACCGCTGGCGAATGCTGTTACCGGGCCACCCGTTGACCTGATGGCTGATGTACCCAGGACGGAACTGGCAGAAGTGATCGAACTCTGGCAGGACGCGTTTGAATGGAGTTATTATGATTCGGTAATGAAAGGGATTCAACTGGCATCCCCTGGTCATCCAAAAAAGGGAGCGACTTTCCAGGCTATTTTCTGTATTGATGAACGCGAGGATTCCATTCGCCGGCATATAGAAGCGGTTGATAAGAACGCAACGACATTTGGTGCACCCGGTTTTTTTGGTGTTGAATTTTATTTTCAGCAGGAAGGCAGTAAGTTCTATGACAAACTCTGCCCGGCGCCCGTAACGCCCAAATACCTGGTCCGGGAATATGGGGCGCGCGCCACCCGTAAAGGGGAACCGCTTTATACCAAACATACGCACGGTGTCTTTACAGGATTTGTACTGAGCATCATCTATGGTTTTTGGGCGCTGGCCAGGAAGACCCAGATGTTGTTCAAACCGAAGATGAGCCCGGCCATCAGCAATGCCTACGGGCATATGGACAGGAGCTCGGTTCTGACGATCGAGAACAAGGATCCGCGCGATACCGAGAACGGGTTGCAGGTAGGTTACACCGTGGAAGAAATGGTTGTAAGGGCGGAAGGATTTCTCCGGGGCATTGGCCTGGTGAAAGAATTCGCCCCTATCGTGTATGTGGTGGCACATGGCAGCAGCAGTGCCAACAACCCGCACCACGGGGCGCATGATTGCGGCGCCTGCAGCGGCAGACCCGGCGCCACCAATGCAAGGGTGATGGCCTTTATCCTCAATCATAAAAAGGTCAGGGATATCCTGGCCGTAAAAGGGATAATGATCCCGGAGGAAACCCAGTTCATCGGCTGTATGCATGATACGGCTGCCGATGTGATAGGCTATTACGATGAAGAGAAACTGACGACCTCCAATGCAGCCCTCCACGTGCTGAATATTCAGCATTTTGAAACAGCCCTGAACCTGAATGCCAAGGAAAGAAGCAGGAGGTTTGCATCCATCAACACCCGGCAAAAACTGGAACAGGTTCGTAAGGCCATTCACGACCGTTCCGTTTCTTTATTTGAACCAAGACCTGAACTGGGTCATGGCACCAATACGCTGGCCATCATAGGGAGACGGCAAACGACCAGGGGTTTATTCCTTGACCGCAGGGCTTTTTTGAACAGTTATGATTTTTCAACAGATCCGGATGGCTCGATCCTCACCGGGGTCATGCGCCCGATCGGGTTGGTTTGCGGCGGTATCAATCTCGAATATTATTTCTCCCGGGTTGACAATATCAAACTGGGAGCCGGCACCAAACTGCCCCACAACGTGATGGGACTTTTTGGTGTTGCGAACAGTAGTGACGGCGATCTGTGGCCCGGGCTTCCCTGGCAGATGATCGAAGTGCATGACCCGGTCCGACTGCTCGTTATCGTTGAACACCGCCCGGAGATCGTGCTGAAAGCGATCTCTTCCACACCCGAAGTATTTGAGTGGTACCGCAATGAGTGGGTGCATATCGCCGCGCTCCACCCGGAGGAAAAGCAATTCTATTATTTCAGGAACGGGGCATTTGAACGGTACGAACCCATTACCGCCGCCGGGGAGATCGGGACGATCCATAACATGGAAGAGTTCATTGAAGGCGCCCGGGAAATGGAGACCAATCATATCGTGCATGCCACCGAAGAGAACCTGCCGGTTTATTTACTGGATTAATGAAAACGAACAAAACACTAACCTGGATTTGAAATGGATCAACTCGAGAATATATTAAGCCGGTCGATTTGCCTGTTCATCTTTGTTCCGCTGGCCGCCTTTATCATCACACTTCTCTGGAAGAACAGGGATGAAAAGCTGATCGGCCGGGTGGTACGGATATCCAAAGTGTTTTATATCCTCGCGGCCCTTGCGTTTGCCACCGGATGGGTAGTGAACGGGCTTACCCCCATTCAGTATCAACTGGCAACACTGTACCAGTCGGAGAATTTCGTTTTTGCCATCCAGTTCTATTATGATGAGATTACGGCTGTGTTCAGCATCGTGGGATCCCTGTTGTTCTTCCTGGTAGCCACGTTCAGCAAATATTATATGCACCGGGATGAAGGGTTCAAGCGTTTTTTTAATACCATCCTTTTATTCGCCGCGGGTTTCAACTTCATCATATTCTCCGGAAATTTTGAGACCCTCTTTATCGGCTGGGAGATCAAGGGCATTTGCTCCTTCCTGCTGATCGCTTTTTACCGCAACCGGTACCTGCCGGTTAAAAACGCATTCAAAACGATCTCGAATTACCGTATTAGTGATGTAGCCGTGATGCTGGCAATGTGGATGATGCACCATCTCACCCACCGGAACATTTCATTCACGCAACTGGGAGAGGCAAAGGATATCGTCACGGGATCCGGTCATTCCGGAATGGCCATTTTCATTGTGATCATGATCATACTCGCTGCCACCATTAAATCGGCGCAGTTTCCTTTCACTACCTGGCTGCCAAGGGCAATGGAAGGGCCCACTTCCTCCTCGGCGATCTTTTATGGTTCATTGAGCGTGCATATCGGGGTATTCCTGTTGCTGCGAACCCATCCATTCTGGGAAGACATGGCATGGGCAAAGATCGCCATCATCATCACCGGCGCACTCACAGCGATTTTCGCCACCCTGATCGCGAGGGTTCAGCCCAATGTAAAGACACAGATCGCTTATTCATCGGCGGCGCAGATCGGGATCATGTTCATCGAGATCGCACTCGGCTTTCACTGGCTGGTGCTCCTGCATTTTGCGGGCAACGCTTTTTTAAGAACTTACCAGTTGCTTGTTTCCCCTTCCGTATTGAACTACCTGGTGCATCACCAGTACTTCCATTATCATCCGCCAAAGAATAAACCTGTTGGGAAATTAAAAGCAACCCTTTATATGATGGGCGTAAAGGAATGGAACCTGGATACCCTAATGTTCAGGTACCTGTGGAGTCCCTTTAAATGGATTGGAAGACAACTGCATTTCCTGAAAGCCTCACCCGTGGCTTCTGTCACAGTACTCCCATCCGCTATTTCCGTTATGGCGCTCTCCATCATCCGGCCGGATCATTTGCTTTCTTATAGTTCACTTTTCACCGGTGCATCACTTGTGATCGCCCTCGCATTGATACTTTACGCTTTTTCACACCGCGGCTCAGCGCTTACTGCCTGGGCCTGCCTGCCGGCCGCGCATTTCCTGGTCCTGGCCGGGATCAACATGAATGCCGGATCAGTAAAAACCACCGAGATCCTTTTTTATGGCGGCGGTATCCTGCTGGTTTACCTGCTGGGACTGTATTGTTTGCGGAAAACAAAGGCGCTTGACAACGATGTCATGCTGAATAAATTTCACGGCTATGTATATGAACAACGCAATACCACCCTGTTGTTCATGTTCGCTGCCATCGGCATGCTGGGTTTCCCCATTACCACGGCCTTTATCGGCATCGATGTACTGTTTACATATGTAAAAGACAGCCAGGCGGGATTGATCACGCTGCTTGCGCTTTGTTTTATCTTTATTGAACTGGCTGCAATTCGTATTTTCCTGCGTATTTACCTGGGGCCACATAAAAAATTGTATCACCCGGTGGCATTCCGCACTTCCTGATCATGAGAAAATTTTTTCTTGTCGCCCTACTGACCGTTTCCCTGGAGGGGAAAGCACAGAACGACCGGGTAAATGATTTCAATTACCTGAACTGGTTACAGACCTTCCATACTGTTTCGCTCGGTAAGAAATGGAGCCTGCACCTGGAATACCAGTGGCGGCGTACCGATGGATTGAAACACTGGCAGCAGAGCCTCCTGCGTACCGGGGTTAATTACAAACTGCAGGAAAATGTTGTTGCGCACCTGGGATACGGCTGGATCGAAACTTTCCCTTATGGCGATTACCCGCTCGCTTCGGCAGGCACTTTCCCTGAGCACCGCATTTATGAACAGCTGACATTGCGCCAGCCATTTCGTAAATGGACCATCACGCACCGGTTCCGGATCGAACAGCGATGGCTGGGCAAGGTGAAAGCAGGAACCGACCGGGAAATTGAGGACTGGACCTTCCTTCACCGGTTCCGCTATTTTTTAAGGACGCAGTATCCCTTCCGGAAAAAAGGAGAACGCATGTTCTATGCGGTAGCCGCGGATGAACTTTTTATCGGCGCCGGGAAAAACCTCGGGATAAATATCTTCGACCAGAACCGCATTTTTCTGCAGCTGGGGTATGCGTTCAGCAAAAAAATTTCCCTGGAGGCCGGGTATTTCAATCAAACCCTGCAACAGGGCAGGAGAGTGAATGAAAAATCCATTATCCAACGGAATAACGGTTTGGTGATTGCTTCTTTTGTTAATCTGTAGCGTACGCTTATTTCTCCGGTTCCTCCGAAAAATGTTCATTCAGTTTTACAGGATGGGAGGCCCTTCCCGCCACTTTCATCTGGATCACATCCACTAACAGGGCGAAAGCCATGGCAAAGTAGATATACCCCTTGGGGATATGCACATCAAAACCCTCTACCAGCAGAGTGAAGCCTATCAGCAGGAGAAAACTCAGCGCCAGCACCTTGAAAGCCGGATGCCTGTTTACAAAATTACTGATGGGCGCCGCCGCAATGAGCATGATAATTACGGTCACGATCACCGCGACATACATCACCCAAACCTCGTCCACCAGTCCCACCGCGGTAATGATGGAGTCTACGGAAAATACCAGGTCGAGCAGGAGGATCTGCCCGATAATGTTGCCCAGCGTGATCTTTTTTATTTTCCGCTCTGCGTCCTCGGGTTCGCCTTCCATTTTGTGGTAGATCTCTTTCGTGCTCTTATAGATCAGGAAAAGTCCGCCGGCGATCAGGATCAGGTCCTTGCCGCTGATGCCCGTTCCCATCAGTTTAAACAGCTCTTTATCCAGTTTCATGATCACGGAAATGGCGGCCAGTAATCCGAGCCGCATGATCATGGCGAGCAGAATACCCCAGGTCCTTGCTTTTTTCTGTTGTTCCGGCGGTAATTTACCCGCAAGAATGGAAATAAAAATGATATTGTCGATCCCCAGCACCACCTCAAGTGCGATCAGGGTGAGGAGGGATACCCATAAGGCCGCATCCATGTATGATAGTTTATAAAAAGGTAGCTAAATATCCTTATTTGCCGGCAAAGGGAAGAAGAGAAGAAATTAAATTTTAAACCACTTCTTTCCAACTTCCCGTTTTCCCGTCAATAACCCGATTCCCGGCGCTTGCTTAACTTCCGGCTATATCCGATCCTGTTCTGGAAAATATGAACCGGTTTAAAAATCAAACAGGTTGCCCAGGAATCCGCCCCGGTCATTGCCTCTTTTTCCGCGGTTGAAGAACCCTCCCTCATCATCGTCATCGTCATCTTCCTCCTCCTGCCGGTTGCGCCGGTTCTTGTTTTGTTTCAGCGCTTCATCCGATTCGGCGCCGGCGGCCCGCCCGATGATCTTGTCCAGTTCTCCCTTATCAAGCCACACGCCCCGGCATTTCGGGCAATAATCGATTTCAACAGCTTGTCTTTCGGTCATGACCAGTAATTCATCGCAATTGGGACATTTCATGTTTATGGGTTTTAGGTGATCAATAAAAAGTTATCATGCAATCGTCAGGGATTGTATAACTGCCCGGCCGCCCATTGCAGGGAGATACCGGTTTGAATAAAGCGGACCTTCAGTTCCTGCAGTTGCCGGAAAGCTTCCAGGGCTTTGTTCTCCCGGGTATTCACCAGGAACAGCGAACTTTCTCCCGCACGGAACCGCGTTTCTTCACCCCGCTGTAATGTGGCGTAATTCAAACAGGCTTTTTCCTGCAACTCCAGCTGGTTTTTCAAGGTGGCCAGCTCGTTGAAATAACTTTTTACTTTGTTCTCCACCAGCAGCAGCTTCTGGCTTTGCTGCAACTGCGTTTCCGTAATGCCGAGTTTGGCTTTCCGGTATTCCCCCCTTCCCTGCGAGAAACGCAACGGGATACCCGCCTGTATGCCATACTGAAAATTATTTTCAAAAAGCGGGTTATTGAAGGTTTTGGTGATCCCATACCCTTTCCCCAGCTGGTTGTAGGTAAAAGTTACAGAAGGCAGCAGCTCCTGGAATTTTAGTTTCCTGTCTACGGTAAGCGCACGAAGCTTATAGCGGTAGAGCAACAGTTCGGGATGTTCATTACGGGCAGCATCCAACAGGGGGTTGAGTTCGGGGAGCCCGATCGTCGTCGTATTCATTTTTTGCAGATCATCCGCCGGTACGGTTGTTTCCGGAAGGTAATAGGGCCTGGCATCGGCCGTCCATAAGTACAGGGAAAGTTCCAGCCCGGCATTCTGAAAATCGAGCCAGGCCTGGCTTTTTAAAAGTTCAAATTGCTGTAGCTGCGCCAGGGCCTCGGTAGTGTCGATGGCCGGCCGGTCGCCCATGAGATAAGCGTTTCTCACCAGGTTCATTCTTTTTTCGTTCACCGTTACCGCGTCGCTGAGTATTTTATATTTCATATAGTGCGATGTCCAGCTCCAGTAGCTGTTCAACGCGTCCCGCAACAGGTTGTTCAGTATGTTCCGGCGTTCCACCGGAGAAGCTTCCCGGAATATCCTGGCCGTTTGTAGCGCCGCCATTCGCTTGTTCATCAGCAGGTTTTTCCCGACCGGTACACTTAAACCGATAAAATTCGATTCGCCCCTGGTATCTGTCGGCACCGTCCGGTCGCCGGACAAATACTCAAAACCGACCCTTAGTTCGATACCGAACCAGGTGGGTATATTCAATTCCGGCCGGTTATAGTTATAGTACTGCGTGCCATCGAATGTTTTCCGGGCGCTCTTGTTCTGGAGAACAGGATCGAAATGGCCCCGCGCAATGGTGATATCGGTTTTTGCTTTTTCAACAAGAATATCAGCCTGCAGGGCCACCGGGTGGAAACGTTTTACAATCTCCATCACCTGCGCGCCGGACAAACTATTTGCCGTATCCTGCGAAAAGACACTACCTGCCACCAGAAACAGTAATAAAATAATCAGTATGATCCGTTTCATTTTATCCCGGTTTGAGTGGGTTTGTAATAATCCGGGGGAAAGCCATTTATATTCCTCCAGAGTTCATACCATACGGGAACGTCCTTCAATAAGGCGATTCCCTGCGCCCCCGCGCCAATTTTCAGTTGCTTCGGCCACGGTCTGTCTTCGGGATCTTCTTTCACCAGGATCCTGAACTTTCCGTTCATGCTCACATTACTTTCGATGGCCATGATCACACCACCGAATGTTCCGGATGAGGCTTTGGGCCAACCGCTGAAAACAATGGCCGGAAAACCGTCAAACATGAAACGGATTTTTTGTCCCGTTGCCAGCAACGGGAGGTCCAGCGGACGTACAAACAATTCCACGGCATATTGGAATGTATCGGGCACGATCGCCGCGATCATATCGCCTTCCTTTACATATTCCCCGATCCCCGCTTTTTGCGCTTTTACAATTTGCCCGTTTTGCGTGGCGATTACATAGTTCATACCATTGCGGATGGTATAGCTGGCGTACTGGTTTTCCAGCTTAGCGATCTCCGCCTGCCCGTTGGCGATCTGTGTTAATGACTGAAATTGCTCCCCCCGGGCACTCGTTACCTTTTCAATATTCTCCTGTCGCATGGCATTCATCTCGATCCGGGTGATCGTCAGGTCCTGGCGGCTGTTGGCCAGCTTGTTTTCAGCGCTGATCTTGCCGGCCAGGGCACGCTGGTACAACTGGTTTCGCTGTTCCAGTTGTGTGAGGGAAACCAGTCCGCTGTCGTACATGGCTTTTTGCCGGTTATACTGCAGCGCGGCAATTTTAAAATCATTGCCGGCCGCCGCCGCATCAGCGCTGTCGGCCTGCACTTTCAGGGCCAACTGGTTCAGTTTGTTCTGCTGCTGGTTCAGTTTTAACTCCAGCCCGGATTCGATGGCATTTATCTGCTGTCCGGTTAAACCCACTTTGTTCCTGTAGTATTCAACGGAAAGCTGCTTGCCGGCCAGTTGCTCTTTTGTGCGATCGAGCAGGTTCGGGTCCAGGTAATCTGTTTTCACCTCTGTTAGTTGTACCAGGGTGTCGCCGGCTTTTACAAAGTCACCTTCCTTAAAATACCATTTCATTACCCTTCCACCGATGAGGGTGTTCACCTGCTGTGGCCGTTCCTCCTGGTACAAAGTGGTAACAATACCCTTTGCACGGATATTTTGTGTCCAGGGAAGAAAGAGGAACACGAGGAAGACCCCGCAACAAAGGAGAAACCAAAGCCTCACGCGGCTATTCCGATTGTACATATATATGCGCGAATAGGACTGGTAAGTTGTACTCATAATGCCTGTTTTTTGATGATAAGATTTCCAATTGCATCCATTTCGGCAACCGTTTCGCATCGCAGGGCAAAATCCGGATCGTTCGTAACCACCACAATGGTGGTATGCTCCAGCGCCAGCAGCATATCGATAACATCCTGCCGGTGTTCGTCTCCAAAATTCAGCCAGGGTTCCTCCAGCAGTAAGAGACGGGGCTTGCCCGCCAGGGCCCGGGCAAGCAGTATTTTTTGGATCACGCTGCGGGGCAACCTGCGACCGGTGGTATCCAGGGCTGTGTCATAACCGTACTTGAGGGTGGCAATAAAATCGCTGAGTCCCGCTTTTATGGCGCATTCCCGGATGTTCTCCAGGCTGATATCATCAAGGCCCATACTGATATTTTCCCGGAGCGTACCATTGAAAATATCCTGTTGGCCGAGCAGTACACCGGTCTGCGCGCGCAGTGAATCCACGTTGTAGTTCCCCACCGGGATATCGTTGACTAATAAAGCTCCCCTGAAATCGGGGTATGAACCGGTCATCAGCTTCAGCAAGGTGGATTTGCCGGAATTAGGCAAGCCGGTGATACATACTTTTTCGTTCGGGCGGATCAGCAGGCTGATATTGCGAAGCACGTCCTTTTCGTCATTATAGCTGAAGCTCACGTTTTTCAGTTCCAGTTTAAGTCCCTGCCCGCCGCTATCCAGGTTGGCCGTACCCATTTTTTCCAGGGGCTTGTCGGTGACCTCCGAAATTTTTTCAACGGCCGTTAGCGTATCATAAACACTGGACAGGTTGATGATGAGTTTCTCCACCGCGTTCAGCACCAGCAGGATCACGATCTCTCCCGCGATGAATTGCCCTACGGTGAGCTGCTGGTTGACCATTAACAGGGTTCCCACAATAAGCATGGCCGCGGTAATGACGGTTTTGAACAGCACCATGATGTTGAACTGGAATAACAGGACCCTGAAATGCTTATTGCGGGCATCCAGGTAGTTGCTCACTTCCTGGTCCGCTTTGCGTAAATGCAGGTTTTTATTTTGGGCAAGCTTGATGGATTTGATGACCCTGGCCATTTCTTCCAGCCAGGCTGCCACCTTGTATTTGTATTTACTTTTTTCAAGGCTTGTCTGGAGGCCCTTCCCGCCTGTATAACGAAGGATCAGCAGCAACATGCTCACCAGGATGACCCCGAAGAGAATGAATGCCGGGTGATAGAACGATAGCAGGATCAGTCCAAACAGGATCTGGATCACGGCTGTGGGTATTTCCAGTAAGATCTTCGACAGGCTTTTCTGCAGTGTTGGTACGTCGAAGAACCGGTTCACCAGTTCCGGAAGGTAGATATTGTCATTTTTTTTCAGGTCAAGACCGGGCAGGTGTTGTGCAAATGCCAGTGAATAACGGACAAAGAGTTTTTGCTGGATCTTTTCGATGATCTTCACCTGGTTGATCTGCATGATACCGGCAATGAGCACGCCCAGCACGACCAGGCAGATCAGTACTACGAGTGAGGCCCGCATGGAGGAGCCCAACACATACCCGATGATCGCCTGCACGCCAACCGGCAGGGACAGCTGGATAAGGCCATTCAAAATGGCATAAATATATACGGCGGTTATTTCGGCACTTTCCAGTTTCAGGACATTCAGGATCCTGCTCACCGGACTTGTGGTAGCTGACATGGAAACTATTTAAATGATAAGCGATACCAGCCATGCAGAACAGGATGGCTGGTTGATTCAACAGGAGGAACTGTTATAAAAAATTGGGAGGGGGAGTGGGTTTTTCCAGGAAGGGCGGGTTAAGGATACTTTCCGCCATCGGCTGCCGTGACTGGATCATGGTCTGGAGACCCATACCGGCATTCGTAAAAGAGCTATAATCCTTTTTCTCTTTTTTCTCCTGATCCGTTTTATGGTCGTTTTTTTCCTCGTCGACCAGGAATACTATGCTGACGGGATTAAAAATAGCGGAAACAGCCGGCCCGGCCTGGACCAGGGCGAATATAAAAAGCAGTAAAAAGGCTGTTTTTTTCATTTCGGGGCAAAATTATTTCCTCCCATTAACAATGGCAAGCGCCGATTGTTTGAAAATTGTAAAATTTTTCAGGCTGGCCTACAGGTCTTTGGAGCGTTCCGGCAGGTGGTCATACTCGCCCCGGAAAGCATACCAGCCAAAAATCACCAGGCCAATGGCGATGGGGGTGAATATCGTGATGATCATGATCCAGATCACAGGATTATTGATATCCTTTTTCCCCGCGTTGTCAATATTGCTGACGGCGCCGACAACCAGTTCATAAATGACCAGCGGTGCGATCAGTAAAAAAAGCAGTCCGAAATATCTTTTAAAGGCATTCATCACATTTTATTTTAAGGTTATTTCTTCATAGTTCTTTAGTTAACTCCCCTCTCCAGAGAGTGGAGGGGGGGGTGAGGGGTCAATCATGTATATTCCTGTCAATTTTATTTCTCAGGTATAAAACTCCAATAATAAAACAAAGAGTGGCTACACCAATCGGGTACCAGAGCCCCACCAGCGGATCCCCGGGAATCGTGGTGGTCAGTAATAAACCAATAAAAGGCACCAGTCCGCCGAATATACCGTTGCCGATATGATAAGGCAGACTCATCGAAGTGTAGCGGATCCGGGTGGGGAACATTTCCACCAGGAAGGCGGCAATGGGTCCATACACCATTGTAACGAAGATGATCATGATCCAGACCAGGAAAACGAATTTCCAAAGTACCGGGGATGAAAGGACAACACCGGCATAAACAGGGTTATCATCCGGAATTTCCACAAAGTTAATTCCGGAAGAATCGGTTATTTGTTTAAACCACCCTGCATTTGCCATAGTAACATCGTCATGCAATGAAATCATGACCAGGCTATCGTGTCTCTTTTCACTGAAACGTGTTCCCTTGTAATCCCAGTTGCTTTCTTTATGATTTACGATGGTCATATGGGCATCTTTTGTATAAACAGTATCGGATTTCACAGTTTGTTTTTCAAGTGTAAGTTCCGGCAACACCGTTTTGACCCATTCCTTTACATTAGTTTCTTCGAGAAATTTTCCAAAGATGGGCCGGTAGAAAAGAATCCCGCCCAGCATGCCCGCCATCATGATCCATTTACGGCCGATCTTGTCACTCAGCCAGCCAAACACTATGAAAAACGGTGTGGCAAATGCGATGGCCCAGAGCATGATGGTCCTGCTTTGCGTGAAATCGATATGACATTTGGTCTCCAGGAAATTCTGCGCATAAAACTGCCCGGTGTACCAGATCACCCCCTGTCCCATTACGGCCCCGAACAGGGCCAGCAGTACCATTTTGAAGTTGGCCTTGCGGCGGAAACTTTCTTTCAGCGGGCTGGCCGAAGTCCTGCCCTCTGCCTTTAATTTGGAAAACAGGGGTGATTCTTTCATCTTGAGCCGGATGTAAACGGATACACCCACGAGTAATATCGATATCCAGAACGGGTAACGCCATCCGCCCCATTCGGCATTGAAAGATGAATCGGGCATATTGGCTTTGACCAGCAGGATAATTCCCAGGGCGAGGAACAATCCCAGTGTGGCCGTTGTTTGAATCCAGCTCGTATAATAACCTCTTTTCTCTACCGGCGCATGTTCCGCTACATAGGTGGCCGCCCCGCCGTATTCTCCTCCCAGTGCAAGACCCTGCAGCAGGCGCAGCAACAGAACGATGATCGGTGCAGCAATACCGATCGTTTCATAACTGGGAACACATCCGATCAGGAAGGTGGATCCGCCCATCAGTATCAGCGTAAGGAGAAACGTATATTTTCTTCCGACGAGGTCGCCCAGCCTGCCAAAGAACAATGCGCCAAAAGGACGAACGATAAAACCGGCCGCAAAAATGGCCAGGGTACTCAGCAGGGCTGCCGTGGGATTCTCTTTAGGAAAGAACTGGGAGGAGATCGTGGTGGAAAGCATGCCGAAAATGTAAAAGTCGTACCACTCGATCATTGTACCCACGGAAGAAGCGGCAATTATCTTCCGGATATTGCTGGTTTTGTTCATGGAATTAAAATACGAATTGATTTTCGACCGCTGTAATTATTTTTTGTGGTATATGTTTATAGGCGGGCCGTCGTAGAAAATAGGGGCGAATCAGTACTTTTAAGGCACAAAAACAAAGTATGGGTTATCCTTTTCAGATCACATCACCTGACCAGTACCACCGGGATTATAAAAGAAGCGTGGAAGTGCCGGAAGATTTCTGGGCGGAAGTGGCGGAAAATTTCTTGTGGCGGAAAAAATGGGACAGGGTCCTTGAATGGAATTTCAAAGAACCAAAAACAGAATGGTTCGGCGGTGGAAAACTGAACATTACCGAAAATTGCATTGACCGGCATCTTCCGGAGATGGGTGAAAAGCCCGCCTTTATCTGGGAACCCAATAACCCGGAAGACAGGGTGCGCACGGTAACCTATAACCGCCTGCACAAAAGGGTATGCCAGGTGGCGCAAATGCTGAAGAACAATGGCGTAAAGAAAGGAGACAGGGTTTGTATCTATATGGGCATGGTCCCGGAACTGGTTTACGCCATATTAGGCTGTGCGCGGATCGGCGCCATCCATAGCGTGATCTTCGGAGGGTTCAGCGCGCAAAGCATAGCCGATCGTCTTTATGATGCCAGCGCGGAATATATCATTACCTGCGATGGCGCTTACAGGGGAGGGAAAGATATTCCGCTGAAAGCTGTGATCGATGACGCGCTGATCGGGAACAGGACTGTAAAACGGGTGATCGTTTATACGAGGACAAGGACACCGGTTTCCATGATCAAGGGAAGGGATCTGTGGTGGGAGGATGAAATGGATATTGCCGAGGATCAGGTGGAGAAGAACGGCGTGGTGAGTTTCCCCGCGGAAGAAATGGATGCGGAGGATCCCCTATTCATTCTGTACACTTCCGGCAGCACCGGCAAACCCAAGGGTGTTGTGCATAGCTGTGCAGGTTATATGCTCTGGACCACTTACACATTTGTCAATGTTTTCCAGTACAAGCCCGGCGACATACATTTCTGCACCGCGGATATCGGCTGGATTACCGGTCACAGCTATATTGTTTACGGACCGCTTTGCGCGGGGGCCACGTCCCTGATGTTTGAAGGCATCCCCACCTGGCCGGATGCAGGCAGGTTCTGGGATATTGTGGACAGGCATAAAGTGAATATCCTTTACACGGCCCCCACTGCCATCAGAAGCCTGATGGGTTTCGGGCTTGAACCCCTGAAAGGGAAAGATCTTTCCTCTCTAAAAATACTCGGTACCGTAGGCGAACCCATCAACGAGGAAGCCTGGCACTGGTATGATGTACATATCGGGAAAAAGAAATGCCCGGTGGTGGATACCTGGTGGCAAACGGAAACAGGCGCTTGCATGATCTCCAACATGGCAGGTGTAACACCCTCCAAACCCGGATGGGCCAGCCTTCCCATGCCGGGTGTGCAGCCGTTACTGGTGGATGAACAGGGTAATGTGATCGAAGGATCGGATGCTGCAGCGGAGGCAATAAAGGGCAACGCAATGCAGGGCGGTTTGGCAGGTGCGGGTAACCTGTGTATCAAAGCCCCGTGGCCGGGGATCATCCGTACAACCTGGGGCGATCATGAACGTTGCCGCCAGAATTATTTTGCTACCTATGAGAATCTTTATTTCACCGGCGATGGCGCACTGAAAGATGAACAGGGGAATTATCGCATCACCGGCCGGGTAGACGACGTGCTCAATGTAAGCGGCCACCGGATCGGTACCGCCGAAGTGGAGAATGCTATCAATATGCACGCGGGTGTGGTGGAAAGCGCGGTTGTGGGTTACCCGCACGACTTAAAAGGGCAGGGCATCTATGCCTACGTGATCTATAACGGACATCATGGCGATGAGGAACTGCGCCGCCAGGATATCCTGCAAACGGTCACCCGTATCATCGGTCCCATTGCCAAACCCGATAAGATCCAGTTCGTTTCCGGGTTGCCCAAAACAAGAAGCGGCAAGATCATGCGGCGGATCTTAAGAAAGATCGCGGAAGGGGAATCTTCTAATTTGGGTGATACTACTACTTTGCTTGATCCGGGAGTGGTAGAGGAGATCATGAACGGGAAGTTATAAAAAAGGGTGTATGGTTGTCCTGCTGGTATTTACTATGTTCTTTTTTTACTTCTATTCTATTGTTTTTTTAATAATTATCATTGGTCAATTTGCCCGGCAAAAAAGCACGGCCTGGGTTTTGGTGATTGTAAACTCAATCTGTATCGCCCTTTTTATTTACTTGCAGGGCCTGGTTGACAATCACCAACTGGTTTTCAGGGGTATGTATGAAGACGCCTCTATGCATTGGGGAAAGGGGTTAGCCAATGTTTATTTGACGTTAGAAAATAACCTGATACTCATCTTATTGTTTTCTCTCACCCAGGTGGTTTTCTGGATCATGTACAGAAGGAATTTTAAACGGGCGGCTGACAGGCGGCAGATCGAAACACGGCTGGATTAAATACCCTCTTCCGGGTAGAGCTTTACCGCGTGATTATTGTAGATTGCTGTAAATAAATCAACGAATGAAAAAAGGGCTTTTTCTTCCGCTGCTCTTTCTCTATTACTTCAGTAACGGGCAGGAAGTTAAAATTAGCAATCTAAAGCCTGTCCTTGTATCCTGTACCCCTGTAAAGGACCAGTATATGTCTGCCACCTGCTGGAGTTTTTCAAGTACTTCTTTGCTGGAAAGTGAAATGCTTAGAACGGGTAAGGGGCAAACGGACCTCAGTGAAATGTTCATCGCCCGTTATTCCATGGTCCGGAAGATCCGGCGGCACCTGCAGCAAAAGGGAAGCAATTTTTTTACCCCCGGCGGTCAGTTTCATGACGCCGTTTGGGTGATGAAGAATTTCGGGATGGTGCCCGAGGAAGTTTATTCCGGTAAAGGAAGAAATGAAAGCCAGCATAACCACGCCGAAATGGATACCCTGCTGGCAAAGTTTGTCCGCTATTGCATTGCAAAAGGAATTACAGAACTCAATCCCCGGCAGCAATTCTTTGTGGACAGTGTCCTGGATCATTACCTCGGAATAGTGCCCGCTCAGTTTGATTACAGGGGCCGCACCTATACGCCACGGTCTTTCCTGGAACAATATCTTGACATCGATCCCGATGATTATGTGGAAATAACTTCCTATACGCACCATCCGTTCTATTCAAAATTCGTACTGGAGGATAAGTATAACTGGACCGGTGACGAATACTGGAACGTTCCGCTGACCGATTTCAGCAGGATCAGCAAAACCGCGCTGGACAATGGTTATACCGTTGGCTGGGACGGCGATGCGAATGATGCCGGGTTTCAATATTACGATGGCAGGGCCGCCCTGCAGGGGACGACCGGGCGTCCCGGAACGGAAGAAAGACAACGGGCTTTTGAGGACCAAAGCACACTGCTGGATCATATGATGCACATCGTTGGCCGTACAAACGGGCCGGGTGAGACCTGGTATTATGTAAAGAATTCATGGGGTAACAGTACCAATTCCCTGGGGGGATACCTGTTTATGCGGGAAGATTATTTTCTGATGAGAACGGTCGCCATCATTGTGAACAAGCAAGCCATTCCTTTTGATATCCGCCGGAAACTCGGGCTGTAAAAATTAAAGCAGCACGGACGGGCTGCTTTAAAAGGTTTTTCTACTATACTATTATTGACGGGGGTAAAACCAGAACGGAAGATCCGGAAAAAAATTATGGGGACGGTCACAAATAATTCACATTATATTCAGGGATCTGAAAGCTAAAAACTACTTTTGGCGGCAACGAATGATCCCTGCCGACTGTTCATGGAAAAAACTCCGTTCAAAAAAAAGATCCGTTCTACACTCCGCTGGATAGGCTGGGTGCTGCTGGCTCAGTTCATCCTGATCAATATCAGCGCCGCTCTCTACGCGGACAAACTGACCCGTTATTATACATCCGTTCCGGAGGATTACGCAAACAGCAGCGGAAACATCTTTACCAAATCCTGGAAATTATTCACGGGCCCCCGCTTTGCCCGCCCGGAACTTTCCGCCGTTCCGGTTTTCCCCTATGATACCGTTCAGTTCACCACCCGAAAGGGAATTCGCATTGATGCCTGGTACGCGGCCCCGGATTCGGCGGCAAAAGGTACCGTGATATTTTTTCACGGGATCACTGCCACAAAGGTCAGCCTGCTGGATGAAGTGAATGAATTCCGCTACCAGGGAATGAATGTACTGATGGTTGATTTCAGGGGTCATGGAAACAGCGGGGGCAATACAACCACGATCGCTGTACGGGAATCGGAAGAAGTAAAACTGGCATACGATTATATCCGGGCAAAGGGAGAAAAGACCATCTTTTTATATGGCAATTCCATGGGAGCCGTCGCTATCACCAAAGCCATGGCAGACTACGGGCTGCAACCGTCCGGGATCATACTGAATGCTCCGTTCCTGTCGCTCCAAACCTACCTGAAGGCACGTGCCCGTATGCTTGGATTTCCCGGTCAGCCCTTTGCCTTTTTTACCAGCTTCTGGATCGGTGTGGAGAAAGGGTTAAACGGGTTTAACCATAAAACCACCCGTTACGTAAGAACCATCACCTGCCCGGTATTGCTGCAATGGGGTTCACTGGACTTTTATGTTCTTCCGGAAGAGACACAGGAAATATACGAGGCGATTGGAGCAACCCGTAAAAAACTGGTGATCTATGAAGGCGCCGATCATGAATCCTTTCTACACTGGGATGCTGCAAAGTGGCGGTCAGAGGTGGAAGCCTTTACAGGATTTCACCGCTAATAAGACCGGTTCTATTTTTTGATCGTAACCTTTGTTCCCACCCCGGTAAACCCGTATATCTCCATAACATGTTCATTCTTCATGGAGATACATCCCAGGGTCCAGTTCTTGTACCGGTCCACCACAAAATCCTCGTGCGGCCAGGTGCCGTGTATGCCGATGCCGCCGCCGATACTGGCATTCGCCGGAATCTCACCTTTTTCTTTTCGCTTGTTGAACTTCTCAATGCTCTCCTCATTCGGGTAGTCAAGGGTCAGGAAGCGGCACCATTTTTCATGTACCCGTTTGGCGATGATGCGGAAACTGCCTTCGGGTGTATTCTTGTCGCCCTGTAGTTTTTTGTCAGAAAGACTGCTGTTGCCAAAAACCACGGGGTAAGTTGCATACCAGCCTTTTTCGTCATACACACTCAGTTCATAATCCGATTTGTCTATTACAATGGAAACGGATCCAACGGGTCCGTATTCACCAGGCAGGATCCGTTTGTGAGCCATGGCAATGGAGGAATTGTTCTTCACATCCGTTACCGGCATAATACTTCCCAGGAATAAAGAGGTAAGGATAACAGGGTATTTCATGTTCACATTTGTTTTCAATTAGGACGGGCCATTAACCGGCGCCCGGGTAAACCGGATTACACCCAGCCATTCGCCTGCTGGTGATGCACTGTTTTGGCAGCGCAAAAGTTGGTGGGAAGCATTTGTAAATACCCTCGGGGCATGCCTGGCCGGGCAGCGCCGGGGATCTGGCTGTAATCAGTAACCGTCCATGCTTCAAACGTAATGCCACGAAATTTTATTTTTGGCTGTGGATATGTTTTAACGGGATGTTTAGAAAAGGTACGTTGCTTTTTTACGGGGGATAAAAAAGCCGGCACCGAATGGATCGGAGCCGGCAAAAATATCATAGAAGAAAGGAGGTTACCAGTTGCTGAACCGGAAACCGAAATTATACGGGGTCATATCCAGTCCTCTTTCATACATGCTGGTAAAGGCATAGGAACCATAGAAGCGTACGGGGCCCAGTGACAACTCGGCGATATAGGACAGTTTCCACTTTTCAAGTTCGAAATCGTCTTTGGCCTTCTTTTTCCCTTCGTCGGAGGTAACGGTCTTATTCCTTGCGCTGTAAAGATAGCCAACGCTTATCCCTGCGCTGAGACCAAAGCTTTGTTTGCGCTTCGGGGTAAAATTGAAATTCACCATCATCGGCACCGTGAGGTAATCGGCTGCCAGTTTGTTCTTGTCATAGGTCCGGTTGGGTGTTCCGTCAAGCGATACCACAGGTGCATTGGGCACGGCCGGGGGGTTGGCATCATAACGGATGGGTCTTTTATAATGATAGTTGTTCAGTTCCAGTCCCAGTCCGTACTTCAGGTTCACCACATGCTTTACCATATTGAGTTTTTGCATGAAGATCCAGACATTGACGTTTCTCGACTTGCCGTTCTTCAGATCGAACCAGGTTTCATTGCTGCCCGGTGCATACGCCTGTGCGGCGGCGCCGGCATAATTGGTCTTATCGTTAAAACTGGAAAAACCAAGATCGAAGATCCACCAGTTGGTGGACACATTGCCGGGTTTTTGTACATGGCGGCGGTTGCGCATTTTGTACTCCCGGTCATGAACGACCTGCCGGTCCTTGCTGCCGGCTTTTCTTACGATGATGATACCGCCGATACGGATGGTATCATTTTGCGGCTCTGAAGACTTGCCGGTGGTATCGGTTTGCGCGAATGCCGTCATAACGGTACCAAGGGCCATGCATAGGGTAAATAACCTTTTCATCTGTTGTTTTTTTAGTTTCTCCGGACGGAAGTCACCTGCTGTACTCGTTCATCATTGCCGGGCAGACTGGAAATGAAGAACCCCTTGCAAATTTCATCCT
>JBGATE010000150.1:0-7183 GCA_044229375.1 Chitinophagaceae bacterium
TGACTATTTCGCGTTCGCGATTTTCGGTGACATACCCCGCTAGTTTTATGTTGGTAGCTTCGATGAATCCCTGTCCTTGCGGGTATTTCAACCACCCGGAAAAAGAATGCGGAGTACACCAGTTCGGAGAAAATGTTTTTACTGCGATCCGGCAATCCGGTTTGTATGATTTTATCTATTGCGAATGCAGTAGTTTGACAGATCTGCAGCAGTATATCACCCAACATCAGCCAGTCGCCGTTATCTATAACTATTACGGAAGCACGATGCCCTGGCTGAACAGCCGCTTCACGCGAAAGGTCAAACTGCCGCATATCGGTATTATTCATGAAGTGACCCAGGAAAGGGTGAACCAGGCCAATACGAATCTTTTTGATTTCCACATCGCCCCGGATCCCACCGTTCTGCTTACCAGCCCGATCGTGTTTAAAACAGGCCGGTTGATCCCGGAATATAACGATGTAACCCCCGCACCCGATGTTATCACAATCGGAAGTTTTGGTTTTGGGACAAAAGGTAAAGGCTATACAAAGATCATTGAAACCGTTCAGCAGGAATTCGATGAGGCGCTTATCCGTTTTAATATTCCCTTCGCCCGCTTTGGCGACCCTGAGGGAACGGGAGCCCGCGCCTATGCGGATGCCTGCCGGAACCTGATCAAGAAACCCGGTATACAATTAAAGATCACTCATGATTTCCTTACCCAGGAACAAGTGCTGGAATTCCTTTCTCAAAACAGTATCAATTGTTTCTTTTACGATGAGAACAAGAATCGCGGGATATCCAGTGTTATTGACCTTGCCCTGGCTGTCAATAAACCGGTGGCCATCACAAAAAGCAATATGTTCCGGAATATTTTCAATGCGCAGCCTTCCGTCTGCATTGAAGACAGCCCTTTGAAAGATATTACAAAGAACGGCACCCATCCACTTCAGCCGTATAAAAAGGAATGGACGCCTGAAAATCTTTGTTGGGACTATGAAAGGATCGTTACAGCCGCTGTGAAGAATTATAAAAGCCGGTCCGTCGCAAAAAGTTCCCTTTTAACGCTGATCGAAAAAACACCGGCCCGCAGGATCATTGCACGGTTCAGAAAGATCGCAACCCGCTCCGTTAACCGCGATAAACTGATGCTCGCAGCGAGCCAGTCGGCAAAAAGAAAAGAGCAATATGCAACGTATGATGTACCGGCCAGTGGTCTCCTGTTTGAAGAAAAAATTTTTAACCGAATCCTCGACAATAAAGCCCGGTCTGAGTATGACAAAGTCATAAAATTGCTTTGCCGGCTCTGTCCCGACGAAATGAGCCGGAAGATACCCGAAGCGAATATCCAGCAGGCCTTTGTATTCGAAACAGCCAGGAATTTTTCCCGGCAATTTCCTTCCCCGCGTATCTTATCCGTAGGTTCTTACGAGGATACCGCTTTTATGGGATTGCAAAAACTGGGAATTCCTGCGGAAGGGATCGACCCGGTACTGAATTATGATCTGCATACGTTCATGACCAAACCCGGTGTGCGGAACAATAAATACGATATCATTTTTTCCACTTCGGTGATCGAACACGTAGAAGACGATGACCTCTTTGTAAAAGATATTGCTGAAATGCTTAACCCGGGGGGATTCGCCATACTTACCTGCGACTATAAACAGGATTACCGGCCCGGTGACAAGATCCCGCGGGTGGACTTCCGGTTCTATACACGGAAAGACCTGGAACAACGCCTGCCTGGCAATATGAAAGACTGCAGCATTTATGGCAGATACGACTGGGAATGCCCCCAACCGGATTTCATGTTCGAGGGTATTCGTTATACGTTTGCCACGTTGGTCATTCAAAAAAAATAAGGACGGCAAGGTTACCCCAATCAATGCCGGCCCCCGGAGTAATTCCTTTTATAAAAATTCCTGATGATCCGGAACGACCTGGCAAATTTCCCCCTCCGGAAGTACATAAACGCGTATTTAAGCAAGGAAACAAACCTGGGCTTAAGGGATTGATGAAATTCAGGCTTTACCTCAATAACTCCTTTTAACAATACGTCATTCAGCAGGCGGACCGCAGCCGCAATGCCGGGGTTGGTGGTTTCAATGATCATTGAATCATCCAGTCCCCAGTAACGATGATCGTACACGACGGAGGCAAAAGTGAAACCGATACCCCTTTTCAGGAATTGCACCATGGGGAGGCGTTTTGCCCAATCAGTGGTGGCGATCCAGGTAATACCGCTGGAACAACCGGCCAGCAGGGTACAGTATTTTGTCAGTTCGGCATTTTCGCGAAACGTCAGTTGACTGGCTGTTATGATCCGTGGATGAATTATACCCAGGTCAAGGTGGGTGGAAATGATGACCAGCAGATCTTCGTGCATTTTCACTAACTGCCCGGCCACTTCGGTTGCCCATCCCGGAGTAACGAAGGATTGCCCGCTGAAAGATGAACATTCGAAAAGAATGACATGCCGGAAGGAAGAAATTTTATTTATCTCCGCAAACGCCTTTACCCGTAATACCTCGTTTTCATTCAGCCGAAGCACGGGTCTTGCATCCACCGTAACAGGATGAGGGTAGGCATTGTAAATAGTGCCACGGGTGGTACCATCGTAGTTGTGAACATTTGACGGATAGACCTGGGTTAGAAATATCTCCTCAAACTCTCCCCTGCTCTTCCGTTCTTCCGCCTGCGATACAAAAGAGAACCAGGCATCCGTTTCACCGGCTTTTTTATCGGCTAGAGGTATTTCCCAAATAGCATCTACATCCGGGTTGCCATTGGCCACCAGCATTCCAAGCAATATTTTTGGAGGAGCTTTTTGCATTACAGCTCTCCCGGAGATTTAAGCATCCGTTTTGCCAGTTCCCCGATTTCCACTTCGGGCTTCCACCCGGTTGAGCGTATCAGTGACGGGTCACTCATCATTTTTTTGAAGGCAGGCTTATATCCTTCGTTTAGCTGCACATATTCCTTCCAGTTTTTTCCCACAGCACCGAAACAAAGTTCCAGCCATTTTTCAATGCTGTACGCTTTACCGGTTCCGATACAGGCTTCAAAAAACTCCTCCTGCTGAACCAGGTGAAGAATTCCGTTGACAATATCCCCCGAAAAGCCAAACTCCTTTTCCACTGTGATATCACCAATGGTCAAATGATACGCCCTGCCTTCGACAGCCGCCTGCGCCGCATCGGCGATCCTGCGGTTCAGGTGTTGCGCCGTTCGCAGCGGACTGTCATGATGAAACAAATACCCGGTATAGGCCCTTACCCCCTTCGTCCTGTAATAACGCCCTGCGTATACTGATTGAATCCGTGCCAGCGAATAGGCATCCTTTGCGACAAAGGGGGTTTTTTCACTGATCGGTTCGCCCTTATTTTCAAACTGCAGCCCGCTGCCCGTGATAAAAACCCTGGAATCCGGAGAGTGCTTATACACTGATTCCAGTATATGCAGGGTGCCGGCAACGATGGTTTCCTGGTGTTCAAAAAGCAATTCGTGACCGGTATTTGAATTGGCAGCCAGGTGAAAGATATAGTCAGGTTGAAGTTCCCTGATAAGCGAATGGGTAAATTGAGGGTCGCCCACATTGCCCTGAAGCCAGTCTCCTTTGGAGCGCGACACCCCTGTCACTTCCATACCTTTTTCCCGGAGCAGGCGGTCAAGGTAAAACCCATCCTGTCCGTTAATTCCAAAAATGACGGCCCTGGGCATATTGCTTATTTTCCGGTGATCATTGACCGGAACTGCTGGTCAATGGCATCGATACATTTATTTCGTTCGAGGTTGAGTACCGCCAGTTTTTTGACCACCACATCTTTCTCCGCCGGTTCCACTTTTTCAAATTCATACACTTTTTCCTGTTCATGCCAGAGGTCGCAGTTCACCTTCGCCAGTTCCGCGAATACTTCAGCAATATTTCCTGTTATGGAGCGGATTTCATTTCCCTCTTTCTTATAGACCTTGTTGGCGGAGAAGCTGAGTCGTTCCGGGGGGATGTTTCCCGTCACCGCATCAACGATAAAGTTGTTGATCTCGGTCTGCAGTTGCTGTTCCTGCTGGCTAAGGCTTTGAAGCCGGGCTTCCTCTTCAGAGTGGTACTGCTTGAGCTTTACAATCGTGAGTTTATCACAAAGGGATCCCAGTGTTTCGGCCATACTTTATCAATTTGTTGCTGCAAACTTAGGTTCAATTAAAGTTAGGTACAAAATTGTATTTTTGCGCCGGTCATTCAAAACCACTCCATGAAAAAAAGAGCGTTAATAACAGGCATTACAGGACAGGACGGGGCCTACCTCGCAGAACTATTGTTACGTAAAGGATACGAAGTTCACGGCATCCGCAGAAGGGCCTCCCTGATCAATACGGACCGTATCGACCATTTATACAGGGATATCCATGAAGAGAATGTGAGCCTTTTCCTGCATTACGGCGACCTGACCGATTCGGCGGGCATCCTGCATATCATACAGAAAGTTCAGCCCGACGAGATCTATAACCTGGGTGCCATGAGCCATGTGCATATCAGTTTCCAGACTCCGGAATATACCGCCAATGTGGACGGGATCGGCGCCTTACGAATACTTGAGGCCGTTCGGATCCTGGGTTTGGAGAAAAAGACCCGGGTCTACCAGGCTTCCACTTCTGAACTGTATGGATTGGTACAGGCGATCCCGCAGGATGAGAAAACACCTTTTTATCCCCGTTCCCCTTATGCGGTGGCTAAATTATATGCTTACTGGATCACGGTGAACTACCGCGAAGCCTACGGCATGTTTGCCTGCAACGGCATATTATTCAATCATGAAAGCCCGGTAAGAGGCGAGACCTTTGTGACCCGGAAGATCACCCGGGCAGTGGCCGAGATCGTACTGAAAAAGAAACCAACCCTTTACCTCGGAAATCTCAATGCCCGGCGTGACTGGGGACATGCAAGAGACTATGTGGATGCCATGTGGCGCATATTGCAACAGGAGAAACCGGAAGATTTTGTCATTGCCACCGGTATCACCAATACGGTCAGGGATTTCGTCATCAAGTCATTCGCTCATTGTGGCATTACGCTCCGGTTTGAGGGAGAGAATGAGAAGGAGAAGGGCTATGTAGTGAAGTGCGACAATCCTTTCTACCAATTACCAGCCGGTCAAACCGTGGTTTCGGTGGATGACAGGTATTACCGCCCCACCGAAGTGGATCTTTTACAGGGAGACGCATCCAAAGCCAGGGAAAAACTCAAGTGGACACCTACCTGTACGCTTGATGAGCTGATCAGTGAAATGATGGAAGCGGATATTAAAAATTTCAGTTAACCCTGCGATACCCCCTTATTCAGGTATCCCCAGTTGCCGGATCGCTTCATGATAATTGGAGAAATCGATAGGGCTCCTGCCTCCCAATACTCCGCCCGGGATAAGGATATACCGGTACCGGTTTGTCGAAGACATCGTCAGGTTGTTCGTTTCGATCCTGATATTGCCAACAGAATATTTGGGGTTATGAAAATATACCGTGCTCCCGATGTTCTCCGTGAACGCCAGTTGTCTTACATGTGTTACCGTATCTCCCAATACAGCCCAGTAAACATGCATGGCTCCCCCGCTCAGTACTGATTGCGTGAGCGAAGAAGTGGGAATGTTATAAAAAACAAGACCCGTAGAACCGTCGACTGTCCACGATGATCCTGTAGTCCACCTGGAATAGATAACATTTGCCGTTCCCACCGGACCCTGCGGACCTTGCGGACCCTGTGGTCCCTGTGGGCCTGTTGGGCCGATTGGTCCTTGCGCACCAGGCGCGCCAGGTGAACCAGGCGAACCAGGCGATCCTGCTGCGCCCGCGGCACCTGCCGGGCCGGCCGGACCAGCCGGGCCCGTTTTTTCACAGGCAATAAAGACCACTAACGACAGGATCAATACAGGTAAAAAAATTAGCTTTCGCATATTGCACTTGGTTAAAATAATTAGCGGATCACAAAGATTTTCGAGGTTACCGTGTAATTCTTAAACTGTATACCTACCAGGTAATTGGAAAAATTTCTCAAACGAATTGGCAGATCGATCCTGAACAGGTTTTGGCCCTTACTGATATCCCTGGGGCTCATCGTATATAAAACCGTACCATTTAAATCTATGATAGTAATAACAGCCTTATCGTCATATAATGCATCAATCTCTATTTGGAAAGTACCGCCGATCACCGGGTTTGGAAAGACATTCACCGTATGCTGCTCCAATAATCTCTCGCCAGGATTCTGAGGTCTTGCGGTTCCGGTGGGTTTTCCCTGGCAGTAAAAGCAGAGTGTATTGGATGCAGGAACAAAAGCTACTACTCCGGCTGTGATAACCGGGTTATTTATCGTAACATTTCCCAAACTAACTACATTAGGACTGGGCAGACTAAAAGACGGTGAGGCTACGGTTACATCCGCTGTATTGACACCTGAACAATTTCCCGCATTCCCAAGACTATCAAATCGTATCAGGTAAACATCATTGCTGTCCAATGGTGCCGCACCAACATTATTGTTATACCCAATACCCGCAAAGCCTCCTTCGGGAGAAGGCATCAGGTTATTGATAAATTGTTGTCCGGTCCGGGTATATTTCTTAGACCATGCAAAACTGCCGTCCGGGTTTACATTACTGATATACAGGTCTGAGTTTCCTGTATAATCACCATTGACGGTAATAAAACCGCCATCCGCACGGGGATACCATCCGAAATCGAGGTTTTGTATTCCCGGAATCGCCATTTTCCGGACATTTTGAACAGTGCCGTCTGCATTAAGATTCCAGATATAATTTTGCTGATTGGTTGTATTATAATCATCCATCCCCAATCCCATCATCTGAAAACCCGATCCGTTTCTCCTGATCCTGTAAAACTGAGTACTCCTGTTCTCGGCGTCAATTCCCCGCATCCATTGAATGTTACCGTTGGCCTTATCCAATTTCATAATGTAGCCATCATAGAATGTTCCGGCCTGGTAAAAACCCGCTACCACCACAGATGAACCATCTTCAGTGATTGCCCAAAGCTGATCAGAACCTCCGTTCCCGTATTGCCTGCTCCACATAACATTACCCTGGTTATCTGTCCGCACTACAAATCCTTCTGCCGTACCCGGCGCATAACGGTGTGTACCGCAAAAAATATAACCTCCTTCCGATAATTCTGTAACATCAAACCCAAT
>JBGATE010000151.1:0-7159 GCA_044229375.1 Chitinophagaceae bacterium
GTGATAAATACCAGCAACTATTCAGCGCCGTGAACCCGGTAGCTTCCTCCCATTTTAATTTCTCCGTTCCGGAACCCACCGGCGTGGTGGCCGTGATCGCCCCGCAAGGCGATTCACTGCTGGGTCTTGTATCCGTTATCGCCCCGGTAATTGCCGGTGGCAACACCTGTGTAGTGCTGGCCCCGGAAAGAAAGCCGCTTTGTGCTGTCACCTTTGCAGAAGTGCTTCATTCCTCGGACCTGCCCGGCGGTGTTGTCAATATTTTAACTGGAAAACCGGCGGAACTGGCCACCTGGTTCGTAGACCATATGGATGTGAATGCAACCATTTATTGTGAAAATAATTCTGATACGCAGCGAATGATGCGGGAGCACTCAGCCAGCAACCTCAAACGCATCTTTTTTTATGATAAGGTGAACTGGCTCAGTGAAAACGGGCAATCTCCTTATTTTATCATGGATACCCAGGAAATTAAGACCACCTGGCACCCGGTGGAGAACATTGCAGGCGCGGGAGGCGGTTATTAATTTTTAGTTAATGACAAACAACAGCCAATAACCAAAAACCTGAACCATAAAAAAATTGGTAAGATTTTTGAACCTTTATAATTCATATGAAATTCATTTTTTCCATTTTCATCTTGTTCCTTTCAGTTTCCGTTTTTGCACAGGTAGATACTGCAACCAAACAAACGGTTGACAGCGGAACGGTGAAAATACATAAGGATCCCCGCCTGGACCTGCTGGTGAACAAACAGGCAACGATCAATGAGGTTACCAGCCGGGAAGGCCGTCGCACCGACAAAGGTTTCCGTTTGATGATCATCAGCACCACCAACCGGGATGAAGCAATAGCGGCCAAGGCAAAGATCTACACCTATTTTCCCGATCTCAAAGCCTATCTATGGTACCAATCTCCCTATTTCCGTCTGAAAGCCGGCAATTTCAAGGACCGTAAAGATGCCGAAGCTTACCAAAAAAGAATGAACAGCTATTTCCCCCGGGGTGTCTTTATCATGAAGGACATCATCGAAGTAAAACCGGGCCGGGGTGGTGAGCCGGATGAGATTTGATTATTTTTGCTCCATGCACCCTGCCATCAAATCATTAGCCAAAAAATACGCTGCGGAATTCATTGAAATACGGCGTCATCTTCACGCGCACCCCGAACTGAGCTACCAGGAATTCGAAACTTCAAAATTCATACAGGGAAAGCTCACGGAATTCGGGATACCCTTTTCCCTAATGGCCACTACCGGCGTAGTGGGAATACTGGAAGGAAAGAACCCCGGAAGCAGGATCCTTGCTTTAAGGGCGGACATGGATGCACTTCCCATCCGGGAAGAAAATGATATTCCTTATCGCTCAAAGAATGAAGGCGTGATGCATGCCTGCGGACATGATGTGCACACGACCTGCCTTTTGGGAGCGGCAAAGATCCTGAATGAACTGAAGGATGAATGGGAAGGAACCGTAAAACTGATCTTCCAGCCGGGCGAAGAGAAGAACCCGGGCGGCGCCTCCTATATGATCAGGGATGGCGTATTGGAAAACCCCAAACCACAGGGCATACTCGCGCTGCATGTACATACGGCGATGGAGGTTGGAAAACTAAGTTTTCGAAGCGGACAGGTAATGGCCAGCGCCGATGAGATCTATATCACCGTAAAAGGAAAAGGCGGCCATGCCGCTTCACCGCACCTGGCGGTTGACCCGATCCTGATCGGTTCACATCTGATCATTGCCCTGCAGCAGGTACTCAGCAGGAATAACAATCCGTTCAATCCATCTGTGTTGTCCATTACTTCCTTTACGGGGGGCAATACCACCAATGTCATTCCCAATGAGGTAAAAATGATGGGCACTTTCAGGGCGATGGATGAAACATGGCGTTTCAGAGCGCATGACCTGATCCGTACGATCGGCACGGACCTGGTCCGTTCGATGGGCGGCGAGCTCGACCTGCATATAGACGTGGGTTACCCCTGCGTGATCAACAATGAAAAATTGAATGCCGCCGCAAGAGAAAAAGCCGAAGAATTTCTGGGCGCCGCGAACGTTAGTGAAACAGAACTTCGTATGGGAGCCGAAGATTTTGGTTACTATGCCCAGCAAATACCGGCCTGTTTCTTCCGTCTCGGAACCATGAATACAGCCAAAGGCATTACGGCCGGTGTGCATACGCCCGTTTTCAATATCGATGAATCCGCGATCGAAGTGGGCATGGGGATGATGGCCTGGCTGGGAAGTTCGGTCCAGCCCTGATCGTGTAATGCCCTGAACCCCAATATTCCCGCCCGGCACCCCTAAGAAATTTTATTCCGTACATTGCATCCCCGTTTTGAACCAAGTGCAGAAGGAGTATCTTAAAAAACAAGTATGCAAAACGAACTACGCAAGCAAGAGGCCCTGGAATACCATTCCAAAGGAAGACCCGGAAAAATTGAAGTAGTCCCCACCAAAGAAGCCAAAACGCAAAGAGACCTCTCCCTCGCCTATTCCCCCGGAGTGGCCATTCCCTGCCTCGAGATCGCGGAGAATGTCGAGAATGTTTATAAATACACCGCCAAAGGAAACCTGGTGGCTGTAATCAGCAATGGAACCGCCGTACTGGGACTTGGCAATATCGGCCCCGAGGCCGGTAAACCGGTAATGGAAGGAAAAGGGGTGCTGTTCAAGATCTTCGCCGATATTGATGTATTCGATATTGAGATCAATGAAACAGATCCGGAGAAATTTGTACAGATCGTAAAGTCGCTGGAACCCACTTTCGGAGGCATCAACCTGGAAGACATCAAGGCTCCCGAATGTTTTTATATTGAAAGGGAGCTGAAAAAGCTGATGAATATCCCGGTGATGCATGACGATCAGCACGGTACGGCCATTATCAGCGCCGCGGCCCTGCTCAATGCAATGGAGATCCAGAAAAAAAAGATCGAAAAAGCAAAATTTGTGGTCAGTGGTGCCGGTGCAGCGGCTGTGGCCTGCATGAACCTGTATGTATCCCTTGGCGCAAGGCGGGAGAACTTCAGGGTGTTTGACAGTAAAGGGCTTATTCATGAAAGCCGCACTGACCTGGATGTATTGAAAAAGGAGTTAATTGCCGGCGGGAAAAATGTCACCCTGGCCGAATCCATGAAAGATGCTGATGTATTCATCGGGCTGAGCAAGGGCGGTATATTGAATGGTGATATGATAAAAGCCATGGCTAAAAACCCGATCGTATTTGCCATGGCCAACCCCGATCCTGAAATAAGCTGGGAAGATGCCACCACTGCAAGAAAAGATGTCATCATGGCAACGGGTCGCAGTGATTATCCCAACCAGGTGAACAATGTACTGGGCTTTCCCTATATTTTCCGCGGCGCACTGGATGTCAGGGCCAGGCATATTAACGAAGAAATGAAACTGGCTGCTGTCAAGGCACTGGCGGAGCTGACCAAGACACCCGTTCCGGATATTGTGAACATGGCATACAATGAAAGCAATATTTTATTCGGTCCCAATTATATCATTCCAAAGCCCCTGGATCCGCGGTTACTTGCAACCGTTGCCCCGGCCGTCGCCAAAGCCGCCATGGAAAGCGGGGAAGCACAGGTACCCATCACAAACTGGGATAATTATATCAATACACTCAATAAACGTCTCGGACTCGATAACCAGGTGATGCGTGCGATCGGCAACAAGGCCCGTCGTGATCCGAAACGGATCGTGTTCGCGGAAGCCGATAATGTCAAGATCCTGAAAGCGGCCCATATCGTGTTCGACGAAGGCATCGGTTACCCGATCCTGCTGGGAGATGAAACAAAGATCAAAACGATCGCCGCCAGCAATGGTATCGAACTGGAAGGATTGCCCATTTTTGATCCCCGCAGCGATGCATCGGAAGAAAGAAGGAATAAATATTCAGAGATCTTCCTCGCCAAGCGGGGCCGGAAAGGTTTCAATGCCTACGAAGCGAAAAAAGTGATGAAGGACCGTAATTATTACGGCTGTATGATGGTGGAATGCGGCGATGCCGACGCGATGATCTCCGGTCTTACCAAGAATTACCCGGATACCATCCGCCCGGCGATGCATACGATCGGAACCGAACAGGGCGTGAAGAAGATCGCCGGGATGTACCTTATGCTGACCAAGAAAGGCCCGCTTTTCCTGGCGGATACAACCGTGAACTTTAATCCCACAGCGGAAGAACTGGCCGAGATCACATTGCTGGTGGCCAGAGAGGTACGGCATTTCAATATTATTCCCAGGATCGCCATGCTGAGTTATTCCAATTTCGGAAGCAGCAATTCGCCGGAGGCAAGACTGGTGGCCGAGGCGCGCCGGATCGTAAAAAACAAAATGCCTTCCCTGCTGGTGGATGGTGAGATGCAGGCCAGCGTGGCTTTCAATAAGGAACTGATGAAAGAAAATTATCCTTTCAGTGAACTGGTGGACAAGGAAGTGAACACATTGATCTTTCCAAACCTGGCTTCCGGCAATATCGCGTACAACCTGATGAAGGAACTGGAAACGGCGGATGCCGTCGGCCCGATCCTGCTGGGTTTGAATAAACCCGTGCATATCCTTCAGCTGGGAAGTTCGGTACGGAGTATCATCAATATGGCACTGGTGGCCGTCGTGGATGCCCAGATCAAAAGCAAATCCCCAACGGAAGAGATCGTAAAACGATCCCGCTGGTGGAAACGATTCCGCAGCGCCCCGAGAAATATTTAGGTTGAAAAGAGGCAGATCCCCGAACCTGCCTCTCAACTTTCCTTCGTATTTTACACCCTGAAACCAGCAATGACCATCTTCAACGACATAGGCCGTTATCTCCTGATGATCAAAGGCATGTTTGCCCGTCCGGAAAACGCGAAAATGTACTGGAAGGAATTCGTCCATCAATGTACCGAGATTGGGTTCGGCTCACTCGGGATCGTCGCCATTATCTCTGTTTTTATTGGGGCCGTATCTACGATCCAGACGGCTTACCAGTTGGTAAGCCCGTTGATACCTCCTTCCACAATTGCGCAGATCGTGAGGGATACCGTGATCCTGGAATTCGCCCCTACGCTTGTATGTATCGTCCTGGCTGGTGTTGCTGGCAGCCGGATCGCCAGTGAACTGGGAAATATGAGGGTCAGCGAGCAGATCGACGCGCTGGAGATCATGGGTATCAAGACAAGGACCTATCTCATCCTTCCTAAGATAGCGGCAGCCCTGCTGATGATACCGCTCCTGGTTGTGATTTCGATGGCACTGGGAATCTGGGGTGGCCGGGTGGCAGGTGTGGCATCCGGAATCATTTCCGGCAGTATTTTCGACAAGGGGTTGCTGGAATTCTTTGTCCCCTATAATGTGATCTTTGCGCTGACCAAGGCTTATGTGTTTTCCTTTATCATTTCCAGTGTGCCCGCTTTTGCGGTGGTGGTGAGCTGTATACTGATCCTGTTTGCGGATTACATTTTGTCCGCTCTCTTGCTGCCGACCTAGAAATGAAAAAACGGGACCGGGATCAATAAATGTATTTTCCATCGGGAAAGATCATGATAGAAGTAAAGAACATACAAAAAAGTTTTGACGGCAAGGTCATCATCAAGGATGTGAGCGCGGTGATGAAAGCGGGTCAGTGCTACCTTATTATCGGCGCCAGCGGCAGCGGAAAAACGGTGCTGATGAAATGTATGGTGGGGCTTTTTGAACCGGATGCCGGTGAAGTGCTGTACAGCGGTCAAAACTTTACCGCGATGAAGGGACATGACAAAACGGAAATAAGAAAAGAGATCGGCATGCTCTTCCAGGGTTCCGCCTTATTCGACAGCCTTAATGTGGAACAGAATATCATGTTTCCCCTGAATATGTTCACCAAATCAACGCACAAACAAAAACTGGACCGGGTGAATGAAGTGCTTTCACGGGTTAACCTGCCGGATGTGAACCGGAAATACCCGGCCGAACTAAGCGGGGGTATGAAAAAAAGGGTGGCGCTCGCAAGGGCCATCGTACTCAACCCGAAATACCTGTTCTGCGACGAGCCCAATTCGGGGCTTGACCCCCAAACCTCCCTGGTCATTGACAAACTGATCCGGGAGATCACCGTAGAATACAATATCACCACCGTGGTGAACACCCACGATATGAACAGCGTGATGGAAATAGGCAACTACATCATGTACATGTACCAGGGCAATAAAGAATGGGAAGGCAATAACCAGGAGATCATTTTCAGCAAAAACCAGCTCCTGAACGAATTTATCTTTGCCTCCGACTTTCTCCAGGATGCCAAGGATATGCGGATGCTGGAGCAAAGAGGAAAGATCTCCGATGACCGGGATATGAATGAAATGCTGCGGTAGAGACGTGGCATGCCACGGTAGAGACGTGGGCACGCCCCGTCTAGAGACGTGGCATGCCACGTCTCTACCGTTTACCCATTAACCCTTACATTTGCTGTCCCGATTGCTATTGGGATAAAAAGGAAATTATGAGCATTCTTGTCAATAAAAATTCGAAGATCCTGGTACAGGGTTTTACCGGTACCGAAGGCACTTTCCATGCAACACAGATGATTGAGTACGGCACCAACGTGGTGGGTGGTGTTACCCCCGGAAAGGGCGGCAGCAAGCACCTGGACAAACCGGTCTTCAACACGGTTTCGGACTGCGTAAAGGCCACAGGCGCCGATGTCAGTATCATTTTTGTTCCCCCAGCTTTCGCGGCCGACGCGATAATGGAGTCGGCGGATGCGGGAATCCGGCTGGTGGTTTGCATCACCGAGGGTATTCCGGTACAGGATATGGTAAAAGTGAAGAACTACCTGCAGGGGAAATCAACCCGGCTGGTTGGGCCCAACTGTCCCGGTGTCATTACTTCCAACGAATGTAAATTAGGTATAATGCCAGGCTTCATATTCATTCCCGGCCGGGTGGGAATCGTTTCCAAATCGGGAACCCTCACCTATGAAGCGGCCGACCAGGTAGCTAAAGCCGGCCTGGGGATCTCGACTGCCGTGGGTATCGGTGGCGATCCCATCATCGGCACCACTACCAAAGAGGCCGTTGAGTTGTTCATGAACGATCCCGAAACCGATGCCATTGTTATGATCGGCGAGATCGGCGGCGGCATGGAAGCCGAGGCAGCCCGCTGGATCCGGGATACGGGAAATAAAAAGC
>JBGATE010000152.1:0-7005 GCA_044229375.1 Chitinophagaceae bacterium
GGTTCCTTTTCCGGTTGCGCTCATACTGTCCGCGCCTGCACCAAAATATTCCACGATGGCGCCTGTGCCGCCTTTAACCGTCAATTGTCCGGCCACCCAAAGGATCACATCCTTGGCGGAGGTCCAGCCATTCAGTTTGCCCGTGAGTTTAACACCAATGACCTTTGGCATTTTCAGTTCCCAGGGCAATCCCGCCATCACATCCACGGCATCCGCACCACCCACGCCAATGGCCACCATCCCCAAACCTCCCGCATTGGGTGTATGGGAATCCGTTCCGATCATCATGCCACCGGGGAAGGCGTAATTCTCGAGTACCACCTGGTGAATGATCCCGGCGCCTGCTTTCCAGAATCCTATCCCGTATTTATTGGAAATACTTGCAAGGAAATCATAGACCTCGCGGTTTGTCTCAATGGCAAGTTCCAGGTCTTTCTTAGCGCCGATCTTTGCCTGGATCAAATGATCGCAGTGTACGGTCGAGGGGACAGCCACCTGGTTCCTTCCGCAAGTCATAAACTGGAGCAGGGCCATCTGCGCCGTGGCATCCTGCATCGCCACTCTGTCGGGCGCAAAATCCACATATGCTTTTCCCCGGGGGAAGTCGGTCAATGCCGTTCCTTTCCAAAGATGGGAATACAGGATCTTTTCGGTCAGCGTAAGCGGGCGGCCCAGCGCTTTGCGGGCGGCTTCCACTTTGGTAGGTAATTCGGCGTATGTCTTTTTGATGAGGTCGAGATCGAATACCATATTTGCAAATATTGAATACGTTATTGATTGAGATAGTTTGCAGTCAGCAGCCGGAAGTCAGGTCCGTGTTTCTGCAGGGCTGCGCGCCAAAAATCTGCGCAAAAGTACGAAAATCACTATCTGAATAACCCGGGGAAGTCAGGTTTGTTCAAATTTTATTACTTTAGAGCTATGAACAAATTAAAAAGCTTCGTGGAGTGGAATGCCTTTGGCGTTTGTTCGGCCATCGGCAACAGGATGGGGATTGCCACCAGCAAGATCCGGCAGTATTTTATCTATACTTCCTTCCTGACCATGGGCTCTCCCATTATCATTTACCTGGTGCTGGCTTTTTGGAAGAATATGCGGAAGTATATGTGGGCCGCCAAACGCAACCCCTGGTATTACCTGTAAGTGAATGGTGAATGGTGAAAGGTGGCCCCTTCCGGATTCCCATATTCACCATTCACCATTGACCCAAATTCCCGGAAAAGGATCAAATCACTTTCTTATTATTATTCACGTTTACTTTGAAATAAGTCTTCTCCCCTTTTCTGATCATCGCGAGGGTAAGCGTATTAAAATCTACGGCCACAAAATTACTCCGGCCTTTTTTTGACTGCAGGGTACCGGTGAGTTTCACGAGGCGCCCATCCTCATTGTATTCAATTTCATCATAACTCAGATCGATATCTTTTTCTTTCATCTGAAGAATAAACGCATCCAGTTGCCGGCGGGTTGTATTCCGGGTTATGGTTACAAGGATATCCTCATTACCGGTAATGGTATGCCCGTAATCATCAACGCCTGCGATCGTCACAGCTTCATCGGCTGCCATGGGAGCAGTAACGGTTACACCGCCATTAATCCCGGCAATAGCGGGCACAGGAGCTGTGGAAGAAAGTCCCTCAAAGGCAACGACCGGGGTTTCGGGGGCGGCCGGCGCAACCGTAGTAGCCAGTACCGGCCTACCATATTTTGCTATAAAAGCGTTTTTCTGTTTTGCGATACGGAGATCGTACACTTCCTGCCGGCCATCCCTGAATCGTATGACAGCTTTCTTATCGCTGACTTCCCATTCAGCCGCATCCGGGGAAAATGCGGTTGCACCCTGTAAGCCCGGGGCAGCGGGAACAGGCGGCGGTGCGGGTGTACCCGGTAAAATATCACCATACTTCTTTTCAAAAGCTTCTTTCTCTGATGGAACGGAAAGATCATAGCTTTCCCTTGTCCCGTCTTTTAGTGTGACGGTCAGCTTTTTGTTTTTCATATCCAGTTTTTCTACTCCTTCGGGCATTTTTTTCGGTGATGGAGGTGCCGCTGGCGCCGGAGGGGGCGGTGGCGGGGCAGTGACCACTTGGCCATACAGGTCTTCATAATAATCAGATTTTAGTTCCCACTCTGAAAGGGGTATCCTCTTCACCTCATTACCTTTCGCGTCTGTTACCCTTACCTCATACTGCCCTTCCCTGCCTTTGATCTTTAGGAAATATCCCTTGCTATTGGGGGTTATCGCACCCGGGATGGTATCTGTTGGAAAAAGTGCAGTTTCCTGCAGTTGACTGTTCATCCCGGCCAGGCGGTCACCGATCTGTTTCCGGAAGGAGACAAGGATGACGGCCAGCAGGGGCAGCATAAATAGAAAACGCAGCAAATTCACTTTTGCTGACTTGATTTTGTTCATCATGGCTATACGTTTTTTTAATGAAGAAAAACTGAAAGGGGTTGCTATACTGTATTGATGGTTACCCGTTACTTTCAGCAACAGGTACTGGTATTCTTTACGGGAAATGCCGTTTGCCAGCACTTTGTTATCGGCAATGAACTCCAGGTTCTGCCGGATGGCCTTTTTCAGCAGCCAGGCGAAGGGGTTGAACCAGCATATAAGGCATACTATCTCGCTCCAGATGATATCCAAACTGTGTTTTTGGCGGATATGTACAAATTCATGGCGGATGATCTCCCTTAATTCTGATGCTGAATGAAGCTCACGATTGATAAATACGGATCTGCCGAATGAAAAAGGCGCGATGGCATCATTTACCTGGTAGATCCTCATTTTTTCATCCGATAACAGGACGGCCCTTTTTGTCAGCCGGTAATAAGAGATGAACTGTACCAGCAGCCGAAGCATCATGATGGTCATCCCTGTGATGAGCAGGTATGCAGTGATGTCCCAAAAGCCCGGTAATGAACCGGAGCCGGTAACCGCCTGCCCGGCTGCTGACTGATACATAACAGGCACCCATTGTACCAGGCCATTGTCCGACCAGGCATTTCTTTCCAGTACGGGGGTTATATCAATAAAGGGAACAAGAAAACAGGTAAAGCTGTAAACCAACAGGTACCAGCGGTTCCAGTTATAAAAAGTTAGCCGTTGCAAAACCAGGTGGTAAAAAAGAAATACCACGCTAAGACTGACCGACACTTTTAACAGGTATACCAAGAAGAAAGGCATGACAATAAGTTGAAGGTTTAAGGGTTCCCTTTTTCGATCATCCGGATGATCTCTTTTAGTTCTTTGGCAGAAAGTTTCTTTTGCTCCACGAAGAAGTTCACCATCTCTTTATAGGAATTGTCAAAGTAATCCCTGACCACCCCGCCCATGAACTTCTTTTTATAGTCATCCTCGGATACAGCCGGTTTGTACAGGTAGGCATTCCCCAGGAGCCGGCTGTGCAGGTAACCTTTCTTTTCCAGGTTCTTGATCGTGGAAGCAACTGTCGTATAAGGGATGCCGGGATCGAGGTGTTCCATAAAGGCCTTTACATTGCCTTCCCCGGTGCGCCAAACGGCCTGCATGGCATCTTCTTCAGCATGGGTGAGTTTTTCCATTTCTACGAAATTTTCGTAAACCTACGAAGTTTTCGTAAAAGACCCAATCTTTTTTCTATAAAAAATGTTAAGAAGTTCAGATGAGTTCCCGGAGCTTACCCACCACAATATCCACTTCCTCCTTTGTATTGTGTTTGCAGAAAGAAAAACGCACGGGGACCAGATTGGGGTTATTATTCAGCGCCCGAATGACATGACTGCCGATATCGGTGCCGCTGCTGCAGGCGCTTCCGCCGGATACGCAGATTCCCTGCATGTCAAGATTGAACAGTATCATCTCCGATCTTTCGGTCTTGGGGAACGAGGCATTGAGCACCGTGTAAAGACTTTTGCCGAGATAATCACCGTTGAACTGTACTCCGCTGATATGTTGGCTGAGTTGTTCAATCATATAGGTCTTGAGCGACTGTATGTAAGCGCTATCTGATTCCATGCCGGCATCCGCCAGTTCCAGCGCCTTCGCGAAACCAACGATCCCGTAAACATTTTCCGTACCGGCCCGCATATTGCGTTCCTGTCCCCCGCCCAGGATCATGGGCTTCACTTTGATATTATCGTTGATATACAAAATGCCCACTCCTTTGGGTCCGTGAAACTTATGCCCGGCACCCGTGGCAAAATGCACGGGTTTATTACGCAGGTCGATCTTATAATGACCCACGGTCTGCACCGTATCGGAATGAAAAATAGCATTGTATTTTTTGCAGATCTCACCGGCGGAGTAAATATCAAGCAGGTTCCCGATCTCGTTGTTCGCGTGCATCAGGGATACCAGGCAACGATCCGTGCGGGAGGCAAGCTGGTCCTCGAGGTCTTGCAGGTCGATATGCCCGTCAGGCAGCACTTTAACGAAGCTGCTGGTCACCACATCTTCGTGATCATAGTGCTCCACGGCATGCAGCACGGCATGATGTTCAATGGGCGAAGTGATGATATGCCTGCATCCAAGATCATGGATCGCCGAGGCGATCGCCATATTATCGCTTTCCGTCCCCCCGCTGGTGAAAAAGATCTCGCCGGGATTGGCATTCAGTATCCTCGCTACTGTCTTGCGGGACGTTTCAATGGCCATCCGGCTCTCCCTTCCGTAGGAATAGATCGAAGAAGGGTTGCCATAATGAGTGGTCATATAGGGCAGCATGGCCTCCAGCACTTCCTTGTCGAGCGCAGTGGTGGCGGCATTGTCAAAATATATCCTATCCATAAAATCGGGCTCTCCGGTTTTTGTGCCGCAAAGATAAGCATTAGCCCGGGGTGAAGGGAATCGGTACAGTTCTTCCAAAGGGACAGTTTTGGTCTGAAAACCGGGGCTTATTAAATTTTTTTCCGTCCCTCTAAAAAAGTAATTTGTATGACAATCAAATTTATGGACCAGGATCCCAAAAACAACGGTTGCGGCGATAGCCGGCGCAATTTCCTCAAGACATCCGCCGCACTCACGGCCCTGGGCATGGCTCCTACCGCCCTGCTAAAGGCCGGGGAACATCATGAAGAGATCGCTTCCTTCATCGAGAAAACGCCCATCCGACTCGAGATCAATGGCACAGCCTATTCCGTCAATGTATATCCGGCGATGAGCCTGCTGGATATGCTGCGCGAGCAACTGGGTCTTACCGGGACCAAAAAAGGATGTGACCAGGGACATTGCGGGGCCTGTATTGTGCACGTGGATGGCAAGCGGGTGAATGCCTGTCTTTCGATGGCGGAAGAGAATAACGGCGCAAAGATCACCACCATCGAAGGATTGGCTAAGGGTGATCAACTGCATCCCGTACAGGAAGCCTTCATCAAACATGATGCGTTTCAATGCGGATACTGCACCCCCGGACAGATCATGTCGGCCGTGGCCTGTATCCGGGAGGGCCATGCGGGTTCGGAAGATGAGATCAGGGAATTCATGAACGGTAATATCTGCCGCTGCGGCGCCTATCCCAATATCGTGGCCGCTATCCGGGAAGTGAAGAACAGCGGGCAAAAGGTTTAGGACTGATCATCTGAATTATTCAATGGAACAACAAGACAATCATGGACAACAAAAAATATTACGAAGAAGACCGGGTTGACGGAATTGAAAAAGTGACGGGGCGTGCAAAATATACGGCGGATCAAAAGATCGAAAACCTGGCCTATGCCGTGTTTGTCACCAGTACGATCGCAAGAGGCGCTATCAAAAATTTACTGGTGACGGAAGCTAAAAAGGCACCGGGTGTGCTCGAAGTGATCAGTCACCTGAACTGCCCGCCTGTTCCGGGATACCGGCCATTCGACAAGGATTTGAATAAAAACGGTTTTGAGTGGCGGGGGCTTAAGGTTTTCGGCAATAACATGGTCTATCATTACGGGCAGCCCATCGCGCTGGTGGTGGCTACTACCTGGGAAAAAGCCGTTCAGGCGGCTAAACTGGTCAAACCGGAATATATCCCGGAGCCGTTTGAAACCGATTTTGACACCCTGAGAAAATTTGAGGCAAAACTTAAAAAGATCGGCGACTATACCAGGGGAGACGCAGACGCATATAAAAATGCCGACATTTTTGTGGAGGGAGAATATCATATTCCTATCGAAACACATAACCCCATGGAAATGCATGCCACGATCGCCATTTGGGAAGGGGATACGAAACTGACCGTTTACGATAAATCACAGGGGCCAAAAAATACCCAGGTGGAACTGGCAAAGAATTTTGGACTCGAGGAAAAAAATGTACGGGTGGTCACCGAATATGTGGGCGGGGCCTTTGGTTCCGCGCTGCGAAGCTGGCCCAACGTACCCGCCGCCTGTATTGCGGCCCGGATGGTGAGGCGCCCGGTGAAACTCCTCCTCAACCGAAAACAGATGTTCTCCATGGTTGGCTACCGTCCGCAATCCTGGCAAAAGATCGCCATCGGTGCCGGCAAAAACGGAAAACTTACCGGGATCACCCATCACGCAATCAGCAATACCTCCCGTTACGAGGATTTCAGGGAAGGGATCGTGAACGCGTCGCAGTTTTTATATGAATGCCCGAATGTGAATACCAGTTATAAGATACTCCCCCTTGACCTGAATACGCCTACCTGGATGCGCGGACCCGGAGAAGCGTCGGGCTCTTTTGCTCTCGAATGCGCGCTGGATGAACTTTCCTATAAATTAAATATGGATCCCGTCGAACTCCGGCTGATCAACCATGCGGATATCCATCCTGTCAGGAAACTGCCCTGGTCGAGCAAATTCCTGAAAGAATGCTACGCTGCAGGAAAAGAAAGGATCGGCTGGAAGAACAGACCCTCCGTTCCCCGTTCATTAAAAGAAAACGATATGCTGATTGGTTACGGCATGGGCGGTGGTGTTTTTGGCGCGGGACGGGGTAATGCGGCCGTAAAAGCCATATTGAAAAAAGACGGATCCCTGATCCTGCAGAGCGCGGTAAGTGATATGGGGCCGGGAACGGCGACTGCGATG
>JBGATE010000153.1:0-2881 GCA_044229375.1 Chitinophagaceae bacterium
AAAGCGTCACTTTTTTTCCTTCTCTCCTTAGTAGTGAATCAGCCGGGCAATCTTGCGGCAGGTCATCCCTTTTACAGGAAATATTGTGATATGATCTTTTCTCTACCGTGGCATTCAGCAGCTCTATCGTTGCAGCCGGGTACATATCTGGCTACTGAATAGACTTTCATTATCTGCAATGGTGATCAGGAACCGGTGAACCCAGCCCCAAATTTTACTTAAGTGTCGCCGCCTCGATCTCCCCCCTATCCATTCTTTTTTCCGGGGGAATATATTTCATGCCAAGAAATGAGTAGATCTCTTCTTCCGTTGACCCGGCCAGCCTTTTGCCGGTGGCGATATCGAACAGGCCATATTCATTGATCTTAAAACCACGGTTCCTCGCCATGGTGCGGAGCTTGATATTATGCTCTTTCGAACCGGTGAAATACAGGAGGGCCGATCCATATTCGAAGTCATGCACCAGCCGGATGTCCACCTGCACATTTCCTTTTTTCAAAATCACACTCGCTCGGGTAGCGCCTTTTGCGAGCACTTTTACAACCTGGGGTAATTGAATAAAACGGCTTACGATCTTTTTGCGGTCGCGGGGCTCCGCCAGCACAATAATATCGATATCCCCGATGGTCTCTTTTTTCCGGCGCAGGCTCCCGGCGAGTTCGGTCTTTTGAACTCCCGGCATCTTTTTTAATTCAGCGATCATTTTATTGCCGACACTTTGCGCCAGTTTCAGCGGCATCCGCTTTTCTTCCCCGAAGAGTTTCAAGGCTCTTTTCATATTCCCGATCTTCTTTTCCCCGAATCCCTTTAATCCTTCCAGTTTATTTTCTTCCAGCGCCTTTATTAATCCTTCCTTATCGCGGATTCCCAGGTCGTCGTGCAGCGTCCGCAGCGTGGAAGGACCAAAGCCTTGGATATCCATCAGCTCCAGCAATTTGTAAGGCACCTGCTTTTTGAGCTTCTCGAAAGTTTTGATCTTACCAGTTTTCAGAAATTCGATGATCTTATTGGCGATACTTTCCCCGATTCCCCCGATGGCATCCAGCGTTTTTACATCCCTGGCGTAATCCGCGATATCCTCTTTCATGTTGTGAAGAATCTTCGCCACATTCTCATAGGCAATCGCGCGGAAACGGTCCTGCCCGCCATAGCGGTAACAATCCGCCATGCGGTGAAATATCGATGCCAGCATGATATTATTCTGAAAGACCTTATTTCCTGTTGCTATTTCCGCCATCGGTTTCGCTTTTTGAGAGCAGCCATCCGGCCCTGTCTAAAAACAGGATCGTTTGCCGGTACAAATTACCTGCAAATTCTGTTCCTCCTGAATGAGGATAATCACCGGTACCCGTGATGGCTGTCAAGGTTTCTGGCAACATATAAGTGTAGATTCGCCAAGAGGCCAATTCATAATGAAACCTTGCCAGTAAACATGAAAAAATATATAAAAAAATTCAGGGAAACCGGCATCGCCGATGTGTCTGAAGTGGGTGGTAAAAACGCTTCCCTGGGCGAAATACTCTCTTCTCTTTCCTCAAAAGGCATTGCAGTACCGGACGGCTTTGCCACCACCTCCTTTGCCTTTGAAGAGTTTCTTACACACAACTCGCTGCAATTACCATTACAGGAACTGATGAAACAACTGGACAGGAATGATTACTCAAATCTGAAAGAAACCGGAGCCAAAGCGCGCAATCTGCTGCTCAGCGCTGAGCTTCCCCCCCAATTGCAGCAGGAAATCCTGCGTGCCTGTAAGGAATTATGCGGTGACAATCATTTTGAACTCGCTGTCCGTAGCAGCGCAACGGCCGAGGACCTCCCGCAGGCCAGTTTCGCGGGACAACATGAATCCTTTCTCAATATCAAAGGGGAAGTCGCGTTGCTTGATGCGGTAAAGAAATGTTTCGCCTCTTTATATACAGACAGGGCCATCAAGTACAGGGAAGATAACGGCTTTGCACATGAAAATGTTTTGCTCTCAGCCGGAGTCCAGAAAATGGTTCGGTCGGATAAAGCCTGCTCTGGAGTTGGCTTCACCCTCGAACCCGAGTCGGGCTTCCGTGATATCATTCATATCAGCGGCGTGTGGGGACTCGGGGAGAATATTGTGCAGGGAACGGTGACCCCGGACGAGTTCTTTGTTTTTAAGCCCACCCTATTACTGAACAAGAACGCCATCATCCAAAAAAAACTGGGCGAAAAGGCGAAGACCATGATTTATGGAACTGAAGAATCCGCGCCTGTCATCAATATCCCTACCCCAAAAGAAAAACAGGATCAATTTGTATTGTTGGATGAGGAGGTAACCCGGCTTGCCAACTGGGCCTTGATTATAGAAAACCACTATCAAAAACCCATGGATATTGAATGGGCCAAAGACGGGATCACGGGGGAGCTGTTTATCATACAGGCGAGGCCTGAAACGGTTCACTCCCGGAAAAACCCGCTCCTGGTAAAGGAATATAAATTATTGAATAAAGGAACCGCTTTAGCACAGGGTGAGGCGATCGGATCAAAAATAGCCGTTGGCGTGGCAAGGATATTGCAATCGCCGAAAGAATCCGGCGAGTTGCAGCCCGGCGAGATCGTTGTAACAGATCTTACAAGCCCTGACTGGGACCCGGTATTAAAAAATGCCGGCGCGATCATCACCAATAAAGGCGGCAGAACAAGCCATGCTTCCATCGTGGCAAGGGAACTCGGCGTTGCGGCCATTGTCGGATGCGGAAATGCAACGGAAAAGATCAGGGACGGGGAAACGATCACGGTATCCTGCTGCGAAGGCAAGACCGGCTTTGTTTACCAGGGCAGGATCGCCTACAAGGAAACAGTGTTGGATTTCACCCATATAAAAAAACCCGAAACTACGGAAGTGATGCTG
>JBGATE010000153.1:2891-6957 GCA_044229375.1 Chitinophagaceae bacterium
CCGGACAAGGCTATCAAGCTTTCCTTTTATCCAAACGACGGTGTTGGACTTATGCGTATTGAATTCATTATTACACATACTATACAGATCCACCCGATGGCGCTGGTGAAATTCCATGAACTGAAAGACGCGGGCGTAAAGCAAAGGATCGAAGAGCTGACCCATCATTACCCCGATAAGGAAAAATACTTCGTTGACAAATTGGCTGAGGGTGTTGCCACCATTGCCGCTGCATTCTATCCAAAGGATGTGATCGTGCGGATGAGTGATTTCAAGACAAATGAATACGCCAACCTCATCGGGGGAAAGGATTTCGAGCCGCAGGAAGAGAACCCGATGATCGGTTTCCGGGGCGCATCCCGGTATTACAATGATCTTTACAGGGAGGGATTCAGGCTTGAATGCGAAGCCATCCGGAAAATACGTGATGAAATGGGGCTGACCAATGTGAAAGTAATGATCCCCTTTTGCAGGACCCTTGAGGAAGGAAATAAGGTAATAGCCGTGATGAAACGTTTCGGGCTGGAACAAGGCGTGAATGACCTTGAGGTATATGTAATGGCGGAAATACCCAGCAATGTGATCCTGGCTGATAAGTTCGCAAAGATATTTGATGGTTTTTCGATCGGGTCAAACGACCTGACACAGCTGACCCTGGGAATTGACAGGGATTCCGCCATTATCAGTGAATTGTTCAGTGAAAAGAATGAAGCCGCTATGGAAACCATTGCAACGATGATCGCCAAAGCCAGGAAGGCCGGTGTCAGGATCGGTTTATGCGGCCAGGCGCCAAGCGATTTTCCAGAGTTTGCACAATTCCTGGTGGAAGAGGGCATTGACAGTATTTCATTCAACGCGGATGCCTTGTTGAAAGGAATTGAAAATATCCGTGCAGCAGAATCAAAACTGGCCGTAAAAGCTTAAACAGGTTCTCTGATCAATCTCAGTGAACCCGGTGAGGCCTGTCATTGCTTCTGCTTATGGATGCAGTTAACTTGCCTGCAGCATGATGCCTGTTATTGAAATATAACAGTGGCATTTTATTGCCATTACGGGGAAACAAGTAACCGGCCTGCTATTTTTTATCACACTAAATTCTGATATATGACTACCGTAAAAGTATTGGAACTGATGACCAGTTCCCCTAAAAGCTGGGAAGACGCCGCGCAGCAGGCTGTAAATGAAGCATCCAAAACACTGCAGAATATCCGTTCTGTGTACATACAGGACCACAGCGCCCTGGTTAAAGACAATAAGATCATAGAATACCGCGCAACGTGCAAACTCAGTTTCGAGATCGAACATTCGCTTTCGTAAAAAGTTAAAAATTAAGATCATGTCAAGCAGTTTTGAAAAATACTCAGCCAAAGGAAATGAATTCCTCCAACTGGTTGCCAAAGACCTGGAAATACCGCGTGATAAGGCAGCACGCATTGTTCGCACCGTGTTCCATGCCCTGCGAAACCGGCTGAGTCATGAGGAATCATTCCAGCTCATGGCCCAGTTACCCATGGTGCTGAAAGCGGTGTATGTTGATGGCTGGAAATTCAACAAAGAGTTCAGGCGGATCAGCAGCGTTGAAGACTTCCTGGATGAGATCAGGAAAGAAGACAAGCATATGGCCGGTTACGACCTGGGGAACAATTCCAAAGCAAGAACTGTTGTCGCCGCCGTATTCAAAGCCATGATTTATTTTGTTTCGGAAGGCGAGATGAATGATATGGAGGCTGTGCTGCCGCAGGAACTCAGTGCATTCATCAAAGAAACACTGGCGGGAAATGAAACCGTTCTATAGCAGCCGGATGCTCATTTCTGATAGCCTTTCAGGGTAGCTGATAAAAAATCGTAGGAAGCATATTTATTTTCAATGTATGCCTTCTCGGCTTCTTTCATTTGAGAACGGAGTGTATCTTCCCGGCTCCCTGTTTTGCTGTCCAGGTCGCTGTCCTCTTTCAACCCGCCGTCCTTTTTGAGGGCGGCCTGCTGCTGCCATATCCCTTTCTGTAATTTATTGAACAGGCCGGTGTTTTTATTCAGCTTTGTTATTTCCGCCTCCGCCTTCAGCGCGATGCGCGGTATCGAGTTTCGCTGAATCACTTCAAGCAGTTTGCCTTCCATCGTCTCAATTTCCCGGTAATAGAATTCGATCATCCTGTTCCATTCACCCAACTCAGCGGTATAATACGCCGCAATGTTATGATCCATCGTTTCTTTTTTTCGATCAACAAGATATTTACAACGGGGCCGGTGGTTCTTCCGGGGTTTCCTCAAACCCTTCTTCATATTCTTCCACGATCAGCTCGTCGGATGAGTTCTTTCCAAATTCATTCAGATCCCTTAAGGTGAAGTCATCCATCCCTGTCGTTTGCACCCATCCGTCCTTTTCCCTTCTCAGCACCTGAACCGAGAGGGCAAACCGTTCACTGAATTCCCTTTCCACATCGGCTGTTTTGTATAAGGGGAGAATTTCCAGGAGCCCCGATACATGTGTTTGACGGACCTCCCCGATCGTCAGCTCCGGCGGGAGCAGGTCCTCCTCCGTTGAAGCCTCGTACATTTTATGCTGCTTCCTGTAAAACCGCAGTTGGAGGTATGGATAGAAATCAGCAAACACTTCCTGAATATCACCCAGCCTGGTGGTATCGTTTATGTCGATATGCATAGTCGTTTATTTAAACAATCATACAAATTGTCATTTGATGCCCCTTACCAGCACAAAGGACCCTTCGCCATATCCTGGTTTTGCCGGCTGGAACTCCTTAATCTCATCCAGTGTGTGAAAAAGGGTCTGTGTATAATGCAGGTCCCTGAACTGATGCTTCCTGAATTCTTCGGTCACCCTTTTCACGCTGTAAAAATTGGCACTCCTGTAAAAAAGGCTCTGCGCCTTCCGCTCTTCGTACTGTTTCCCGATGATACTGTTCCTGTCAAGAAATCCCACGATAAGCGATCCGCCGTTCTTCAGGACCCTGTTTGCCTCGCTGAAAGCCAGGGACAAGTCTTTAAAATAGCAGATACTGAAAGCCATCAGCACGAAGTCAAAACTCAGGTCCTTATAAGGAAGTCTTTCGGCATCAGCCGCCATCACTTCGATCCCTCTTTTAACTGCCAGCTCCCGCATCCCGGGGGCGGGCTCAACGCCCTCTTTCAATCCAAGCGCTGCTGAAAATCTACCTGTACCCAGCCCAACCTCGATACCACGGAGATGATCCCCTTCCGGTAACAGCTCCCGGATGGCCTCCACCTCGCTTTGAAATACAAAAGGGTATTTTTGAAACCAGGCCTCGTATTCAGCCACATGTTCATTGAACGGAAGTGTGTGTAACATGGCAATGCATTTAAAATGAATAAGTAAGTTATTTAAATTCACTACCCCCAGCAATGATACTGATTACCATCTTCCCTGACATTCATCAAAATTCACCCGGATCTAATTGATCACCCCCTATTTAACCCATAAGAGATAAAGTCTTTCAATCACTTTCAGCGCATTCCCGGAAAGTTTTGCAAGTTCCGTTGTTTTCAACATTTCTTCTGCAAATAATGTATGCCCGGTTATCACAGCATAATCCCCGGAAGTGTGACTGCTATCATGCCGGGGTTTGAGAGCCGTCATCCATGAGGGTTCGCTAATACCGGTACCTTTAAATAAATAAAAACAACCCATTATGACCAGTGAAAAACTATTGGGAGAGGACCTGGTGGATCTCCAGAAAGAAAAAGGAAAGATTTGCGCGTCAGTGATCGTTCCAACACACCGGCTGTCCCCCGAACGGCGGGGTGATATAACAGAATTAAAAAAAGCGATAGCACAAGCGGCTGACCTGCTGGAGTATAAGTATGGCGATGACAATATTAAACCCGTGATCAGCAACCTGCATGAGTTGTATGAATCCATTGATTTCACACATAACCAGGAGGGTCTTGGTTTGTTTGCCTCCCCGGATGCCAGGTTCCTGGTAAAATTCCCGTTCCCAGTGGAAAAGAAAGTAATGGCCGGTTATAATTTTGAAATACGCGACATGCTGTACAAAATAAATTACGGGGTTCCCTACTATTTGCTGTT
>JBGATE010000154.1:0-6954 GCA_044229375.1 Chitinophagaceae bacterium
TTCGTCATAGGGGCTCCTGATAAGATCCTGGAAAGTGGGGCGGGGAGAGGCCTTGCCATAATTTTCCTGCACGGTGGGACCCTTGGGTACAGAGGGTTTTGGAGGCGCAGCCGATGCTGGTTTTATCACGGCCCGGTAAATAATACTATTATTATCATACCAGGAAATGCCGCCTCCGATAGTGTTTAGCGCCGACTTATTTATTTTCACCGCTTTTTGACTGGCCACATCGATCACATAAAGGTCAACACGGCCGGGTGTAGTATGGGTAAAAGCGATCTTCTTATCATCCGGGCTCCAGTTGATCGCCGATGCATACAAAGGAGAAGGAAGTCCTGATATTTTCATTTCCTTTCCCGAACCGATGTGTTTCAGGTAAAGGTTATTGATGAAATTTTGCCGGCTGGGGGCAAAATTGGCCGGGTTGATACGCAGGCCGGCGATCTTCAGTTCCGGGCGGGCCAGTTCTTCCACAGAGGGATAACTGCTGCTCTCCATGAGCAGCATCCATTCTCCCTTGTCGTCAATGCTTACACCCGGGGCCGGTTTGGCCAAAAGCATATCGGCAATATCTTTCGGAGGAAGTTTATAAGAAACATCATCCTGGGCATGGTTCGTTGCCGAAAAAATTATAAGAAGAAAGACAAGGCAGAAGGCAGCTTTACTGAATTTCATATTCGCGTATTTAGTCCTTCTAAGTTAAGAAAGGATGGGCAGACCCCGCCATTTATATAAGCAGGATGAAGCGAGCCGAATATGGAGAAATCCGGGAAGAAGGATTTCTTATTGTTTACAGATCTTCCCGTTCTTCATGACCAGTTTTACCTTTCGTGTTGTCTTTATATCGGTGGCAGGGTCACCTTCCACGGCAATGATATCTGCCAAAAGTCCTTTTTGTATCCTGCCGATTTTATCCGCATATCCAAATACATCTGCATTCACGGAGGTAGCGGACCTTAATACCTCAATGGGTTTCATCCCGTATTCCACCATCAGTTCCAGTTCCCGGGCGTTAGTACCATGGGTGTAAACCCCCGCATCGCCTCCCATGCAAATGGTTACGCCGGCTTGTAAAGCCATTTGAAAGGATTTTTTCTTTGCGGTTATCCGGGCTGGTTCGGGACCGGTTCCTTTTTCCCATCCGCGGTATTGTTCCAAGGCCTCTCCGGCGGCAAGGGTAGGACAAAGCGCCACTCCTTTTTCCTTCATCAGCTTAAAAACTTCTTCGGTGCCGTTATCGCCGTGCTCGATAGTGGAAATGCCGGCATTGATTGCTCTTTTCATTCCTTCCGGGCTGCTGGCATGGGCAACCGCTTTTCTTCCGCTGCTGACGGTATTGCCCACCAGCCAGCCTAATTCAATATCACTGAACGTGGGTTGAGTTTCACCATTCGGACCGTAACGGTAATCGGCATATACTTTTATCAGGTCGGCGCCATGACCGATCTGTGAACGAATGGCCTTGCTCAGTTCCTCCAGTCCGGCAACTTCTTCAGCACCTTGTGGCAGGTCCAGATCAGGGTTTTCGCTTTTGGGTCCGTAGCTGCCTTTTGCAACAATGGCCCTGGTTGCGACGATCATCCGTGGTCCGGGGATCACTCCTTTTTCAATGGCCCTTTTCAGACCGGCATCATCATACATGGCTCCCTCTGTACCGAGGTCCCTGACGGTGGTGAACCCGGCCATTAATGTTGCCTTCGCGTGGTTCGCGGCCCTGGCCGTTCTTTCGGCTCTTGATTCTTTCAGTACCTGGTCGTCCCAGGATGTTTCATTATAAGGATGCAGGAATAAATGGGAATGTCCCTCTATCAGTCCCGGAAGAAGAGTGGAACCTTTCAGTTCGATCACCTGCGAGCCTGCCGGTAGCTTAAAACTCATCGGACCTGCCTGTTCGATGATGTTATTTTTTACCAGTACCACCCATCCTGTTTGCATATGGGTCCCATCAAAGACCCGGTCGGGTTTCAGCAGAATGAATTGATCGGTTGGCTGGGCATAACCGCAATTCAGAAAAAAGCCAAGAACAGATAAACTGAATATTTTTTTCATATTATGCTGTATAAAGTACATCGGCAAATTCAGGTTTTTTCTTAAACACGGAATTGGCATAAGGGCAGAGGGGAATGATTTTAAGTTGATGGGTGCGGGCATAGTCCACCGCTGTTTGTACCAGCAGGTATCCCACATTCTGTCCTCTCAGTTCTTCACCCACTTCCGTATGTTCGATGATCATTTTATCGGAGGAAGGCATGGTATAGACCATTTCGGCCAGGATATTTCCGTCCTGCTGTACAAAGAACATCCCTTTGGTGCCTGAGTGTTTATGTTGAATCAGCATGTGTCAGAATTTGGTAATTAATTGAAAAAGAATTTGGCATTCCTGTTTTTGCTTCTATATTTGTAAGGTAATGAAAAAGCGATACAATAATACATGGTGGTGGCCTGCAACTCGAACGGGGCTGTAATGTCATAACTGTATTATTTGTTTGATAATATCCAGGCCCCGGCAATGTTCGGGGCTTTTTTGTATCCATCCCAGCCTCCAACCCCTAAAGAGGCCAGGTTTGGGCAGGATAGGATAGGATCACAGGATGCGGGTTAATGATTGGGAAATGAAACGAATTGAAATAAATACTACCTGTAAAAAAATTCTGGCCGATGTATTTACGCCGGTGGGAATATACCTGCGGCTGCGTGACCGGTACCGGGATACGATATTGCTGGAAAGCACGGATCACCATTCCGCGGAGAACAGCTGGTCGTTTATTGGCGTCAATGCCATTGGGGGGATTGAGATCACCAATGAAAATAAAATTGAATTTAAAATTCCGGGGCGGAAAACAGAGAAGGCAGCGGTCAAGGCTTCTGACAGTATCCCCGGGTTGTTATGGGATTTCATGCAAAAGTTCGATGCTAAGACACCCAATGTAAGGGAAGGAAAATTTGCACAGGGTTTATTCGGATATACGTCTTATGATGCGGTTCAATTGTTTGAATCAGTGAAACTCTCCAAAAGGCCCCTTCGGGGGGTTGGGGTGCTTCGGTACCGTCTGTACCAGTACGTGATCGCTATCAATCATTTCAGGGATGAACTGTTTATCTGCGAAAATAAATTAGAGGGAATTGAGTGTGACGTAACTGCCCTGGAATCACTGATCAAAAGCAAGGATGTGCCGGTCTATCCCTTTGCTGCAACAGGAGATGAGTCGTCGAATCAGGTTTCGGCAACCCTTCGCCGGCGATGAGTTCAATGTGTACAGGGCGCTTCGGAGCATCAATCCATCACCCTATTTGTTTTTCTTTGATTACGGAGATTATAAACTGATGGGTTCATCGCCGGAAGCGCAGTTGCAGATCCGGGATAATAAAGCGGTGTTGCATCCGATCGCGGGCACTTTTATAAGGACCGGGGATGACGATGCCGATAAAGCGGCGGCAGAAAGATTGTTAAACGACCCGAAAGAAAATGCCGAGCATGTGATGCTGGTGGACCTGGCCCGGAACGACCTGAGCCGGGTTTGTGAGGAAGTGGCCGTAACCCATTACCGCCAGGTACAGTATTTCTCGCATGTCATACATTTAGTGAGCGAAGTAACGGGGAAGCTGAAACCCGGGACGAACCCGTTTGAATTGCTGGCCAAAACCTTCCCGGCCGGTACCTTGAGCGGCGCGCCCAAGTTCCGGGCGATGGAATTGATCGATACGTATGAGCCCACATCGCGGGGATATTATGGAGGTGCGATCGGTTTCGCAGGTTTTGACGGCAGTTTTAATCATGCCATCATGATACGGACCTTCCTGAGTCAGTTTAATACGCTGATCTTCCAGGCAGGGGCCGGGGTGGTGGCGGCCAGTAAACCAGAGAGCGAATTGCAGGAAGTGAATAATAAACTGGGAGCGCTTAAGAAAGCAATCCAGGTAGCAGAAACAATAAAATGAAAACAGGTACAATAAAAAAAAGCAGGTTTATATTAGTCTATGTCCTGTGTGGTTCAAAAAAACGTTATGAAGATCCTCGTTTTTGATAATTACGATTCTTTCACTTACAACCTGGTCCACCTGGTAGAGAAGATCACGCATACCAAAGTGGAGGTATACCGTAATGACCAGGTGGCCCTGGAAAAAGTGAAAGAGTTTGATAAAATAATACTCTCACCCGGGCCGGGAATTCCTGAGGAAGCGGGTTTGTTGCTTCCGTTGATCCGGGAATACGCGCCAACAAAATCCATCCTGGGCGTTTGTTTAGGTCACCAGGCCATCGGGCAGGCTTTTGGAGGGAAACTGGTGAATCTGAGTGCGGTTTATCATGGGGTTGCGACGGAGATATCAGTCGGGAGCCGGGAGCCAGGCCTGCCCGGCGAAGCCTTAGCGCAGTCGGGAGTCGGGAGCTCACTTTTTACGGGGCTTCCTCAAAAGTTCGAAGTGGGACGATACCATAGCTGGATCGTGTCGGATGAAGATTTCCCGGAAGAGCTGGAAGTCACGGCCCGGGATGAGAATGGTTATATCATGGCCCTGCAGCATAAAAGATATGATGTGAAGGGGGTGCAGTTCCATCCGGAAAGTGTTTTAACCCCCCTGGGAGAAGAGATTTTAAGGAATTGGCTAAACCCTGGATCCCGTAGCAACCGGGACCTTGATAAGAGCTAAAGTGAAAAGGATCCGGGGATTTCTTATATCTACCAGGAGTAAGGATTCAGAGGATAAAATAATATTACAAAACTACTTTCCCATTTAGGGGACAGGAGTATGAAAAAGATACTTCAATATTTATTTGAGCATAAAACGTTAAGCCGGGATGCCGCGAGGGATGTCCTTGTGAATATCGGAAAAGCTGCATATAACGAGCATGAGGTAACTGCTTTTATGACCGTGTACCTGATGCGCAGCATTACCATTGAAGAATTACAGGGATTCAGGGATGCGTTGCTGGAGTTATCGGTAAAAGTTGACCTGGGCGGATATGAGACGATCGATATCGTGGGCACGGGCGGAGATGGAAAGAATACGTTTAATATTTCCACCCTGGCCAGTTTTATTGTGGCGGGGACGGGACAAAAAGTGGCAAAACATGGTAATTATGGTGCTTCCTCCATCAGCGGTGCAAGTAATGTGATGGAGCAACTGGGGTATCAATTCAAAAGGGAGAATGATAAATTAAAAAGGGAGCTGGAAGAGGCCAATATCTGTTTTCTTCATGCGCCGCTGTTTCACCCGGCGCTCAAAACAGTCGGGCCTATCCGGAAAAACCTGGCCATGCGTACCTTTTTCAATATGCTGGGGCCGATGGCGAATCCGGCAAACCCGTCTTTCCAGCTGGTAGGGGTGTACAGCCCGGAAATGGCGCGGATCTATAATTATTTGCTGCAGCAGTCGGGAAAACCGTTTACGATCATTCACAGCCTCGATGGCTATGATGAGATCTCACTGACCAATGACACCAGGGTCATCGATCAGGAAGGGGAGAGGATCATGACACCGGAACAATTGGGAAAAAGAATGGTTTCGGCGCAGGATATCAGCGGGGGTAACAGTGTGGAAGAAGCGGCAGGGATCTTTGCAAGGATACTGAAAGGGGAAGGTACCTGGGCGCAGCATGCCGTGGTGCTGGCCAATGCGGCAATGGCTTTGTTCAGTACGGGGAAATACAGGGAATATGACGGCGCATACAACGCGGCAGTGGAGAGCCTGGAGAGCGGAAAGGCAAATATGTGTTTAATGCGATTGATGAGTTTGCAGTAATGACAAGACCGGGTAATTTGAAATTTCTTTAGTGATTCGAAATGACATGGATATATTAGAAACAATAGTGGCGGCCAAGCGGAAGGAAATAGAACCCTTAAAACTGAAAAGCCCGATAGAGCGTTTTGAGAAAGATGGCTTTTTCTGGCAGATAAGAAACCGTTCCCTGGTGCAAAGTCTCTTGTTGCCCGGAAGCAACGGTATCATCGCGGAGTTCAAAAGAAAAAGTCCGAGTAAGGGCTGGTTCAAAACAAAAGAGCTCGAAGTGGAACCGGTGGTAAGCGCTTATAATAAAAGCGCAGCGGGAGTCTCCGTTCTTACGGATGCCGGCTTTTTTGGCGGTGACCTGGATGACCTGATACAAACCAAGGTTCTTACAGATATCCCTGTGCTGCGCAAGGATTTTATTATCGATAAATGGCAGATAGCTGAGGCCAAAGCCTTCGGGGCGGATGTGATCCTGCTGATCGCTTCCTGTCTTACACCGGCGGAAGTCAAAGAATTCGCCGTTTATGCAGGGAGTATCGGTCTTGAGTCGATTTTGGAAATTCATAATGAGCAGGAACTGGGTCATGTTTGCAGGGAAGTGACCATGGTGGGGGTGAACAACCGCAACCTGAAGACCTTTGAAGTGGATATCAAAACTTCGCTGGATCTGATCCGTAAGATACCTTCAGGAAAGCCGGCTATCGCCGAGAGCGGTATTGATTCAGCCGGCACAATGTTAACTTTGAGGGATGCCGGTTTCAGGGGATTTTTGATCGGGGAAAGATTTATGAAGGAGGAGGAGCCGGGGAAAGCATTTGATGAATTTATGAATGGGCTTAAGCCCATTGGTTAACCACGAAAACTAATACGATGAATATAAAAGTGTGCGGCATTACCGAAATGAAACAACTGCAGCAGCTCGACGGGCTGGATATTGATTTTGCAGGCCTGATCTTTTACAAAGAATCTCCCCGTTATATCGGCGACAAAATCTCAAAAAAAGACCTGAAGAAAGCCGATTTTGACCTGAAGAAAGTAGGCGTCTTTGTCAACCCTGAAATGATTGATGTCCTGGATGCCATTGACGAATATGGCCTGGAAGTAGTACAGCTCCACGGTGACGAGAGTCCCGAAATGTGTGAGGACCTGAGCAGCGAGGTAGAGGTGATCAAGGCCTTCCGTATCAGCGGGAACGAGGATATAGACAAACTGGTTGCACCATAC
>JBGATE010000155.1:0-6897 GCA_044229375.1 Chitinophagaceae bacterium
CTCATTTCCGATACGGTAGAAACGGGTAAAGATCTTTTTCTTTTCCTCTTCGGGTATGCCGGGACCCTCATCGGTGATATGCAGTGCAATACCCGACCGGTTTTTCCGGAGAACGGCGGATACGGGCGCTTCCTTCGGGGAGTATTTGAGCGCGTTCTCCACCAGGTTGCTGATCATAATTTGTAATAATAAAGGGTCGCCTTTGATATCGGCATCAGGTTCGATGTCTTCCCTGAAATGGCGATCGGGAAAACGGTTCCGGAAATCCTGCAGGGAGTCTTTCAGCAGGTCAGACAGGTCAAGTTCATCCCGGGAAGAATTATACCGGCCGCCCTCCAGTTGTGATGCGATCAGGATATTATTGGTCAGGAAATTGAGACGGGTTGTTTCATCCAGCGTATTGCGGATGAGTTTTTTTTGTTTTTCCGGTTCAAGATTATATTTCTGGAGGGTTTCCAGGTTCAGCCGGGCCACAGAAATGGGTGTTTTGAGTTCATGGGTCACGGCCATCATGAAATTTTGCTGCTGCTGCTGCAAATTGAACTGACGGCGGACCGAGCGGTACACAAAGCCCGCACCCACGAGGATCAGGATCAGGAAGGTGATGCCTTCCGCTACATACTTAGCCGTATTTCTTTTGGAATCCTTTTCGATGCGCAACTGTTCAGCCGAAAAGGCCGCCGCACTTATTCCTGGTTTCCTGCCATTGAGTAGTGCATATTGCTGGTTGGCCATCACCCGGTTTTGGTTTTCCAGCGAAATGAACCACCACAGCAGCGCCGCGATTATATAGACCAGCAGCATCCAGTAAATAACGGTTACCCGTTTCAATTTTATCCGGCTGCTGTCAGGCATGGGTCAGGGTTGTTTTTTCTCAATGCGGAGTCCCACATTCATCACATTTTCCAGCGGGTCTTCCCGCATCACCTGTTCAATGGTAAAGGTATATTCACCCGCTTTGCGGAAGCGGAAAGGCATGCCTACGGGTGTCAGGGGAATACGATGTTCATAGATATCATCCATACCGCTTCCCGACCAGCCGGTCTCATCATCGCCGAGTTTAAGGTCATACCTCGCTGAACGGGCGCTGTCCTCCCCGGGTTGCCGGGTGCTGAGATTGATGTAGATGTTGTTGTAATTGTACTTATCCCTGTGACGGAGTGTTATAAAAAGCTGGTACTCGGACAAGGTATCCTTAATGGTAAAAGTAAAGGAAGGCTTATAGCTGCTCTTCCAGCTATGACCGGGAATAGTAGCCGTTTTTTCATACAGGTCAATAGTCTGGCAGGCGCTAAGGCATACCAAAGAGGAAATAAGGATCAATAAGAATTTTCTTATCCGCTTCATTCCGTAAAGATATGTTTAAGGTTTGTGCCTGGACCCTGCAGTTTGTGCCCCTACTTCGCTATCGCTACGGAGGGCAAGCTCGTGCCTTGTACCTTGTGCCTTGTACCTTGTGCCTTGTACCTTGTGCCTTGTACCTTGTGCCTTGTACCTTGTACCTTGTACCTTGTGCCTTTAAAGTACATTCAGCACCTGCTCCTTCGCTTTCTCCAATTCATCCTTCATCATCACCACGCATTTCTGGATGGTGGAGTCATAGGCCTTGGAACCGGTGGTATTGATTTCGCGGCCGATCTCCTGGAGCACAAAGGATAATTTTTTTCCTTTTGACTCAGCGTCTTCCTCCAGCAGGGTCCTGAAATAATCGCAGTGGTTTTTCAGCCGCACCGTTTCTTCGCTGATATCGATCTTTTCTATATAATAAATAAGCTCCTGTTCGAGCCGGTTACCGTCATAGTTTTCCTTGCCTACATTTTCTTCCAGCAACCGGGTGATCCCTTCCCGGATCCTGGTTTGCCGGAGCGGTTCGAGTTTGGTGACCTCCTCCTGTTGCTGTAAAATATTTGTGATCCTGCTTTTCAGGTCATCTTCGAGCGATTTTCCTTCCTCCCGCCGGTGAAGGTTCAGGTCATCGATCGCGCTGAGCAATACGTTTTGAAAATCAGCCCATTCCGGGTCTGTCAGGGTATCCCCGCTGGGGGTGATCACTTCGGGCAGTTTGACCAGCGTGCTCAGGATATGGGAGGGGTCGAGGTTAAGCGCCTTTGAGAGTTCGGCCAGGGGCTGGTAATAGGATTTAGCGAGGTCGGTATTGATCGTAACGGGTTTTGCGCTGCCCGTGTCTTTCAGGCTGATGGTGCAATCAACGGTACCGCGTCCCAGCCGCTCCGAAAGCATGCGGCGGATATCAAATTCAAAAGGCTTTAGGATAGAAGGAAGCTTCAGTTGCAGGTCAAATTGTTTTCCGTTCAGTGATTTGATGTCCACCAGGAAAGTTTTATCACCCACATTTTTTTCAGCCCTTCCGAAACCGGTCATTGATTTAAGCATGAACTATTTATTTAAACAAGGGTAAAGGTATTTTTATTTATTGATTAAAGCCCGGTTGTTATTCCTGCAACAGCCCGGCCGGTACAGCAAAAAGATTCCGGAAAGAAGGAATTGAAAGATGAAAGGCCCTGAATTAAAAATCCCCCCCCTTTTTACCGGGGAGGGACATTTATATGGATGGGTTAGTAAGTACCGGGAAATAAATTTCCCGACACAATATTAAAAAGAATTTTCATTAACCAAAAAATATTTCCAAAATATTTTATTAACATTTTAAATGTTCTTGTGGATAAACCGGGGTTTATTAGAGATGGAAATGCGGGACTGAATAATTATTCCTGTCGTGCATTTCTTTTTTATTTCTATTCCGTTTTTTTTCAGTTCAATGAAAGCTTTGCTCCGCCTGTGTTTCATCAGTATGATTTTTTTATGGCAGGTGGTTATCTTTTTTGATTTTTTAAAAGCGGATGATCCCTGTTTCTCAATAACATGGTTTGCAGTGCGGCATCGGCCCCGAAAATATTTTTCAGTAAATAAAGGGAAATGTCTCCTTTATCCCTTCAAAAGGCAATTTTCATGCGCAGCGGCCATGAAGCAGCACGTTACCTTTGTGCCGGTCCGGCAGGGATGGCCGCGGCAATATTGATATCAACCGTAAAACTTACCGTATGCATTTTGAGAATCCAGTTCCGGTTACAACCATCGCTCAGTTGATCGGCGCCGAGGTGATCGGCAATCAGGAAGGATGGGTCACCGGTATCAACGAGATACATAAAGTGGAAAAAGGCGACCTGGTATTCGTGGATCACCCGAAGTATTATGATACCTGTATCCGTTCGGCGGCCAGTTTCATTATCATCAATAAAGCAACGGAAGTGCCGGAAGGAAAGGCCCTGCTCCTGGTGGAAGAACCGTTTGAGGCCTACCTGAAGATCGTGAAGCAGTACCGTCCCTTTTCCCCGTCTATGCAAATGATCAGCGCAACGGCCACGATCGGCGAAGGCACCATCGTTATGCCCGGTGCCTATATCGGTAACCATGTAACCATCGGCAGGAACAGCGTCATTCATCCCCACGTAACCATCCTGGACCATTGCCGGTTGGGGGATGAGGTGATCATCCAGGCCGGTACCGTGATCGGGAGCGATGCATTTTATTATAATAAGAAGACCAGCCGGGAGTTTCATTACAAAAGAATGGACAGCTGCGGCCGGGTGATCATTGAGAACGGTGCGGAGATCGGGGCCAATTGCACCATCGACCGCGGGGTAACGCATGATACGGTGATCGGGGCGGGGACCAAGTTTGACAATATGATCCATATTGGTCATGATACCGTGATCGGCAGGAACTGTCTTTTTGCAGCCAATGTGCTGGTAGGGGGATGTACGACCATTAAGGACAATGTGATCATCTGGGGCGGCGCCATTATCAATAAGACATTAACGATCGGGGAAAATGCCGTGTTGCTGGCACGTACGGGTGTTTCCGGTGACCTGGAAGGGAATAAGACCTACTGGGGCGCGCCAGCCCAGGATGCGAGGGTAGTGCAAAAAGACCTGGTGTGGATCAAAAGGATACCGCAGCTTTGGGACAAGGTGATGAAGGGGGTAAGTGGTTAATTAGTTAATTGGTTGATTGGTTAATTGGTTAATTGGGCCCTTAGTTCAAAGATTCCTATTGAATACAAAACTCACGTAATACATGAAGTGTTTTTCCTTCTCAAGAGAATTAGCGATTCCAAAAGGAAAATTAGGTACTGTAATGCCTATTTAACCAATCAACCAATTAACTAATTAACACTTAATCGGGAGAGTAATCATAGGGCAAAAGATCCGCCAAATTCTTCCAGCTCCAGTACCCCTGGTTCACCCAATCTTTCTGGTCATAATAATACCCGTTTTCCATGATGGCAATGCCATCTTTCAGGTCGATATAGGAGATCAGGTATTGTACATTTTTAGGGAGGTGCATCTTTTTCAGGTACTCCGGCTCCGGTCGCCTTGGAGTGTAGGTGATACTGATCTTGCGCGGGTACCAGATCTCGATCTGCATAGTGCTGTCCAGCGCGCCGTAATAAAGGGTGTCATAGGGATCTGTCACCTTATTGAATTTCCTGTCATTATTTTCATCCAGCAGGTCGATGATCCAGCCGTCTTCCGCGAGCGTACTGTCGTAATAGCTCCTCATAAAATGCAGTTTGGAGCCCAGGTACGCTTTCTTCCTGGCTCCGCTCCAGGCGGTCTTCATACTGTCCGATCCTTCCATTTCAGAAAACAGGCAATAACCCCGGTAAATACTGCTGTTGCTTCCATAATAGTAAACAAATGAGTCGAGCTGGTAATCCAGCCGGTAACCCATCGCTTCATTCATGATCTTCAGCGGTTCGGTGGCCAGCACCTTCAGGCGGTTGCTCTTTTTATAGAAATAGAATTTCAGTGCTTCGGGGTTTTGCAGTGTACATTTGGCCGCATTGGGCGTTGAGCCGATAAAATTGGAGAGGAAGAAATCTCCGTACTTGACAAGCCCGTCTGTTACTTCAAAAGTGTTTCTTAAGACCACTTCGCCCATGTTTTTCTCTTCTTTGATCAGCAGGATCTCCATTTTATTATTTTCGGTGACACGGATCGTTTGGGTCAGGTAACCGGTATAGCTGAAGATCAGGTCATAGCCACCGGATTTCAGGTTCAGGGAGAACTCGCCCAGTTTGTTGGTGGCCGTTCCGAGCGTTGTGTTCTGGCAGAATACGGAGGCAGCGGCCAGGGGTTCGCGGGAAGCTGAATCCAGTACGGTACCGGTGACCACAAACTGGGCATTGACTGTAAACGAGAGACCCGTTACAATAAACAGGAGGATACTACGAAGTTTCAGCATAGATTAAGATTACGGATAAAGATACTGAGCAAAGAACAATGGTTGCAATTAGTGGGCCGGAGCCGGGTATTTTTCACAGGCTTTTTTAATGGTTTCTTCCAGCGGGGTAAAGGAGAAGCCCGGGAGGGCCCTCAGTAATTTATCGTTTTCGAACCAGGTCTTGCTGACGGCCACCCTGGCGCTTTCTTTTGTAAGCAGGGGTTTTTCACCCGTAAACATTGATTTCAGTTTTTCAACCCGCCAGGCAATATTGAGTAAAAGGGGAGTGGCTTCCCTTTCAGGTTTCTTTTTCCCGAATTGTCCGGCGATCGTTTCCTGCAGTTTCCGGAAGGGCCAGGTATCTCCATTTACGATAAACCGCTCCTCTGTTATTCCGCTTTCCAGCATCAGCCGGGTAACCCTCGCCACATCTTCCACATCCACAAAACCGTTGATCCCCGGGGTATACCAGCCTACGCCCTTATGAATATTCCTGAAGATCGCGCTGCTGCCGCTTTCCCAGTCGCCGTAACCCAAAATGGTACTTGGATTCAGGATGACCGCTTCCAGTCCTTCGCTGATCCCCCGCCATACTTCCAGTTCGGCCTTGAATTTACTTTTGGCATAATGGGTATTCACCTTGCTCTCTTCCCATTTTTTTTCCTCGTTCACATGTCCGCCGCCTGCAGTTCTTCCCAATGCAGCAACCGAACTGATATGAATAAAACGCTTCACCTTTTTTTCCAGCGCCATATTCACCACGTTGGCCGTGCCCTCCACATTGACCTGGTACATATCCCTGCGATCCTTTTTTACAAACGACACAACGGCAGCAGAATGAATAACATTGTCTACGCCCTCCATTGCGTCCTGCAGGGCTACTACGTCCAGCACATCGCCCTCCACCCACTCGGCTTTATTCAATAATTCGGGCGAAATAAACCCGGGTAGTTTTGGGGAACGACGGATCGCCCGGACAGGATAACCTTGTCCGATCAGTTCTTGGATGATATAAGCCCCGAGAAAACCGGTACCGCCTGTTACAAGGACCATCCGGGATCAGGTTGATGAAATACGAAGTACGCAGTTTTATTCATAATCATAATAGCCTTTTTTTGATTTGCGTCCCAGGTGACCGGATTCCACTTTTTCTTTCTGGATATAAGAAGGCTTTAACCGCTCCGGGTTATTCAGTTGTTCATACACCGAACAACTGACGGCGTAGTTGATGTCGTTCCCGATCAGGTCCATCAGCCGGAAAGGGCCCATCCTGAATCCGCCGGCTTCCATGATCCGGTCGATGGAAGCGGGGGTCGCCAGCTGGTCTTCTGTCAGTCGCAGCGATTCAATATAATATGGCCGGGCCACCCGGTTCACAATAAAACCCGGGGAATCCAGGCACAGCACCGCCACCTTCCCCATCGCCCTGGCCAGTTGTACAACCGTATCAGTTGTTTCTTTATTTGTAAAGGGAGTATTGACCACTTCCACCAGTTTCATGATCGTCGCAGGATTGAAAAAATGCATTCCGATCACCCTTTCCGGGCGCTGTATATTTTCAGCGATCGATGTGACCGAAAGCGATGAGGTATTGCTGGCAAACACGCATTCGCTATGGTTGATCTCCGCCAGTTGGTTGAAAAGGGAGAT